>CAYTRB010000169.1:0-6845 GCA_964440215.1 uncultured Methylocapsa sp.
GCAATTCGAGGGCGATCGTAAAGCCGAAATTGGGAATGAACGGGAACGGATGCGCCGGATCAATGGCGAGCGGCGTGAGAACCGGAAAAATATGCGTCATGAAATGCTGACGCAGCCATTCCGTTTCGGCCTTGCTCAGATCCGGCGGATCGAGGAGAATTATTTCAGCCCCACGCAGCTCCTTGCGCAATTCACGCCAGCGCCGCTGCTGTTCCGCTGCCAAAAGGCTGACGCGCTCGCGGAGCTTGGCGAGTTGTTCGGGCGGCGACATCCCGTCCTCGGACGGCGTCGTAATTCCGGCGCGCAGCTGGCCGCGGAGTCCGGCGACCCGCACCATGAAGAATTCGTCGAGATTGTCGGCGGAAATTGATAAAAATCGCAGTTGCTCGAGGAGCGGATGGTTTTGATTCGATGCTTCGAGCAGAACCCGCCGGTTGAATTCGAGCCAAGATAATTCGCGATTGATAAAGCGGTGCGGCGATTGCGCGATCCCCGCTGCTGGCGCGATAGCCGTGTCGGCTGTGTCCATGATGGCAATCGATGCCGCTGTGGCGGTCTCGACGGAGATCTCTTTGTCCTGGCCGGAGAGATCCAAAATAGCTTCGACACGTTCCTCCTCGACAACAGTCTCGACAACCGGCGTCTTCTTCATAGGTTTCGCGGGAGCGGAATGACCTTTCGCGCCACGCCCCAGCCCCGCCGCGCGTTTTCTCGCAGCTATATTTTGTCTTTCCACCGGCGACATCAAAATTTCCTCCTCGACCGGAAGGGGGTTGAAATTTCATCATACTTGATGACGGGACCGTGACGGACCGGCGCGTCTGCCCATTCATTGGCTTGCGGCTAGAGCCAGCCCCGAAAAAGTTGCTCGACTTTTTCGCTTCTGACATGCTCCAACTCTTTGATTTTGAACGTGCCCTGCAAACGACCGGTGCTCCCTGCCTGGACGCTTCGCGGCGCCGTCTCGCCATTGCTTTCCAGCATAGAGCGTACCACATTCGCGCCAAGAGTGCTTGCTCCCCGATGCAATCCTCCGATCGAAAAGGAATCGCTGGGCTTCAAAAGAGTTGGAGCATGTCAGAAGCGAAAAAGTCGAGCAGCTTTTTCGGTGCGAAGTCCAGAGCGCTTCCCGGTGAGGGGATTGGAGAGGATCCACTCTAAATACAATAAGTCGCTGCCATTTATGCTCGAAAAGCCGGGCAATTTTTCCAGGATGTGCCGTTGCGGGCATATCCAGAGTTAGAGGCGGATGTCGAATGCGGATTGGTGTGCCGAAGGAAATCAAAGAGGGGGAATATCGCGTCGGATTGACCCCCGAGGCGGTCCGCGAATTCGTCGCCGCGGGGCATGAGCTCAGCGTGGAAACCGGCGCTGGCGCCGGGATCAATGCCACGGATCAAGCCTATCTTTCGGCCGGTGCTACAATTGCCAGCACCGCCGCCGAAATTTTCGCCAAATCCGAAATGATCATAAAGGTGAAGGAGCCGCAAGAAAGCGAATGGACGCGGCTGCGCGAAGGGCAAATCCTTTTCACCTTTTTGCACCTCGCGGCCGATCTCGCCCAGGCGAAAGGCTTACTCGCCTCCGGCTGCACCGCCATTGCCTATGAAACCGTGACTGGGCCCGATGGCCAAGGCCTGCCCCTCCTCGCGCCGATGAGTGAGGTAGCCGGACGCCTCGCCGCCGAGGCGGCCGGCACGGCTCTTCAGCGCCAGAACGGCGGCCGCGGCATTCTGCTCGGTGGTGTGCCGGGAGTCCCGCCAGCGCTTGTCGTGGTGCTCGGCGGCGGGGTCGCCGGAACCCAAGCCGCGCGGATGGCGGTTGGTCTTGGCGCCGATGTGACGATCCTCGACCGCTCGCTCCCGCGCCTGCGCCTGCTCGACGAATTGTTTCAAGGGCGGGCAAAAACAAGATTCGCCTCGGCGGCGGCGATTGAGGATGCGGTTTTTTCCGCCGACGCGGTCATCGGCGCCGTGCTGATCCCGGGCGCGACGGCGCCGAAACTCGTCACCAAGCCAATGTTGCGCGGCATGAAGCAAGGCGCCGTTCTCGTCGATATCGCGATCGATCAGGGCGGCTGCTTCGAGTCCTCGCATCCAACGACCCACACCCATCCGACTTTCCTCAAGGATGGCGTGGTGCATTATTGCGTCGCGAATATTCCTGGCGCGGTGCCCTTGACTTCGACCCATGCGCTGAACAATGCGACGCTTCCTTTCGGTCTCGCTCTTGCTTCCGGCGGGCTCAAGGCGATTGCGCGCAATCCCGGCCTGCGTGGCGGGCTCAATGTGCATCGCGGCCATGTGACACACCCGGCGATCGCCGCGAGCCTGGGGTTTGCGTTAAGGCCGCCCGAAGCATGTTTGAGCGCTTGCCCATGAGCGCTTCAAGATAAGACGCTCATGGTCTCATACCAGCGGCATTGACCTCTGACTCGAGCTGGTCTTCGCCAATCCTCGCTTTCGTAATTCTCTCCGGATCGGAAATAATGATTAACGCATCGCCGGGACGGTTTTCGCGTAGTTCAAATCATAGGTCTTGTTAAGAAGGGGGTCGAAAGGGGTTCCTTGGGAAGCATCGAACGCCTTCGGATGGACGGCTGGTTTATCGTTTTGCGGCGGGGTCTCGTCTGCCCCTACGGATTGATCCGGGGAACCGTCGACCGCCGGCGAGAAACCGGCAGGCATCGGCCGCGGGTTCTGCTCGCCGCCGGCGGCGACGCGGGACGTAACACCGCTTGGCGAATCCGCCGCATCCTCTTGGCCGACCGGACCATCGAGTGTCGCTGCAGCCGGAGAGGGGACGCCCCCGACTGAAATGCCAAGTTCGTCGAGCCCGGGGCCAAAGGTGAAGGCCCTTATGGCCGTGGCGGGCTTAGCCTCGGTGGACTTGGAAGACGGCGTCCGCACCGCTCCCGCAATCGCCGACGCCGCCTGCGCATAAGCCAAAGTTGGCGCTTGTGTGCTGCTTCGGGCCGTATCTAGCGATGCAGGAAGCGAACCATAGACGGAAGCAGGAATTCCGGTCTCGCTTTTCCGGCCGCCGCCGGGCTGGGTTGCCGCAGGCGCCGAAGGAGGGGTGGTAGCCGGCGCGGAAGGCTCGTTCGCGGGTGCCGCTTTGTCCGCGTCGGGTGCCGGTTGTTCCTGCTTGTCCTTCACGTCCTTTTCGATCTGGCGCCAGCGCTGCACATTGCGGTTATGCTGATCGAGCGTTTCGGAAAAGACATGGCCGCCGGTGCCGTCGGCGACGAAATACAGATCCTGCGTCCGTGACGGGTTTGCCACGGCCTCCAGCGCCGCGCGGCCCGGATTGGCGATCGGCCCGGGCGGCAGGCCGTCGATCGTATAAGTATTATAAGGAGTAGGCTTGTCGAGATCGGCACGCGTGAGCCCCCTCCCAAGCGGGCCCTTGCCTCCGGCCAGGCCATAGACAATCGTAGGGTCGGATTGCAGACGCATCCCTTTTTTCAGGCGGTTCAGAAAAACGCTCGCAACCCGCGGCCGCTCATCGGCCTTGCCGGTTTCCTTTTCGACGATCGAGGCCAAGGTGACAAGTTCAAAGGGAGAGCGCAAGGGAAGACCGCTCGACCGGCGCGACCAAATCTGATCGACGGCGCGCTTTTGATCGTCCTGCATTTTCTTAACGAGGTCCGCTCGCACCGTACCGCGCGCGACCTTGTATGTTTCCGGAAGAAGACTGCCTTCCTTCGGCACCTCCGCAATATCGCCGAGGAGAAAGTCGCTTTCGCGGATCCTTTCGACAATCTGCTCGCTCGTCAGTCCTTCGGGTATGGTGACGGCGTGAAGCACCTGCTTGCCGCTGACCAGCGTCTCGATCACGTCACTCAGACTGGCGTTTTGTTTGAAGAGATATTCGCCGGCCTTGACCTTTGAACGGTTGCCTTCGAGCAACAGCGCGATATTGAGCAAGAACGGACCGTCGATGACCCCTGCGCTGTCGAGTTGGGCGATAATGTCGGGCACCTCGGTGCCTGGTGCGATGTAGAGGACCTTGGCTTCCGTGAGCGGACCTGGCGCGCGCATCCGCTGTTGAGCCCACACGAGCCCGAACATGGAAGCGAGCGCCGCAACCAATAAAAAAGAAAGGATTCCGCTGAATACCGAAAGCGTGGGCCGTCTGCGCCTCCGCGGGTTGGGCGGCGGCGGTGGAGCGGTATCGGGCTGCAGTGCCTCATTGGGGCTTCGCGGCGTCACTCTTTGGGCGCCCAACCGGCCATCCGGGCGGGCGTCGCCGCGCAGGGCCCGGTCCGGCTCCGGCACATCTTTTCCATTCGGATTTAAAGGCAAGTTCGGGGTTTGAGGCTTGTCGCCCATCACATCAGCTCACGAAGTTGCCACGGGAGCCTTTCCGCCAACCAAAATGCTCCGACGCGTTCCGTTATTTCTCATTGCAGTCGTCTTCGGGGTTGCACTAGGCCATGATCGCTTCAAGATGAATCGCTCATGGTCTCCTTCTCTTTAGTGTCACCGTAGTGTTACCGCATGATCCTATCCAAAAAGCCTGCAACTTTTTGGGGTCATACGCCATCGCAGTTTCCTGACGTGAACCAAACCCCACCTCGCTGCAAAACAAACCGGCGCGCATTGGCAGATGCCGCCTATCCGGCCCGGAAAATATGGCGAAATCGGGTTCACGCACCGGAATTTCTGGCATGTCGGCCAGATGGACTGCATTGAGCGGGATGAGGAAAAGTGGAAACCGTTTTTCCGCCCGTATCCCGCTCTTATCTTTTGGAATCGATCCCGTTCATGATTTTGGATGGATTTTATCCCAAATCATGAACGGGATCTAACATGGCCTTAGCCTGCCAGTTATTCCGGATGCTTGAAAATCACACAGGCGTTGGTGCCCCCAAAGCCGAAGGAATTCGACATGGCGAAGGTCACTTCGCGCGCCCGCGCCTTGTGCGGGACGAGATCGATTTCGGTCGCCACCGACAAATTATCGAGGTTGAGCGTCGGCGGTACGATTTGATCCCGGATCGCCAAAATCGTAAAGATCGCCTCGACGGCCCCGGCGGCGCCGAGAAGATGTCCGATCGCCGATTTTGTCGAGGACATGGAAAGCGCATGTCCGCTGCTGCCAACGAGCCTCTCGACGGCCCGGATCTCGATTTCGTCGCCGAGCGGCGTCGAAGTCCCATGCGCATTGATATAATCGATATCGCCTGGTGCAATCCCGGCCCGTTTGATCGCCGCCGTCATCGCCCGATAGGCCCCATCGCCGCTCACCGCCGGCGCCGTGATGTGATAGGCGTCGCCCGACATGCCATAACCCACGATCTCGGCGTAAATCTTGGCGCCGCGCGCCTTGGCATGCTCGTAGGATTCGAGAACGACACAGCCAGCACCCTCGCCCATGACAAAACCATCGCGGTCCTTGTCGTAGGGCCGCGAGGCGAGCTTCGGCCGGTCGTTGAAACCAGTGGAGAGGGCCTTGCACGCGGCGAATCCTGCAATGCCGATGCGGTTGATCGCCGATTCCGCTCCCCCCGCCACCATGACTTCGGCATCTTCCAGGGCGATCAGACGCGCCGCGTCGCCGATCGCATGGGTTCCCGACGAGCACGCGGTGACGACCGCGTGATTCGGACCTTTGAGACCATGCTGAATTGAGACATAGCCCCCGGCGAGATTGATGAGACGCCCAGGAATAAAGAAAGGCGAAACGCGGCGCGGCCCCTTTTCCTTCAAGACAATCGCGGTCTCGGCGATACCGCCAAGACCGCCGATCCCGGCGCCGATCAGAACGCCGGTTTGGATCTGCTCCTCATAGGTGGAGGGCTTCCAGCCCGCATCGGCAAGCGCCTGCGTCGCCGCCGCCATCGCGTAGAGAATAAAATCGTCAACTTTGCGCTGCTCTTTCGGCTCCATCCATTGATCGGGGTTGAAGCTCGCGTCGTCGCCACCGGCGCCGCGCGGGACCGGCATGGCAATCTTGCAAGGAAGATCGGAAACATCGAATGTTTCGATCGGACGGGCACCGCTTTGGCCTGCGAGCAAACGGCTCCAGCTCGGCTCTGCCCCGCTGCCCAGTGGCGAGACCATGCCGAGACCCGTAACAACCACCCTGCGCATCAAACAACCTTACGGTTTTTCTTGTTTTTCTTGTTCTTTAATTTGGCAACCAGCATTCAGCCGGCACGCATTGTTGGCACACTCCGTTCCAATTCCGAGTTTGGAGTCCGGGAGCGCATGGTTTTTAAGGAAATTAGGCTGCTGAAGCCTTTTCGAGAAATTTGATGGCATCACCAACCGTCACAATCGTTTCGGCGGCATCGTCAGGAATCTCGACACCAAATTCTTCTTCGAAAGCCATGACGAGCTCGACCGTGTCAAGGGAATCCGCGCCAAGGTCTTCCATGAAATTGGCGCCATCGACGACTTTGTCGGCTTCAACGCCGAGATGCTCGACCACAATTTTTTTCACGCGCTCGGCGACATCGCTCATGGTTGTTTGATCCTCGTCCTCTTTAAGTTTGCTCAAACTTTGCTCAGAAATCGCCGTCATAGACTGGCGTCAACGTGATACGGGGGCCCGCAACTTGACGTGCCCCTCGCTTAGCCGGGTTGGTAACATACTTCAATCCGGTTGGCGAGAGCCCGCGCACGCCTGCCGAATAGCCCCCTATCGTATTTAAATCATTGCCATTCCCCCATTAACATGGAGAGTCTGGCCGGTGACATAGGCGGCTTGCCGACTGGCGAGATAGACGACCGCCGCGGCGATTTCCGCGCCGGTTCCGAGACGTCCCATGGGAACCTTGGCAAGGATCGCCTCTTTCTGTTTCTCATTCAAGGCATCCGTCATCGGGCTCTCGATAA
>CAYTRB010000170.1:0-6772 GCA_964440215.1 uncultured Methylocapsa sp.
AGCTGTTCTTGCGCCGCCGGCCGTTTCACGTCGAGCGATGCCATCAACACCTTGCGCTTCATTCTTTCGGCAAGGCGCTTGGCGATCTTGGCGGCCGTTGTCGTCTTGCCCGCGCCTTGCAAGCCGACCATCATGATAGCCACAGGCGCGGCAGCATCGAGATTGATGGGATCGGCATCGGCACCCAGCGTCTCGATCAACACGTCATTGACGATTTTCACGACCATCTGGCCGGGTGTCACCGATTTGACGATGTTGGCGCCGACGGCACGGGTGCGCACCTTGTCAACGAAGGAGCGCGCGATGTCGAGGGCAACATCGGCTTCGAGCAGGGCGCGGCGGACTTCGCGCAGCGCGACATTCACGTCCTCCTCGGAGAGCGCGCCGCGCCGCGTTAATTTATCCAATATGCCTGAGAGCTTTTCCGAGAGCCCCTCGAACATGCACGCGTTCCTGTCGCAAACTTTGCCGCTCTAGCGGCGAGATTTTTTTAAAGGCCTAACACAAATCCAGGAAATGAAAGTTTGCCAACCCAGAGCTTAGCCTTGTAACTCGGGATTCCGCGCGCAAAGTTCCAGCGCAGAGTGCGCCCGGGAGCGCAACGCGCCGCCGGACGTTCACCACTTGCCTCGAAGGACAAAGCGGCTCGCGCGAAACAAACCCTTAAATCAAGGACGCCTCCTTGTAGTCGTTTCCCAGCAAAGAAGTCAAGAAACCCAAGTGTCGGTTTGAAAAGCCTCTCCTTCATCCTTGTAACTTGGAGGGCGCGGCCTCACCACTCGCTCTCGTCGAGCCGCTTTTGACCGAGATGAACCGCCAGTCGATGCGGCTGGCCTCGTCATGAAACAAGGCACGCTGATCCGCGCATCGCATGTCACTAGCGCGGCCGGGCAGCCGCGCATGGACAAACGCAGGGTGAGCAAGATCGACAAGGAGGCCCGAATCAACACGACCAATGCGCGTGGCCGCTTCGCATTCGGCTACAAGCTGTGTGTCGCAGTCGATGCGGGATCCGGCCTCGGGTACGGTCTACGCCGACCGCGGTTACGACAGCGATCCTTTGCGCCGGCCGCTCGCGGCACGTGGGCTTTCCAACGGATTGATTATCGCGGCTCAGGCCGAAGCATCAATTCGAGATTTTGCAGCGCCGCTCCGGATGCTCCCTTGCCGAGATTGTCGAGCTTGGCGACCAGAATCGCGTGACGCCTGGCCTCGTTTGCGAAAACACGGAGTTCAAGATCATTCGTGCCGTTCAGGGACTCTGGCTCAATTTTTCCCGAAGGTTCTGCTGGAACAACCCTGACGAAAGGGCCTGCCGCATAGTGCGCGGCGAGAGCGGCCTCAAGATCGGCACCCCTCGGCTTAAGCGGCAGCTCGTCCAGAAAGAGAGGCACGCAAACCAACATGCCTTGCGCAAAATCGCCGACCGAAGGCGCGAAGATCGGGCGGCGTGCGAGGCGGGCGTAACGCTCAATTTCCGGCACGTGCTTATGTTCGAGGCCAAGCGCATAGGCTTCAAAGGAAGGAGCCTCGCCGCGCTCGTAGGACAAGATCATTGCCTTGCCGCCACCTGAATAGCCAGATACCGCATGAATCGTCAGCGGTAGATCGGCTGGCAAAAGGCCTATGTCGACAAGCGGGTGCAAGAGCGCGATGGCGCCGGTGGCGTAGCAGCCGGGGTTGGCAACACGCCTTGCGCTTGCGATCGCTTCGGCTTGGCCGGAGGCAAGCTCTGGAAAACCGTAGGTCCAGCCTTCTGCAACCCGGTGTGCGGTTGAGGCGTCGAGTATGCGCGGGCTCCTGCCGCCTAGCGCCGCCGCGATCGCGGCGGCTTCCCGGGCAGCCTCGTCTGGAAGACAAAGCACAACAATATCGGCTTGTTCCATCGCCGCTTTCTTGGCAGCAGGATCTTTGCGTTGATCGGCAGGCACGCCGAGGAGTTCGATTTCGGGGTGAGCTTCAAGTCGCGCGCGAATACCAAGCCCGGTTGTTCCGGATTCGCCATCGATGAAGATTTTCGCGCTCATGGTGCGGTCTCTGGGCAAGCCGTTGGATCGAAACTCTGGCACAAACAAAAGGCGGCCAGTGGCCGCCTTGATCCTTGAGCTAGAAACTCTGAAGTCTCAGCGTTTCGAGAATTGGAAGCTCCGGCGGGCTTTCTTCTTGCCATATTTCTTGCGCTCGACGACGCGCGGATCCCGCGTCAAGAAGCCCTCTTTCTTGAGAACGGATCGTAGCTCTGGCTCGTAAGCGAGAAGCGCCTTGGCCAGGCCATGGCGCACGGCGCCCGCCTGGCCCGATAGGCCGCCGCCTGCCACGCTAACCGTCAAATCATATTGATCGACGCGCTTCGTGATGCCAAGCGGCTGCTGCAGGATCATCCGAAGCACGGGACGCGCGAAATAATGATCAAGAGGCCGGCCATTGACAACAATCTTACCGGGACCGGGCTTGATCCAGACGCGCGCAACCGCGTCCTTGCGTTTGCCGGTAGCATAGGCGCGCCCTTGCGGATCGAGCTTCTGAATATAGCGGGGAGCAGCCTCGGGGGGCGGCGCCGCCACATCTTTCAAATCCTGAAGCGAAGATAAAGTCTCGGACATGATCAGACGAGCCTCGCGTTCTTGCGGTTGAGGCTCGCGATATCGAGCGCCACCGGGTTTTGTGCGGCATGCGGATGCTCGCTGCCCTTATAGACACGCAGATTGCTAAGCTGCTGGCGCCCGAGCGGGCCACGCGGAAGCATACGCTCCACGGCTTTTTCAACGATGCGTTCGGGGAAACGGCCTTCGAGAATGAATTTGGCGGAGCGTTCCTTAATGCCGCCCGGATAACCGGTAAAGCTATAATAGACTTTTTGGTCGCGCTTACGGCCGGTCAAGACCACTTTTTCGGCGTTGACGACGATGATGTTGTCGCCATCGTCCACATGCGGCGTGAAGGATGGCTTGTGCTTACCGCGCAGCCGCAAGGCGATCAGTGAAGCAAGCCGCCCAACGACAAGCCCCTTCGCGTCGATCACCACCCATTTTTTTTCGATATCCGCCGTTTTGGCGGAATAAGTCTTGCCGAACATTCAATTTTCCATGCAAACAGGCGCAAAGCTCCAGAGGGCTTGCGCATCGGTTGGCGCTCCTTTTATGCAGCCTTTCCCCATGGGTCAAGGCTTGAATTGCGGCAACACTGGCAAAGTCTCAAAGGTTTGTCAGGCTATCGAACGGTATTTGCGTGCGGCTAAACGGAGAGGGCATTGCCAAAAAGAGAAGAGGATAAGTTGCACAAAGCCGGCTATCAAAACCTCGGACAATGAGACAATGATTATGAGACAATGTCGATTAATGGGTGGCTGACGTGGTACCGGGGGCACCTGTGTCCTCGGGGGCAGCCAACATCACCTGGTAAAATTCAATTTTCCCATCTGGGCTCTTATAAAATTCCCGCCACTTTATTCCCGTCTCGTTTTCAAGGTTTAAATAGCCTCTACGACTAATGATTGAATAGCCACGAGGCAAAACGCTGTTCCAGAAACCGATTTTTTTGCGATCGTCTAAATCTTTCTTTCCTGATACTAGCCCCGAGACACTGACCGCGGGCATATCTAGCAAATATCCATACATTCCATCATAGTTGTCAATCAGCTTGGCGGATGGATCTTGTTTGACGAATGCCTCGCGGATATCTTTTTTATGGGTCCAAAGTTGGTACGCGGTCTCCGTGTAGTTGGCGAGCCAAACTATATCAATCATCCCTTCCCTCGTATTTAATAAATGGGTTTCGTTGCCGAGAGCAAGCGTTACCACCAGAGCAGCACCAGCAAGCGCTGTGTATTCGTAGTCACGGCGGGAAGGGATTGCGCTAATAAGAGCGCTCGCAATTATGAAATTTAAAATAAATATCATGACAAAATAATACCAATAACCTTGTAACCAGAAAGAAATAAAAAACAGCAAAAATAAAGATTTTATCAGTATGTATATAAACAAAATCAACATTAATTGATATAAGCGAGATTTCTCTATTGCTTCTATGAATTTTGTTTTCAATAAAAATATTGAAATAATAGCTAATGTTATGCAAAACATAACTGGATATGCCCGCTCTGCGACATAGATCCATGACCATCGAATGTCCAGGCCGAGCACCGAGCTGGCACACTTAAACAAATTTTGTAATAAAGCGAACCCGGTTTTGCTCACTCCACTCACTGGCAGCGGCGTCCCGACGACGACAAGGTTAATCGATAGATATGCAACGAGCGCAATCACGGGAAGTATGAGAATTTTAGATAATTGGTGTATCCGTTGAAAGGTCGAGCCCCTGTTAAATAGCAATGCAACGATCCCGATTGAAGCCAGGATAATTGCATCGTCGAGCCGGGTGAGAACAATGCCAACCAGTACGATCCGAACAGGCAAATTGATTATGAACGGCCAATCAACGGATTGATCGATAGCCTCGCCGTATTTTTTGCCTATTTCCAGCCGGCGGATGACCAGATAAATGGCAAGAGACCACAATGCCAAGCTTAGCGTGCTCTCCATTCCGTTGATGGCACTCCAAGGTTCCAATCTATAAAGGACTCCTGGGTCGCCAGAAACATGGGAAGCCGGGTTACCGAGCAGCGTATAGGCGCCGGGAAACATCAGAAGGATGACGACACCCCCTCTGACCAGCCCGAAGCGGCCCATCGCGATACTTCCAAGCAATGTAAGCGATACCGAAACCAAAACAAAGCTTAAAGCAAAAACGACATACAATTGATAATCGTGTGGCACATGGAATATCCAGAATACTCCAGTAATCAGTAACTCCCACAAAGGATGAAAGCCATTTGATATTTGCTCGCCATCAAAGGTTGGGAAACCATATCTCACCCAATTATTTGCAACACCCATGTAGTACATGGAGTCAGCCGCAAACAAACTGAAGATTACCCGCCATCCTATAGTTAAGAAAGATATTAGCAATGGAGCAATCAGAATACATGTGGCAATAATCCAAGAATATAATATATATCTACTTTGACTAAGCTTATTAGTGGCTTCAATATACATTTGTGGAGCTCCGAGTTTCACAAGGAACCGGACCCGCGCTGAGGGTCGTTAAAATTGTTTTTTCTTAGTTGAAAACCGACCTCCTGTGTTTCCTATATATCATGACGCCATTGGTTCTGTCTTAGCCTGAATTCTCCCTTACCAGGGATCAGGCTATAAAAGTCTGCCTTTGGCGTGGAGCCCTATTGGACACCCTTTTCACGATGACGGCATCGATGCTGTTTTGCGCCGCAGTCTGTTGAGCGTGAAAGCCATCGGGATGGTTGGCGCATCGGATAAGGAAACGCGGCCCTATTATGGTGTTTTCGCTTTTCTTCTGGCGCGCGGCCATCAGATGACCGGCGTCAATCCCAGCGTTACCGGCAGCTGCGTTCATGGCACGGTATTTTTCAAGACACTGGCGGATATTCCCGGGCCCGTCGATATGGCGGAAATTTTCCGGAACTCGGCAGCCGCCGGGGCTGTCGTCGATGAGGCGCTTGCGCTCGACCCTAAACCCAAGGTGATTTGGATGCAGCTGGTGTCCGCGATGATGCGCCTGCCGCGTGGGCCCGGGCACTCGGAATCCAAGTTGTCATGGACCGCTGCCCGAAGATCGACTATCAAAACCTCGGACACTGAGACAATGATTATGAGACAATGTCGATTAATGGGTGGCTGACGTGGTACCGGGGGCACCTGTGTCCTCGGGGGCAGCCAACATCACCTGGTAAAATTCAATTTTCCCATCTGGGCTCTTATAGAATTCCCGCCACTTTATTCCCGTCTCATTTGGCAGGCGTAGATAGCCAATATTACTAATGATTGAATAGCCACGCGGCAAAACACTGTCCCAAAAACCGGCTTTTCGACGATCGTCTAAATCTTTCTTTCCTGATACTAGCCCTGTGACACTGATGGCGGGCATGTCTAGCAAATATCCATACATTCCATCAAAGTTGTCAATGAGCTTGGCAGATGGATCTTGTTTATGGAATGCCTCGCGGATATCATTTTTATGGGTCCAAAGTTGGTATGCTGTCTCTGCGTAGTTGGAAAGCCAATGATCATCAAGCATCCCTTCCCTCGCACCTATTAAATGGCTTTCGGTGCCGAGAGCGAGCGTTACCAGCATCGCAGCACCAGCAAGCGCCGTGTATTCATAGATACGGCGAGCGGGTATTGCGCTAATCAGAGCGCTCGCAATTATGAAATTTAAAGTAAATATCATTACAAAATAATACCAATAACCTTGGTTCCCTATGTTCACAAGAAATATCAAAAATAAAGATTTTACCAGTATGTATAGAAACAATATCAGCGCTAATTGATATAACCGGAAATTCTCTTTTGCCCCTTTCAATTTTGTACTCAATAAAATTATTGAAATAATAGCCGATGTTACGCAAAATATAACGGCATAAGCGCGCTCCGCCAGGTAGGCCCATCCCCATCCAATGGACCGGCCGAGCACCGCGTTGATAAACATATGCAAATTTCGTAACAAAGCGAAGCCGGTTTTGCCCGCTCCACTCACGGGCAGTGGCGTTCCCATGACGGCAAGATTAATCGAAATATACGCAACGAGCGCAATCACAGGAAGTATGAGAATTTTTGAGAGTTCGTGTATTCGTTGACGGGTCGAGCCCGTGTTAAATAGCAATGCAACGATCCCGATTGAAGTCAGGATAATTGCATCGTCGAGCCGGGTGAGAACAATGCCAACCAGTACGATCCGA
>CAYTRB010000171.1:0-6744 GCA_964440215.1 uncultured Methylocapsa sp.
TATGATACAACCGCTGAAGCGACCTATTCCGGCAAATATCCGGTCGCCCGCTACTTGTACATCTATTTGAACAAAGCGCCGGACGAGCCGCTCGATCCGCTGCGCACCGAGTTCATCAAATACATCCGCTCCAAGGACGGTCAGACGCTCACGGAAAAAGGCGGCTATTTCCCGATCACCAATGAGATTCGCGAGCACGACTTAGAGACGTTAGGAATTTCGACCCTCGCAAACTAGGCGCAAGCCACAAAATCTTTGCGATGTCTCGTCGCGGCGGCGTTTTGATTTTCGCGCAATGCGGAAGTGCCGTCGCGAGCCCGGAGCCAGGCGCCGTGGTTCAAACAGAGGCCAAAAATCACAAAGCCAAAATCTAATCCTATCTTAGAATTGCGCTCGCCCCAAATCCCCGCGCCGTACCTCGCTGATCCTTTGCGAAAGTGCGTTTGCGCAGAGTGTCAATCGGTCAAAAATGTTTCACGTGAAACAGTTTTGTCCGATTGAGGGAAAAAACCGGACAAAACTGATGGCTGAACCATCAGCCCCGCCGCCAGGCACTCGGGCATGACGGCGAGAGATGCCGATTAGGCTTGCTGGATCGCCGACAGCTTCCAATCGGCCGGGGTGCCGCCAGTACGCCGCGCAAAGGTCCAGACCTCGGTTGCCTGCTCCGGCACCGCGGGATTGCCGGAGACGATCTTGCCCGAAGCCCGGTCAACCATGGTGTCGATCAAGGAAAAGCGTATGGCGACCGTTGCATATTCGCTTTGCGGTTCGCGCCAGGCCTCGGCGAGATCGCCTTGCAGAAACGTCACGTCGGACACCTTGTTGACCAAACCCTTCTTGGCGTTGGCGGCGAGTTCCTCGGCGAAAAAGGAGGCCATTTCCGGCGTTGCCAATGCCCGCAGACGATCGAAATCTTCCGCGCCAAAAGTGGTTTCGATCTCCGCGAGCCGCTGCTCGAAGACGGTGAAATCGGCCGGCGTGATGTCGAGCTTGGTTCCACGTGGCGGGCTGGCCGCCCCGCCGCTAGACCCCGTGAAACCGCCGGGCGAAGCCATGCCACCCTGCCTCCCTAGGCCGGAACGGAAAGACGCGCCCTGCAAGAGCGGGCCACCGCGCACAAAGCCCATCACGAGTCTGAAGATTAGGAACAAAAGGCCGATTTGGAGGAGCAGACCAAGGATTGACAGGCCGCCGCCGAGGCCGCCGAACAGCCCATTCCCAAACAGCATGCCAAACAGACCGGCCCCGATGAAGCCGCCGATCAGGCCGCGGCCGAAACCACCTGAAAAGAAGCCACCCGAGGGGCGACTAAATATATTTGCATTGGGAGAGGTCATCGACCGCTGCAGCGGCGAAGCGCCCTGCGGCGCCGTGGGGGTGGCCGAAGGCGCGCTAAAGGTGCGAGCGCCACGGCTGCCAAACGAAAAGCCGCCGCCGGGGCGTGCAGAGGCATCACCGGCAAAGCCCAGCGCAAGCGCCGCGGCAAGGGCCAAAATCAAGGTTTTGTGGCGAAACGCCATGGGGGTATATCCTAGTTGAATGTCCGTGGGCGCCTCGCGCCCGCCTCGGATATATGGGCGCGAACGGTCAAAACGCAAAGGCCGCGCGTTAGTACGAAAAAGCTAGGGTATGCTGACTGCTGGCGAAGCCGCCTCGCTCAGCCTGCGTTTGAGACCCGCCGCCTCGTCCAGAAATTGAAACCGTGCCCGGGTGACCACGCCAGACCGAAAGTGCCCCTTGTCTCGATAATAAGGCACGCCGCTTTCGTCCACCGTGGGGCAGCGGTGATCTTCACAAAGGAAGTCGAGCGGATCGATGAATTTCGCGCCGATGGACGCTGCCAAGGCTATCACCCGGCTTTTTATCGGTGCAGCAAATTTCTCAAAGGCGTCCTGGTCGATGGTTTCAATATTTTGCGTGTCAATTCGCAAAAATTTTCGTTTCTCGAACTCGACCGGAATATCCCATTCGCTCCTTGGCGTCGCTCCAACAATGACAATTTCGGCGCCGCTATTCTTGAATTCCAGGAGGCGAACGCGCAAGGAGGCAAACGCCGCATCGAGATAATTGAAATATCTCGCAGGATCCCGCGTATCGATGCAAGAATCACCTTCAATAAAGCAAATTTTACCATCCCAGGGATTAAAGTAATCATACCAGTTCGAGACCAGCACGATGCGCTTGAAATGACTCGCTTCCACAAATTGCAACGCCTTATCGATGAAGCCGTTGCAGTGGAGCGTGTCATGAACCACCTGCAGTCCCGGGATCGGCGGACAGCCGGCTGAAGTCAAAAAAGTAAAGGAATTCTCAGGATTGAGTTTGGCATTTTCGACGAACCGTCCGAAAAATTGCTGGGCATAGGAATCGCCAAGAAAGAGGACCCCGTGATCACTGGCCAGACCGAGCTGGCAGGGTCTCAAATTGCCGAGCGCATCCATGCCATCGCACTCAGCCGGGTAAGCCCAGTCTTTGATCGCCATATCATAATCTGCAAACTTCGTCTGATCCTCCGGCCAGCGGTTCACGAATCCATCATTGATCGTGACCGCGATGGCAAAACTCACGGTGAGCGCCAAGGCCGTTGCGCCAGTGAGGAGTTTGGGCAGCCTGCCCGCCGCCAGCGTCTCGTTCGAAACCCTCTTCGCCCACGACAGGAGCAAGCCAGCCGAGGTAAGGATCGCCGCGAGAATCACAATTTCGGCCGCAATTTTGAGAGGCGTCGTCCTGTTGAAATCGAAGTACACCGCCGCGACCGCGATTGGCCAATGCCAGAGATAAGTCGAATAGGACCATGTTCCGATTGTTTGGAGGATTTTGTTTTTGAAGGGCAAAGCGTCTGCCCGGTTGGCCGCAATGACAAGGCACGTGCCGATCACGGGCAGCAAAGCCCAATAAGACGGCCACGGCGTATTCTTGTCATAGAAAAACACGGATAAGGCTATGAACAAAAATCCGCTGGCGAGAAGTATCCGCGAGTTTTTCTGCTGGTTATTCCTGAATTGCAAAGCGACGATGCCGCCCGCGAGCAATTCCCATGCCCTTTGCGGGAGCAAATAGAAGGCCGACACTTTTTGCGGCTTCAAGTCGAAGAAGGGGATCGGAATTTCCAAGGAATACCAAATACATAACAAAACAGACAAAAATGCAAGCAAGCCAAGAATTGGAACGAGAGAGCGCCGCGTCCTCTCGAACTTGTACAGCCCGATGAGAAGGACCGGATAAAGCAGATAGAACTGCCATTCCACCGAAAGGCTCCAGGTATGCAGGAGCCATTTGGTGTCGCTTGACGGATCAAAATAACCAGTTGCTTCCCAGAATCGGAAATTCGAAAAGAAAAGAAGTGCGGCAATCGAGGTAGAACCAAGATAATGATAGGTTGCCGGTTCCAGCAAAACGTAGCCAGCCGCGAGCAGGATAAAGCACATACCAAGCAGACCAGGGACGATGCGCTTGGCGCGATCGTAATAAAAGTCCCAAATACTGAAATTGCTCTTGGCCAATTTCCCCGTGATAATGGACGTCATAAGATAACCAGAGATTACAAAAAAAATATCGACGCCAACGAATCCGCCGGGAACGAAATCGACCTTGTAATGAAAGAGGACCACCGCGGTCACCGCGAGCGCCCTCAGGGCGTTAATATCATGACGAAACTGCATTGGCTCCTCTCGCCACTCGCTGATTCGGGGGAATTTCTGGTCGCGTATAAAATACGGCGTGGCCAATGCCAAGCTGCCGTCGCGTCTTGTCCACTTCAAGAGCGTCAAGAGATGAGAGAAAACAGTGGCATGTCGGTTTGGAACGAAATTGACAAATACATCCGCCGAAGACCAGACCTACCCCATGTCGGACTGGCGTGCTGTCTAGCAGGTGTCGCAAACTTGGCAAAATGATGGTGGACCCCGCCACGTACCGGCACGGGCTGCCGTCTTGCGGAATAGCGGACGGCACCCGATGGCATCCGGTTTGCCGGTGTGTTAGAAGGCCCGCAAACTTCGCCGGAGAAAGCCTTTGCGGCGGCCGGGCGGGGAAATGCGGGTGAAACGAACATGAACGAGCGGCGCGCCAATTTCGGATATGATGACCTGATCGCCTGCGGGCGTGGAGAATTGTTTGGGCCAGGCAATCCCCAGCTGCCGTTGCCGCCTCTTCTGATGTTCGATCGCATTATGGATATTTCCGAGCAAGGTGGCGCCAATGGCAAAGGCGTGATCTTGGCCGAATATGCGGTCAAGCCGGATCTCTGGTTTTTCGGCTGCCACTTCAAGGGCGATCCGGTGATGCCTGGCTGCCTTGGGCTTGACGCCCTGTGGCAGCTCCTTGGCTTTTATCTGGGCTGGCTTGGCCTCAACGGACGCGGCCGGGCGCTTGGTGTCGGGGAAGTCAAATTCTCCGATCAGGTCTTGCCCGCCGTCAAACGCATCATTTATGGCGTCGATCTGAAACGCGTGTTCAAATCCAAACTCGTGCTCGGCATCGCCGACGGCTGGCTCGAGGCCGATGGAACCCGCATCTACGAAGCCAAGGATCTCAGAGTGGGCTTGTTCAAGGCCGAGACTTCCTCCACGGCCTGAGGCCTTGGTTGGTCCTTTGCGCCTTGCGCCCGGCCGCGCGACGGCACTCTAGAGTCAAGCGGGAGTTTTGAAAGATGAGACGCGTCGTCGTCGCCGGATTGGGGATTGTATCCTCGATCGGGAACAATACCCAAGAGGTGCTCGCTTCCCTGCGGGAAGCCAAGTCCGGCATCATCAAGGCCGACAAATACGCCGAACTCGGCTTTCGCAGCCAGGTTCACGGCGCACCAACACTCGACCCCAGTGAAATTGTCGATCGCCGCGCCATGCGTTTTCATGCCGGCGGCACCGGCTGGAACCATGTCGCGATGGATCAGGCCATCCTCGACGCCGGCCTGACGCCCGCCGAAATATCGCATGAGCGCACCGGGATCATTATGGGCTCCGGCGGGCCATCGACGCGCACGCTTGTCGAGTCGGCGGATATTGCGCGCACCAAGGGACCGAAAAAAATCGGTCCTTTCGCGGTGCCGAAGGCCATGTCCTCGACCGCCTCGGCGACGCTTGCCACCTGGTTCAAAATCAAGGGCGTCAATTATTCGATCTCGTCGGCCTGTGCGACCTCCAATCATTGCATCGGCAATGCCTTTGAGATGATCCAATATGGCAAGCAGGATTTGATGTTTGCGGGCGGTTGCGAGGAGCTCGATTGGACTCTCTCGGTCCTGTTCGATGCGATGGGCGCGATGTCCTCCAATTTCAATGACCGCCCCGCTGCCGCCTCCCGCGCCTATGACAAGAACCGGGATGGTTTCGTCATCGCCGGCGGGGCGGGCGTCCTTGTGCTGGAGGAATTGGAGCACGCCCGCGCGCGGGGTGCGAAAATTTATGCGGAAATCGCCGGCTATGGTCTGAGCTCGGACGGCTACGACATGGTCGCTCCTTCCGGCGAAGGCGCGGTACGCTGCATGCGCATGGCACTTGAAAGCGTGAAAACGCCAATCGATTACATCAATCCGCATGCAACCTCGACCGGCATCGGCGATCTGAAAGAAATCGAGGCGATAAGAGAGGTTTTTGGCGCCGGTGAAAACTGCCCGCCGATCGCCGCGACCAAATCCTTGACCGGCCATTCTCTCGGCGCCACCGGGGCGCAGGAAGCGATCTATTCCATGTTGATGATGCAAAACGGCTTCATTTGCGAAAGCGCCAATATCGAGGAACTCGATCCGGCCTTCGCCGACATGAATATCGTGCGCAAACGCCGCGACGGCGTGCAATTGCGGGCTGTCTTGTCGAATTCCTTCGGCTTCGGCGGCACCAACGCCAGCATCGTTTTGAAACATGTCGATGCTTGAGGGGCAGGCGGCGGGAGGGCCCGGAGGTTTGATGCGCGGCAAGCGTGGCCTCGTCATGGGCGTCGCCAACGATCACTCGATTGCCTGGGGCATTGCCAAGGCCCTTCATGACCATGGCGCGGAACTCGCCTTTAGCTATCAGGGCGAGGCGTTCGGGAAGCGCATTGCGCCGCTCGCCCAAAGTCTTGGCACGCCGCTCGTGTTGCCTTGCGACGTCGAGGACCTCGATTCGGTCGATCAGCTTTTCGTGGCTATCGAAAAGAAATGGGGGGGCCTTGATTTCGTGGTCCATAGCCTTGCGTATTCGGATCGCGCCGGACTGAAGGGCCGCTACGCCGATACGACGCGGGAAAATTTTTTGCGCACCATGCTGATTTCGGCCTTCTCCTTTACCGAAATCGCCAAGCGCGCAGCGCCACTCATGCAACCGGGCAGCAGTCTTTTGACCCTGAGTTTTGCCGGTGCAAACCGGGTCATGCCCAACTACAATGTCATGGGCGTTGCAAAGGCGGCGCTGGAAGCGAGCGTGCGCTATCTCGCCGTTGATTACGGCCCGCAAGGCATAAGGGTGAACGCCATTTCGGCGGGACTTATCCGTACCCTGGCGGGCGCCGGGATCGCCGACGGGCGGGTCTTGTTTAATTTCGTGAAGGCGCATGCGCCGCTGCGCCGCAACCTCGACCTCCCCGACATTGGCGGCGCCGCGCTTTATCTTTTGTCGCCTCTTTCGAGCGGGGTCACCGGGGAAATCCATTACGTGGACGCCGGCTATAATATCGTCCTCATGCCGCATCCTGATAGCCTGAAGACTTAGAGCGATCCCCGATCAGATGGAATCATCTGATCGTAATGGAAGGGGCCCAGAT
>CAYTRB010000172.1:0-6742 GCA_964440215.1 uncultured Methylocapsa sp.
CGCAGCGTTCCATAAATATGGATCGAACCGCCGGCGATCACCTCGGCGCCCGAGGCGACGGAGCCAACGACAATCACATCGCCTTCGGGATGCATGATGCATTGGCCGGAGCGGACCGGGCTGTCCAGCAAGAGGGAATTTGGATGCTGGGGTGGTCGCGGGGCCTCGGCGGCGGCAGAGACAAGCGGCGAAGCAGTCTCGGAGGCAGCCGCGTCCGCTGCCGGATCTGAAGCGGGACTGGAGGATACAACAGGATCGGAGGGAGCCTCCGGGGAGGCAGGTGGATCGCTTGGGGTGCCATTCGCCTGCCGCCCGCTCAGAAGCAGGGGCGGCATCGCGAAATCGAGCCAAGATGGCTCGGCGCCTTCGATGCCCATCACCTTGATGTTGCGCTCGGCGAGGTTTTGTAAAAGCTCCGCGACGCCCTGCTTGCCAGGCTGAAGAACCGCAAGGTCGAGAACGACCGGCCGTCCGAAGAAGAACCCCGGCGAGCGGGCAAGCCACGCATCGAGACCGGCAAGCCAGTTCGCCAAGGGCGGCTCCGGCGCCAGCACCATCGCGTGGTAGGTGCGGCCATGAAATCTTATGGAATGACGGGGGCTGGTAACGGCTGTCACTTGTGCGCCTCTAAATCGCTTTTAACGATTTACGCAACGCATGGTTAACGCCTGGTTAAGTTTAGGGCCGCCGAAGCGATTCCTTTTCGATCGGATGGAATCATCGGATCGAAAAGGAATCGCTCAGATTCAAAGAGTTGGAGCATGTTCCTATCGAAAAAGCCGGCCGGCTTTTCCGGAACATGCTCTAACGGCGGTTTGCCCGGTTTGCGGCCG
Source organism: uncultured Methylocapsa sp. (assembly GCA_964440215.1). GTDB lineage: Bacteria > Pseudomonadota > Alphaproteobacteria > Rhizobiales > Beijerinckiaceae > Methylocapsa. Next base: position 834 of record CAYTRB010000172.1, read on the forward strand.
CCAAGCGCCTCATGCGGCGCGGGGGCGGCGCAGATCGAGGGTCAGCGGGAAATCGGCCGAACGTTCCTCGGCAGGCAATTCGATAGCGCCCGGTGTGTGGCCGTGGTCCTGGAAACGCGCAAGCCGGCGCGCCTCCGCCTCGAAGCTGTTGACCGGAAACGTCTCGTAGTGGCGGCCGCCCGGATGCGCGACATGATAGAGGCAGCCGCCAAGCGCGCGGCCGTTCCAGCCATCGACGATGTCGAAGGTCAAGGGCGCATGCACCGGAATCGTCGGATGCAGGCCATTGGCCGGTTGCCAGGCCTTGAAGCGCACCCCGGCGACGGCTTCCCCCGAAGTCCCGGTCGCGGTCAAAGGGACGCGCCGTCCGTTGCAGGCAACGAAATGGCGGCCCTGCACAAGCCCGTTCGCTTTCAGCTGCAAGCGTTCGACCGAGGAATCGACATAGCGCACGGTGCCGCCTGCGGCACCCTGCTCGCCCATCACATTCCAAGGCTCGAGCGCTTGCCGCACTTCGAGCTTGACGCCGCCATGCTCGACGGCGCCGTAGAAGGGAAACCGGAATTCGAACTGCGCCTGGAACCAGGCGGAATCGAATAGATAACCTGCCCGCCCGAGGTCGGCGAGGACCCCCAAAAAATCCTCCCAGACGAAATGCGGCAGCATGTAACGATCGTGCAAGGCCGTGCCCCAGCGCACCAGATCACCTTGCTGCGGCTCTTGCCAAAACCAAGCAACGAGTGCCCGCAGCAGCAATTGCTGGGCAAGGCTCATGCGCGCGTCGGGCGGCATTTCGAAGGCGCGGAATTCGACGAGGCCAAGCCGCCCCGTCGGGCCATCCGGTGAATAGAGTTTGTCGATGCAGATTTCGGCGCGATGCGTATTGCCCGTCACATCGACGAGCAAATTGCGGTACAGGCGGTCGACGAGCCACAGCGGTGCCGCCTCGCCGGCGCGCGGCGTTTTGGCAAGCGCGATTTCGAGTTCGTAAAGTTGATCGTGCCTTGCTTCATCAACGCGCGGCGCCTGACTTGTCGGCCCAATGAAAAGCCCCGAGAAGAGATAGGAAAGCGAGGGGTGCCGCTGCCAATAGAGCACCAGGCTCTTGAGCAAATCAGGCCGCCGCAGCACCGGTGAGTCGGCGGGAGTCCGGCCGCCCAGCACGACATGATTGCCGCCGCCGGTGCCGGTATGACGTCCGTCGGTCATGAATTTGTCGGCGCCGAGCCGGACCTGACGGGCATCCTCGTAAAGGCCCCGTGTTGTTTCGACGAGTGCCCGCCAGCTTCCGGCGGGATGGATGTTGACCTCGATGACGCCGGGATCTGGCGTGACCTTGATGATGTCGATGCGCGGGTCGAAAGGCGGCGGATAGCCTTCGATATGCACCGGTAATCCGTTTACCTCAGCGCTCGCTTCGACCGCTCCTAGAAGTTCGAGATAATCCTCCAGCGCCACGACCGGCGGCATGAAGACGCAAAGGACGCCGTCACGCGGCTCGACGGAAATGGCCGTGCGCACCGCGCCTTCGACCGCCTCCTGCTCGATGCGTTCCTGCCTCACGCCCTGCTGCCGCGCGACCGGTGCGGGCGTGGCGAATTCGAGATGTTGCAGGATATCGTGCTGGTCCGGCAGGGGACCCCGCTCCTCCATCGTGTCCCGGTCGACTATAAACGGATAGTCCGCTGGTGCGACCTTCGGCAGCGACGGCAGCGGCAGCCGGTAGCCGACCGAGGAATCGCCGGGGAAGAGAAAAAGATTGCCGCGCCGCAAGGCCCATTTTTCGCTTTTCCAGCGCGGCCGTGCCATGGCACTGCCGGGTCCCGCCTGCGCGTTCCAGCGCTGCACCGGCATGACATAGCCGACCGGTTTCGTCAGCCCCCGCGAAAATGTCCGGATCATGCGGCTGCGCTCTTCGGGATCCTCGATTTTCGGGTCGAGCGGATTGGTATTTTCCGGCAGACTGGCTTCCTTGACGAGCCAAGCCGCGGGATCTTCATAGGCAGGCAAAATATATTCGGCATCGATTCCGAGCCGCTCGGCAATGCCCGTGGCAAGCGCCTCGGCTTGTGCTCTCTGATCCGCGCTAAACGACAGTTTGTCCCGCGCCAATGTTTCGGCGTCTGTCTGGTCGCCCTGAACGAGTCCCGCGATGAGCGCGGTATTATTCCAAATCGGCTTGCCGTCCTTCCGCCAGTAGAGCGAAAAGCCCCAGCGCGGCAGGCTTTCGCCGGGATACCATTTGCCTTGCCCATAATGCAGCAGACCGCCTGGGGCGAAGCGCGTCTGCAAGCGGCGGATCAATTTGTCGGCGAGCACGCGTTTCGCCGGTCCAACGGCGGCGGTATTCCATTCCTCCGATTCGAAATCGTCGATCGAGACAAACGTCGGCTCGCCGCCCATCGTCAGACGGACATCGTTGGCGACGAGATCGGCATCGACTTTTTCGCCAAGCGCATCGAGCTTAGCCCAGGCGTCATCCGAAAATGGCAATGTGATCCGGGGCACCTCGCCGACGCGGGTGACCCGCATATCGAAATGGAAATCGACATTCGCGGGCTCGACCAGCCCCGAGAGCGGCGCCGCGGAGCGGTAATGCGGCGTCGCCGCAAGCGGCAAATGCCCCTCGGCGCAAAACATCCCCGACGTCGCGTCCATCCCGATCCAGCCGGCGCCCGGCACATAGACTTCCGCCCAGGCGTGAAGATCGGTGAAATCAACCTGGGTGCCCTTGGGCCCTTCGACGGGCTCGATATCGGCACGCAATTGGATGAGATAGCCCGAGACGAAGCGCGCGGCGAGGCCGAGGTCACGCAGCATCTGGACGAGGAGCCAAGCCGAGTCGCGGCAGGATCCGGAGCCAAGTTCGAGGGTTTCCTCGGGCGTCTGCACACCGGGCTCCATCCGGATCAAATATCGGATTGCCTTCTGCAATCCGATATTCAGATCGACCAGAAACGTCACAATGTGAATGGGTCCCTTGGGCAAGCCGGCCACATAGGCCGCAAGGCGCGGACCCAGCGGTTCGGCTTCGAGGTAGGGCGCGAGCTCAGCCTTCAATTCGGGCGCATAGGCGAAAGGATATTGCTCGGCATAGGGCTCAATGAAAAAGTCGAAAGGGTTGACGACCGCAAGTTCGGCGGTGAGATCGACCTCGACCTTGAATTCCGTGACTTTCTCGGGAAACACGAAGCGCGCCTGCCAATTGCCATGCGGGTCCTGCTGCCAGTTCACGAAATGCTCGGCTGGCGAGACTTTCAGCGAATAAGCGAGGACTTTGGTGCGGCAATGCGGCGCCGGGCGCAGCCTGACGGTCTGCGGCTCCAGCGTGACTGGCCGGTCATATTTGTAATGGGTCACATGATGGATGGCGGCGGAAATTGTCACGCTTGATCAGTCCATATGGCTCGGGAAATCGGGCGTCCCCTGATGGCACGCGGTGATGAGAAGCGGGCCGCACGCTGACAAGGCACCGCCGCTTGGCGGCACGCCAATCCTCAGCCGGACATGCCGCGCCGCAACAATCTACAGCAATTATCACGCCAAGACCAGGCAGCAAAGGCGGGAGCTGTGTCTAAGCTTGAATTTCAACGTCCGGATCTCTGCGGAAGTCCGGCCGTGTGCAGAAATCAAAAAAACGCACATGCATAAAAACGCTGTCACTGCTGAGGTTTCAGCGGAAGCAGCCCAGCAGCACGCCGCGTTCCTTATACCACCGTTACGCAATTCCTGCCCCGCGGGTGCAGCAAGAGAGAGGCCCGCAACATAATAGGCAGCACCGTTGGCATAGCTTGGTCTTGACATGTCCTATTTGGATTGGAACAACTGGCCCCGGCACAGCCGTCCGGTCAATGCCGGATGAATTCGCTGTTGACGCCCGGGCCAGAAGGCCGCTGTGGAAATTACGGGAGGGAAAAATGATTAGAAGTGTTTTACTGACGGTTACTGCTGCCTGTCTGTGTTCGACCGCCGCCAAGGCGGCAAGCCCGGTGTCCTGCGACAGTGGCGTGACCAACACATCCCTGGCGAGTGCGCTGAAAACCGCCGTGAATACGCCTGGCAATGGCGGTCTCGGCTTCAACAGTTGGGCGACCGTCGTCAACAACGATGGCACGGTCTGTGCCATCGCTTATACGGGCGCTGATTACACACAGCAATGGCTTGCGAGCCGCGTGATTTCCGCGCAAAAGGCAGCCACCGCGAACAGTTTGAGCCTTGCTGTTACGACCGGCTCGCCGAGCAAAGGCGCTTTGGCGCTTTCGACAGCAAATCTCTATTCCGCCGATCGGGACGGAGGCAGTCTGTTCGGCCTTCAGTTCAGCAACCCGGTTGATCCTTTTGACGCCTATCACAATCCGGACGGCACGACTCCCAACCAAGACGTCTCCGCGACCTTCGGCACCACCAGCGATCCGCTGCTCGGACGGCCAATCGGCGGAATCAACGTGTTCGGCGGCGGCCTCGCCTTGTACAACAATAGCGGGCATAAAGTCGGCGGGCTCGGCGTTAGCGGCGACACATCCTGCACCGACCATATGAACGCATGGATAGCGCGAAGCATCTTAAAACTCGACTATCTAAAAACCGCGGGCATCGCCGGACCGGCATCGCTCTTTAATGGTGACACGACTCATCCCGATAACATTATCTTCGACATCCCGAGCAATTCCGCGCTTCTCGCTGGGACTAATCATCTGAGCTTGAGCGGTTTCGGTCACCCTCTATGCCTGAACAATCCAGCATTCAGTCCCAAAACAAAGACGCCAACTTCGCTTCCGGCGGTCGAATAAAGATTGGCGCGGCGCCGCTCACCGTCCAGAGATTTCATGACCTTTTCGACGAAGGGGGACGGTGGCAAGCCGTTTCCCTTTTTCAACGCTAGACGTGGACCCGCAATACAAGAGGCAAGCCCCCGGCTCGCTTTCTCTGGCAACACGAACCGCGCCTGCCATTTGCCAGTGATGAGAGGCAGTCCGCGCGCCGACCCGGCTCCGCCGCTTGGTGACAGGCCAATCCTCGGCCGGACATGCCGCATCGCAACGATCTACGCCAAGACCAGGCGTCATGGGCTGCGGCTGTGTCTAAGCTTGAATTTTCACTTTCGACTCGAAGCAGAAATTCAGGTTTGTGAAAAAATCATATGTGGACGGACGCCGCCAGTGAGGGGGGCGAGTAAGGTTTTGGCGACTTGGCCCGGGTGCGGTCATAAGTCCGGCTGTCGCGCGAGCCCCCGCCACCAGAAGACAGCGGATGCATTTGTTGCCCCGTTTACTGGTTCGTCCCAACCGCTTTTTGCCGCCAGAGGAATTTTGGCGCGGCGTCATGCCGAGCCATGCCGCGAATTCGCGTCCCGAGCGGAACAGGTATGGATCGGTGGCGGCGATCGCACGGGTTCCCATGATGCCAACGCTTGGAACCGTTGCCAGCAAAGTGCTGACTCGATTGCTCCGATGCCACTTGGGGAGTTTCGCCTCGATCTGCGGGCCTTTGGCCAGTGTATCGTTCGACTGCGCCATGACGAGCTGAAGAATCGACCGCGCCAGCTCCGGCAAGCGCGGGACTATCCTCGGTTAGCGACAATTATCCGGCTTTCTCCCCCACCCGTTCGTCTGGTGCGCTATTTTGCACCTTTGCCGTAACGATTATAAAAAATACACTTTGTTGCGTTATGTAATATTCCGCCCCCAACTGTGAAACGAAATCTATTTCTGAACGTTTGCTAGAATTTAACAGTCACCCAAGCGGCTTTGACTACATGCGTATTATTTTTACACTGAGTGTTATTACCTGTCAAACTGACATCACAAGTTATGGGGATGAGTGGTAAGCGTTTGTATTAAACACTTTTTGGCGGAGGTACCGTCCGAATTTGTGTTGGAATTGAGTTTGGCGGAATCTCCCGCGTGACG
>CAYTRB010000173.1:0-6701 GCA_964440215.1 uncultured Methylocapsa sp.
TATCGAATTTTTTGAGTTTGACCTTGTCGACGTAAAAAATGTCGATAAGGCAATTATAGACGCTCTCATCGTCGATCGAGACGACGAAGACATTCGCCGCGCCGATCGGTATGTACCAACGGCAGCCGAGCGGAATGTCGGCGACATAGACGAGATATTTGCCGTCGCTATCGAGCGCATCGCCGAAAGTCTCGACGAGCTTGGGAAGGGTCTCATATTCCTTGATGGATCCGGCCAGGAAGCCGATCGACGGCTTGCCACTCTCGGAGACGGTAAAAACATCCTTCAGGATGGTGTCCGGGCCATCGAAGGCGATGTCGCCGCGAAAGCCGAACCGGCCCGCGACATGCGTGTCTGCTTTCAGGGCGGACTTCAGGAGCCGGCCCTCGGTCTCCAATTTGGCAAAAGGCGTTTCGGTAATGGCTGTCATATGTGATCCTCAATGTCGTAAAGCCGCCAACAATTGGAGCAATCCGCGCACTCCTCAAAAATCGAGCGCGCGAGGTGGCGGGATCGACAGGCAGGATCGGGGGTCTTTCCTTGCTGACGCCGTTCCGTTGAAGCTCTTGCACCAAACTTCAATTTGAAACGCCTATGACACTACGCAAGTAACATGCCTAGTCTCTGAACCATTGCCTCTCACACATAAAGCTTGCCGCCCTTCTCCAAAAATTCGGCACTTTTTTCCGCCATGCCTTTTTCGCGCTCTTCCATCGCCAAAACCTCCTCGCGCAGATCTTGGGTGATCTTCATCGAACAAAATTGCGGCCCGCACATCGAACAGAAATGCGCGGTCTTATGCGCATCCTTGGGCAGCGTCTCGTCGTGGAACAGTTTTGCCGTCTCGGGGTCAAGCCCGAGATTGAATTGATCCTGCCAGCGGAAATCAAAACGCGCGCGGGACACCGCATCGTCTCTGATTTGTGCCGCCGGATGGCCTTTGGCGAGATCGCCGGCATGCGCCGCGATACGATAGGTGATGACGCCCACTTTCACATCGTCGCGGTCAGGCAAGCCCAGATGTTCCTTCGGCGTCACATAGCAAAGCATGGCGCAGCCAAACCAGCCGATCATCGCGGCGCCGATACCCGAAGTGATATGGTCATAGCCGGGCGCGATGTCGGTCGTCAGCGGGCCAAGCGTATAGAAAGGCGCTTCGCCGCATTCCTCTAACTGCTTTTCCATGTTGATCTTGATCTTGTGCATCGGCACATGGCCCGGCCCTTCGATCATCACCTGACAGCCCTTCGCCCAGGCGATCTTGGTCAATTCGCCAAGCGTTTCGAGTTCGGCGAATTGGGCGCGGTCATTGGCGTCGGCGATCGAGCCCGGCCGCAAGCCATCGCCCAGCGAGAAGGACACATCATACGCGCGCATGATGTCGCAAATCTCGTCGAAGCGCTCATAAAGAAAACTTTCCCGATGATGGGCGAGGCACCAGCGCGCCATGATCGAGCCGCCGCGCGAGACAATGCCGGTGGTGCGTCTGGCGGTGAGCGGCACATAGGCGAGGCGGACGCCGGCATGGATGGTGAAATAATCGACACCCTGCTCGGCTTGCTCGATCAACGTATCGCGAAAAATCTCCCAAGTGAGTTTGATGGGATCGCCATCGACTTTTTCGAGCGCTTGATAAATCGGCACTGTGCCGATCGGCACCGGCGCATTGCGCAAGATCCAATCGCGAATATTGTGGATATTGCGCCCGGTCGAGAGATCCATCACCGTGTCGGCGCCCCAGCGGATCGCCCAGACCATTTTCTCGACTTCCTCGGCGACGGAAGAGGTCACCGCCGAATTGCCGATATTGGCATTGACCTTGACGAGGAAATTGCGGCCGATGATCATCGGCTCGAGTTCGGGATGATTGATGTTGGCGGGGATGATCGCGCGGCCGCGTGCGATCTCGTCGCGGACAAACTCAGGCGTGACGAAAGCGGGGATCGCGGCGCCAAAACTCTCGCCATCCTTGAGCCGCGCCCCGGCGCTTTCCACAGCTTGCTCACGGCCGAGGTTTTCGCGTGCCGCGACAAAAATCATCTCCTCCGTGATGATCCCGGCGCGGGCAAACTCATATTGGGTGACCGGCACATCGCTCCGACCCTTGCGCGGAGAGCGGTTGGCGGGGCAGGGCGGCACCAGGCGGTCTTGCGCAACGCCCCCATTGTCCTCCGGCCGCACGGCCCGGCCTTGGTAGAGTTCGAGCCCATGGCGCGCGGAAAACCATGGCTCGCGGATGGGGGGAAGCCCTTTCGAGAGATCAATCGTTACTTCGTCTTGCGTATAGGGCCCGGAAGGATCGTAGACCCGCACCGGCGGCTCGTTCGCGGAAGGGTCGAGCGCGATTTCCCGGAAAGGCACGGCAACATCGGATCTGCCCTCAGGATGATGATAGATTTTTTTGGAACCAGGCAGCGGCCCGCAGGTCACGCTTAGGGGAACCAGGTTTTGCGGCTTCTCCCGGACATTCATCGCGATTCTCCGCGTTTCCAGCGAGGCGGGAGGCGGAAGCGAAGCGGCGAGGTGAGCTCGTCCTTGGCTGCCGGTCCCTTCGCTGGCATTACCCAGATTCAGGTTCGATGGGTATGATCTCAGCCGCCGTCTCCGGCAGCACCCCATGGCGAGCCGGTGACTATAGGGCGCGGGGAGGGATCGGGCAAGCCGCGCGGAAATCAGCTACGCAGCCGTTTTAAAAGGTGCCCTTAGACCGGGATTGGAGGCTTGCATCGACGCTGATGTTTCACCCCTCAGTTTTGTCCGGTTTCAGGGTCCAATCGGACAAAACTGTTTCACGTGAAACATTTTGGTACGATTGGCAGTCTACGCAAATGGACTTTCGCAAGGTGGCGCGATGTGCGGCGCGGGGATTTGGGCCAAGCAAAATTCTGCGATAATTTTAGGCTTTGGTTCTGCGATTTTTGTTCGAACCCAAAGCGGTCCTTCATGAAGGCGGCTTCTTTGGCCCTTCCTGGACCCGAACCAGACTTGTTGCCCCGGGCGATCAAGCCAAAAATAGGCGCTCCAATTAGCACCTGATTTGCGTGGGCACGCCGCCCGCAGCAAAAATGGCGGCGAATGGTAACACGCGCATTGCTGAAATTGCCAGCGCCGAGGATATTGGAAGAAGCATGCTGGATAATGTTTAGTTCTCGCCATTGATCTTGGCCGTCACGGCGTTAATTACCTAAAAGCGCAATCGTTGCGCATTTGTGAGAATGTTTCCTCGGAGGTGGACATGGATAAGAAGACTGCTGGCCTCGTGGGCGCAATTTCCGGCCTCGTAACCATAAGCGCGGTGGAAGCGGCGCGGGCTCAAGAAGTCACGGAAATTTTGAGTGCCCGTTCTTATGCGGAGCTGCTTCAGCCAATTCCGAATGCGGTCGCTTTGCTGATGGCCGCCGATGAGCTAACCGCCGCGCGGGACAAGGCAGAGGCTGGGCAAAACTCGAACGTGCAATTAGCGCAAGACCATCACCATCACCATCACCATCATCGCCGTCACCACCGTCATCACCACCATCATCACCACCATCACCATCACCATCACAACGGGTAGTGGCCATTATCATTTGCCTACTGGTAGGCAGACGGTCAGCTGATGGAACTAACGGCGGCGAATCCCACTCAAAACTGACCCGGACCGGCCGTTACGGTAGATCAGATTGCATCAGCGCGGCGGAAACTTTCTCGCCGCGCCATGAATACGCCGGTAAGTCGCGTCGAAAACCGTGTCCGATGCCGATGTCCATTGGGTGCCCGCGGAGAGGGTAGCGCGGCTTTCGTGGATGCGCCTAGCCTGCAATTCTCGCTCGGCAGTTTCCTCTTCGCTCATTTTGACGAGTTCGAAGTCGCATTCTTCCGGGATCAACGTGAACTGCGCGAACGGCTCATTGGATCTGAAGATATGCGTTCGGCCTTCAGCCGGTGATTTGAAAACCATGAAGAATATCATTGGCCACCAGTTTCTCATGAGCGCCGGCACCGCGATCGGAACGCTATCGGTTGAGTCTGTGTAAAAGCGGGGATGCGGCTCGATCTTGATCGCGAAACCCGCTTCGACTTTCAGGTCAAGGAGGATCTGATAGGTATAGAAGTGTTCGCCAAATGTCCTGAATGGCGGCCACAACCGGCCATCGCCAGGAGGTGGCCCAAAATCGCCTTCAAACATGAGGTGCCCGCCCTTCGTGCTCACGCGCAGTTCATTGTCGTATGGGTAGAGCACTTCTAGGCCATATTGCGCGGCCTCCGAGAAGGGAACGCAATGCCAGGCATATTCATGCGAGCCATCGACGCGCGGCTCGGGTTTGCCGGCCCATCCGGGAATTTCGAGCTTGGTGCGGCGCGGACGCAACCTTTCGTCGCTCAGTCGATATTTGATGGTCTGCATGAGCGTTCCCCCAACTCAGTATCCGCGATTGAATTCTCACATTAGCGTGGTTGGGGGAGAAATCGAAGACATGGCCTCGCCGCTACGGTCGTGCCCTTTTTTGCTGCGCTCGCTCGATTTGACGAGTCGCATGACCGACCATGGAACCTATAAGTCGTATCCGAGATAGCCGAATCGAGCCCCAAGGATGCGGCCTGTATGTCGCCTTGTGGCGCATCTCGTCTATCGCTACGTTTGATCCGAGCTTTCGCTTTCCACCCCTTGCACACATACAATCCAACCCAGCACCGAATCCCCTCACCGTTCAAGCCCGGCTGCGCTGTCGTGCCAGCGGCCTCGCGCGCATAGGTCTCGCTCTGCCGGTTCAAGGGCTGATGCAAAAGGAACTTCGAGGCCAGGAACATGGCGAGGAGGCTTGGTCCGGCGCGCCCTTGCGCGATCGGATGCGAGGGGCCGGCGGCCCGGTGCTTCCTTCGCAGTCCCGGCAAGACAATTTCTCGCGCCCGTGCTCGGCGACCTTCCAGGCCTCGATCAAGGTCACAGGCTTCGTCAATCTCGTGACTCAAACAAGGCGGTCCTCACCAAAGGGACACCTCGTGATGCCGGAATCGACAAAATCAGTCTCTCTTTTGATGAACCGTCACACCAATCCTGCCCGACGAAGACGCGGCCTACGGATCGCGCTCTATGAATCGAGAGCTTCCGTTCAGAAGATTGATGTTGTTTTGGATCGTCGGGTTATCAGGTTCGCGCTGGAAAGCTTCGTTGAATTTTTCCCGGGCTGCTGTCAACTTGCCGCGCAGCATATAGGAATAACCCTGGTTATTGAGAATTTGCGTGGTTTCTCCTGCAAGCGCGATGGCCTGGTGATATGCGCGATCGGCCAGATCGAAACGCCTGAGGTGGTCATAAGAGGCGGCAAGTCCGATCCATGCTTTTGGGTCCCTCGGGGCCTTTTCGACGGCATCTTGAAAATACCGCTGCGCCACTCCGTAAATCCCGCGGTTGAAATATTCCTGGCCAAGGTGCAACGGTTCGTCCGAAGGGTAGTATTTTACATCCCCTGGCGTTTGAATCGACAAGGTGGTTTTATCAGCATCGATCTTCGCGGCCGTCGGCGGATTGTCAACATTCGCGGCCGGCGGCTCTTCGCCGGGTAAGCACCCCGCAAGTGCAAGGGCCAGGAGTCCGGCCGACAGTGGCAGAAAAACGCGCGCCATTTGATCGATAATGCCTTTTTCGATAATGCCTCTAGAGCCCGTGACTAAACACCTCAAGTCGAGGGCACCCCGGCGCAACCATGATCTCCTCCGACGGTTGCCGCGCGCTTTTATTGTGCGCCACCATAGCCGCCGCCCATACCACCGCCGCCTGTCTCCCCGCTAGTCCCGCCAGTCAGGCTTGGCATAATGATTGGGGCAAGGGTCGGCGCCTTCGCACCCAGCAATTTCGGATTCTGGTAGCGGTTGATCGCGCCGACCATGCGTTGAGCATTTACAGGAATGCGCTTGTCGCGGGCATAGGGCGGCCAGGGGTCGATGATCTGGGTGACCGCATTCACTTCCCGGGCGTCACCAGAGACTACCGAAGCGGTATCGATCCTTTGAAAATAGTGTCCAAATTCGTCCCAAAAAGGATCGTCCTGCGGGAGCGCGTTAGCACCCGACGGCAAAACGGCGCAATTACACTGCAAACGGCCGTCCTGCGCGCGCGCAGCGCCATAGGTCGTCAGGATCACGAGCGCGATCAAGCCGGCCAGTTTCGTCATTCGAGCCTTCCCTAGCATTTCACCACTCCATCACTTCGATTCAAGAGGCATGATATCACCATAGGGCCCTGTTAACTCTCCGCCCGATGTTACATACTCGGTATATTGTTTGCGGACTTCCGGCCGGCCCATTAGGAATAGATCGACATCATTGGGTGGTAGAGTTTTGTCAAATGGCGTCGCGAGCGCCTGGCCCGGAGCCGCCGGCGCGACGAGATGAGGCGTGACGATCACCACGAGATCGGTCTCATTTTGTTGATATGACTTACTGCTGAACAGGGCGCCGAGAACGGGCACCGAACCAAGCCAGGGCACTTGGTTAATATCCCGCGAACTGTCCGATTGGAGAAGACCGGCGATGGAGAAGCTTTGCCCATCGCGCAGTTCGATGGTCGTACGCGCCTCTCTTTGAGTAATCCCAGGCACGAAAGTGCCACCGATACTCACGCCGTTCTTATAATCGAGTTCGCTCACCGAAGGGTTCAGGCGCAGATTGATGATTCCATTGGCGAGAACGGTCGGAACGAAACTCAACTGCACGCCGTA
>CAYTRB010000174.1:0-6655 GCA_964440215.1 uncultured Methylocapsa sp.
TCCGCGAGCGCCGCATAAACCATCGGCAATTCATGGGCATTGGTGCCGATGGCCTCAAGACCGAGATCCATGGCAAGCTTGACATTCGACGTGCCGATGAAATTCTGCGCCAGCCCTTCCTGCAGGGCTTCGACACACCAGCGCTGCCACAAAAACCCATGCCTGCGGCGGGTGCCGAAATCGGAAACCTTCAGCGGCCCTTCGCTAGCGAGCAGGCGCAATCTTTCGACCTTACTCCAAAGTTTTGCTTTGGCTCGCGCGTAGAGGATGTCGAGCTCGAAGCGGCTCATGCTTCGCATCGCCGCCCGCGCCCGCAATTCGTTCAGGATCGCGAGCACCGGAATTTCCCACATGGTCGTTTCGCGCCATAGGCCTGGAAAGCGCAACTCGAACTCGCCGTCGCGGCGGTGGAGTTCGTAAGGCGGCAGCCGGAATCCGGCGAGATAATCCAGGAAATTGGACTCGAAGATTCTGGCCTTGCCATAAAAGCTGTTGCCGGCGAGCCAAATCAGCTCATTCTTCTGAAAGCGCAGACCGCGCGCATGATCGAGCTGCGCGACGAGATCGCTTTCCGCGATCGTGTCGGCAAGCCTGATCGAAGGCGAGCGGTTCTTGAGGCCGAACGTCACGCGCGTTTCCGGCTTCAACCGCCAGATCATTTGCAGCATGAGGAGCTTGTAGAAATCCGTGTCGAGCAAGGTTCGCACGATCGGATCGATCCGGAACGAATGATTGTAAACCCGGGTCGACAGGTCGGGGATCATGAGACGGTGTTCATCGGGCGCTTTCCAAAAGGCGCCCGGCGGCTGCCCGCGCTTCGTCGGTGATCGTCGCGCCGGCCAGCATTCTGGCGATTTCCTCGCGGCGCGCCTCCATTGCAAGGAGCGAGACGCGCGTAGCGACGCGCTTGCCTTGATCGGCGGCATGTTTGGCGATGCGGAAATGGCCTGCCGCGCGGGCCGCGACTTGCGGGGCATGGGTCACGGCGAGCACTTGCACGCGGGATGCGAGCCTCGCCAGCCGCTGGCCCATGGCATCGGCGACCGCGCCGCCGGCGCCGGTGTCAATTTCATCAAAGACGAGAGTCGGCGCCGAGCCCCGGTCGGCGAGAACCACTTTCAAGGCCAGCATGAAACGGGCGAGCTCGCCGCCCGAGGCAATTTTCATCAAGGGGCCGGGTTTCGTTCCGGGATTGGTTCGCACCCAAAATTCCACTTGATCGAACCCGTCCGGACCCTCCGCTTCGGTACGGATTTCCGTCATGAAACGGGCGCCGTCGAGCTTCAAGGGGCCGAGTTCGGCGTTCACGGCGGTATCAAGCGCGGCGGCGGCTTTTTTGCGCGCTTCCGACAGCACAAGCGCCGCCGCCCGATAGGAGGACTCCGCCGCCTCGACCTCTTGCGTTAACGCGGTGAGCCTTGCCTCGCTGGCGTCGAGCACAGCAAGCTCCGCCGCGAATTTTTCGGCGAGCGCGGCAAGCGCATCGGTGGGAACCCCATATTTGCGTCCCGCCGCCCGCAAGGCAAACAGCCTTTCCTCGATCCGCTCCAATTCGCGCGGGTCGAAATCGGCTTCCCGCAAGGCATGATCGAGCGCCTGCCGGGCGAGATCGAGGGCAGTCAAGGCAGCATCGAGCGCCTCATTGACGGGGGCGATCAAACCCGGCGCCTGAACTTGCCGCCGCTCCAGCCTGCGCAGCGCGGCGGCGAGAGCATGCATTGGCGAATGTTCCCCGGTGACGGCTGCTTGCACGTCGCGGAGCTCGCCCGCGACCTTCTCGGCATGCGTCATGGCGGAGCGGCGTTCGGCGAGTGCAAGCTCTTCGCCAGCTTCGGCGGCAAGCCCAGTCAGCTCGGCGAAGGCATGGTGCAGATAATCGGCCTCCGTGCGCGCTTTTTCGACACGCGCCTGCTCGCTCGCGCTCTCCGCCTTGAGGCCGCGCACACGCGCAAAAGCGGCGCGGACCGCGGCGGTCTCGGACAATAAGCCGCCAAAGGCATCGATCAATTGCCGGTGCGTGCTGGAATTGACAAGGGCGCGATCATCGTGTTGCCCGTGGATTTCGACGAGTTCGCCGGCGATCGCGCGCAAGGCTTGCGTGGTCACCCGCTGATCGTTGACGAAGGCGCGGCTGCGGCCATCCGCGAGTTGCACCCGCCGCAAAATGAGGCCGCCACCGGTATCGATATCTTGCGCTTGCGCGGCGGCAAGGGCTGGATGACCGGAAGCAAGCTCGAAGGTGGCGGAAACTTGTCCTTGCGCTTGGCCTTGGCGGATCAAACCGCCGTCGCCCCTGGCGCCAAGCGCGAGGGAAAACGCATCGAGCAAAATCGATTTGCCGGCGCCTGTCTCGCCGGTCAAAATGGTGAGGCCGCGGCCGAACTCGAGATCGAGCTTGTCGATCAAAACGATATCACGAATCGAGAGCGAAACGAGCATGGGGTCGAAGGGCTCCCCGAGGCGTCATCTTCAGACGCGGCCTGTGCTCTTTACAGCATTTATGAGAACGGGAAAAAGGTGCAAATCGCCAAGCCCAATTCGCCGTTCAATTCCATTGCTCGCCGCCCATGGCCTTGGTCTGCCGCGCGCCGGCCCTTCGTCTCCGCCAAGCGAGACACGTCGCCGTCTAGCCCAGGCCCATTTTGTGGAGGAAGGCTTTCGAGATCCAGGAACCCTCATCCTCATGCGGCGCCAGCCCGCTTCCTTGGAGGAGCGCGAAGGCATCCTTGTACCAGCTCGACTCCGGGAAATTATGGCCGAGAACGGCGGCGGCGGTCTGGGCTTCGCTGGGAACACCAAGCGCGAGATAGGCCTCGGTCAGCCGCTCCAAAGCTTCCTCCGCGTGGCGGGTTGTCTGATATTTGAACAGAACCTGACGGAAGCGATTGATGGCTGCCGCATAATTATGATCGTTGAGGTAATAGCGTCCGATCTGCATCTCCTTGCCGGCCAGCTGGTCGCGGGCGACTTGCAGCTTGTAGCGGGCATCCTCGGCATATTCGGACTTCGGGTATTTCTCGGTGATCTCGGTGAAGATTTCAGCGGCCTTGGCCGCGCGGCCCTGATCGCGGCTTATGTCCGGGATTTGATTGTAATAAGACATCCCCTCAAGATAATAGGCGTATGGGATATCCGAGGAGGCCGGATAGAGCTTGATATAGCGCTTCGCCGAATTAATCGCGTCGTCGTAGCTGGCGTTTTGATATTGGCTGAAGATGGTCATCAAGACCGCCTTCCTCTGCCATTGCGAATAGGGATATTGCTTGTCGACGTCGGCGAATTTCTTGGCGGCGCCGTCAAAATCCTTGTTTTGCAGCCGGGCGAGCCCTTGATTGTAGAGATCCTCCGCCGGTACGTCGGGCACGACCTTGGGTTCGTATCTTTCACCATGGAACAGATTCATGGGGTTGATCGCATCGAGCCATGAACCGTCGGCGCGGACCGGCACGGGCAAAGCCATCAAGACGGCAAGCGCCGCACTCAGGAACAGCATCCTGACTGCGGCTTTGGGCCAAAGCTTTTGTGTCTTCCTGATGGCGATATCCATAAGTTCTTTAGCGGCAATCTTCATAGGCTCTGCTCATTTGTCGCAAATTAAGAGAACCACGGTTGCAACGGTTCTCCCGCAACCCGCACCATTGGCGACCATTTCTGTCGGTCCGTAAAAAAGCATTAATATGGCAGGAAATGGTTAATTTGCTCCGGCACAGCTGAATCTGGTCTTCCAAGCGGCTTTCCGCTGCCGATCACCCGCGAGCCAGCGCCTCATCCTTGACGCACGCCGCCCATAAGCCTAACTAGATCACTGAAACCTAGGGGATCCCCGGCAGGGGGCTGAGAGGCTGGCAGCGCTTAGAAAGCGGCCCGGCGACCCTTCGAACCTGATCCAGCTCGTACTGGCGTAGGGATGGTGTGCCGTGATTTTCCCGTTAAAGTCTTGCCCGTTAAGGATTTGCCCATTCGCGGCTTGTTGGCCTATACGCGGCTTCAAGCCCAGGCCAATGGATCAGGCCAATGGGTAAGGTCACGCACATTCGTGTCATCGGCGCCGGTGTTGCTGGCCTCACCGTTGCTTTTGAATGTGCCCAGGCAGGGCTTACCGTCGAAGTGCTGGAACGGCGCGAAGGCCCAGGTCTCGGCTGTTCCCATCTCGCCGGCGGCATGCTGGCACCCTGGTGCGAGTCCGAGAGCACGGACAAGCTTGTTCTCGATCTCGGCCTCGAATCGCTGCAATTCTGGACAAAGACCGTCGCTGTTGCAAAACAGCACGGGTCGCTTGTCGTCGCGCCCGCCCGCGACCGGCCGGAACTCACCCTTTTTGGCCGCCGCGCCGCCGGCTTCGAGACAATTGACGCGGCAGGACTAGCGTCGCTCGAACCCGATCTCGAAGGGCGCTTTGACAGCGCCTTGTTTTGTTCGTCCGAAGCGCATCTTGATCCGCGCGCGGCGATGGCGGCTCTCGCCGCGCGGCTTGCCGAATCAGGCAAGGTGACGCTGCGCTTTGGCGTCGATGCGGCGCAAACGCCGGAGAGCGCCGGTTGGACGATCGATTGCCGCGGCCTTGCGGCGCAAGACGCCTTGCCAGATTTGCGCGGCGTCAAAGGCGAAATGCTGGTTTTGGCGACCAGCGAGATCGAGCTGAACCGGCCGGTGCGGCTCCTTCACCCGCGCCAGCCCGTCTATGTCGTGCCGCGCGGCGGCGGCCGGTTCATGATCGGCGCGACGATGATCGAAAACGAGGCGCCTGGCCGGATCACCGCGCGGGGCATGCTCGAATTGCTGGGCGCCGCCTATTGCGTGCATCCGGCCTTCGCCGAGGCGGAAATTGTCGAGACGGGGGCTGGTGTGCGGCCGGCGTTTCCGGACAATCTGCCGAAAATCCGCCGCCATGGCCGCAACCTCTATGTCAACGGCCTATACCGTCATGGCTTCTTGCTGGCCCCAGCACTTGCCCGGCGGGTTGTGAAAATCATTCTAGAAGACGCTTATTTTCCGGAGGTGATGGATGCACATCCATGTGAACGGCAAAGTGCTTGATGTCACGGCGGCAACGCTTGCCGCGCTGCTGCGCGAACTCGACTATGAAGACGCCGCCGTCGCGACCGCGCTCAACCACGATTTCGTCCGCAAGTGCGACCGCGGCACAACGCCTTTGAAAGAGGGCGATGCGGTCGAAATTCTCGCGCCGCGCCAAGGAGGCTAACATGGCCCAAGATTTGGGCACAGATTTGGCAGCTGATTTCGGGAGCGACCCTCTCACCCTCTATGGCACCAAATTCTCGTCAAGGCTGATTGCCGGCACCGCGCGATATCCGTCGCCCGCGATCCTTTCGCGCGCCATCTTGGCGGCCAAGGCCGAGATCGTGACGGTCTCGCTTCGGCGCGAATCCGGGGGCGGGCGGGCGGGCGAGCGGTTCTGGGCGCTGATCCGCGATCTTGGCGTGCGGGTTCTGCCGAATACGGCAGGCTGCAGCAGCGTCCGGGAAGCCGTCACCACGGCGCAGATGGCACGCGAAGTCTTCGACACCTCCTGGATCAAGCTCGAAGTCATTGGCGAGGAAGACAGTCTACAGCCCGATGTTTTTGGTCTCGTCGAGGCGGCTTCGATCCTAACACGCGAAGGGTTTCAGGTTTTTCCTTACACCACCGAGGATCTCGTCGCGGCGGAAAAGCTTCTAGGCGCGGGCTGCGAAGTCCTTATGCCATGGGGATCGCCGATAGGTTCGGGGCGCGGTCTCAACAATCCCTATGGTTTGAAATCGCTGCGCGCGCATTTCCCGCATGTGCCGCTGATCATCGATGCCGGGATCGGCGCGCCCTCGCATGCTGCGGTGGCGATGGAAATGGGTTTTGACGCGGTGCTCACGAACACGGCGATCGCCAAGGCCGGTGATCCGGTGAACATGGCCCGCGCCTTTGCGCTTGCGGTCGAGGCCGGGCGGACCGGCTATCGCGCCGATTTGATGCAAGCGCGGGACATGGCGGCCCCATCGACCCCGGTGATGGGACGCGCGTTCAGCGATCTCGCGCGTGCTTGACCCTTTCTATGTGATCGTTGACAGCGCGGCTTGGATCGCCAGGCTGTTGCCATGCGGCGTTAGGCTCGTGCAATTGCGGATCAAGGATCAGCCGGAGGCAAGTGTCCGCGCCGAAATCAAGGAGGCCAAGGCGCTTTGCGAACGCTATGGCGCGCAACTCGTCGTCAATGATTATTGGCAGCAGGCGATCGATGCGGGCTGCACATTCATCCATCTCGGCCAAGGCGATCTCGATACGGCGGATCTCGCCGCGATCCGCCGCGCGGGTTTAAGACTAGGCGTCTCCACCCATGACGAGGCCGAGCTTTTTCGCACCCTCGACACAAGCCCGGATTATATCGCGCTTGGCCCCATCTATCCGACGATTCTGAAAGCCATGGCTTTCGCACCGCAGGGGCTGCCGCGCCTCAAAGCGTGGAAGCAGAAAATCGGCAAGATACCGCTTATTGGCATTGGCGGGATCACGCTGGAGCGGGCGGCGGGCGTGCTTGAGGCGGGAGCCGACAGTGCCGCCGTGGTGACCGACATCACGCGGAACGCCGATCCGGAGCAACGCGCGCGGGATTGGGTGAAGGCGACGCGTGGAAAAGCCAATTCTCTCCGGAAAAGTGCGTTGC
>CAYTRB010000175.1:0-6609 GCA_964440215.1 uncultured Methylocapsa sp.
CGCCACGCCGCTTCAGCGCGCCGTCGATCGCATAACAGCTTTGCTAGGCCGCCCCCGATTCATCGGCGTGCAACCGTGATTGCGGCCAGCTGGATTAGCCTGAATCTGTTTGCCGCCACGTTTGGCTATCGCGCTATCGATCCACCTCCCTTCTCATGGCTGGGGGGCGCTATTTCGCTGGTGTCACTTTACATGGTTATCTTGATCCTGGCCACACAGCAGCGCGAGTACCAGCTAGCCCAACGCCGCGAGCAGCTCACCTTGGAGCTAGCCATCTTGAGCGAGCAAAAGACGGCGAAGGTCATACAGCTGCTGGAAGAGTCCCGTCGTGACAATCCGCTCATTCACAACAGGATCGATCAGGAAGCAGAAGCCATGGCTCAGCCTGCCGACTTACAATCGGTGCTCGACGCGATTAAGGAGATTCACGACGAGGTGGAGCAGGCCAGCGGTTGCGTAGACGGCCCTTAGGAGCGAATTCGTCGCCAGATTCACACCGACGGTCCATCCGTCCGGGCGCCCATCACGACCCTCGACGGCGATTCCGCTCTTAGCGTATTGCGAGTTTTGATTAACACGTTTCGCTGATGCCCGGGGGGCGCGTGTTTTTGGTGCGCGAAGATAATGAACCAATGTTCGCGTGAACAGTTGGTTGTCTATAAGGAGTCACCCATGAAAAAATTGTTCCTAGTTCCGACCATCCTTGGCTTTGCCGCCATTGCCCTCGCAGGCCAAGCTGATGCGCGACCTGGCGGTTGCGTTAAGGGTGCGATTGTCGGGGGAATTGTTGGTCACTTTGTCGGGCATGGCGGCATAGGGGCCGCCGCTGGTTGCGCTTATGGAATACATAAGCGGAACGGATACGACGGTCAAAACGGCTATGAGGGCCGGTCGAGTTACCCACAACATGGGGTAGATGGGCACCGCAATAGCAATGATTACTGAACGAAATTACTGCGCGTGTTTGAGTGGGCTTGCCAGGCGCGGAACGCATCCGCGTCTTGCCGTTGATCCTGCCACCCTGAGAGCCGACGCTATCATCATCGCAGAGAATCGCGAGGGGGTCGAGGGCGATAGCACGTCCGATGTCTCTCGCATCTCGCCTTTGCTCATGCTTCCGGTCACTGGCCTCACATAGGTCCGTGGTTATCTTGCGGATGCGTATAAACGAGCATGACCCAGCCACAAATCCGGCCTCGGCTTTGGTCGATCAGGCTCTGAGCCAAAGTCGGCCATATGGAAGCCGGTAAACGCGCTTTCGCGCATAGAAATCGAGGTCAGCTTATGCTCATTAGATACGGCTATGAATTGACGTTTAATTGCCCGCGGGCGACCCTGATGGTCTGCCTCCTCGACGCGCATCGTGAGCGGTCGCAGGAGCTACGCTACGAAGTTCCGACGACGACGATTCCGGCGATTCCCACAACAACCTATCTCGATACATTCGGCAATACCGCGCGGAGATTCATGGCGCCGCCCGGCGACCTCACAATAACGTCCGACGCCATTATCGAGGACAGCGGTCTGACCGATCCGGTCATATTTGACGCTGGCGAGACTCCTCTCGAACAATTGCCGAACGAAACTTTGGTGTTTTTGCTCGGCAGCCGCTATTGCGAAACCGACAAGCTCGCCGACATCGCCTGGCGTCATTTCGGATCAAGCCCGCGCGGCTGGCGCCGGGTACAGGCGATCTGCGATTTCGTCTGCGGTCATTTGACCTTCGGCTACGAACACGCCCGAGCGACCCGCACAGCTTTTGAAGCCTATCAAGAGCGCATCGGTGTCTGCCGCGATTTCGCCCATCTCGCGGTCACGTTCTGCCGCTGCATGAACATCCCGGCGCGTTACGCGAATGGCTTTCTCGGCGACATTGGCGTGCCGCCCGACCCAGCCCCGATGGACTATAATGCTTGGTTCGAAGCCTATCTCGATGGACACTGGTTCACTTTCGACGCGCGCCACAATACGCCGCGCATCGGCCGCATTACCGTCGCCCGCGGGCGCGACGCGACGGATATTCCGCTCGTTTCGTCGTTCGGCCCTCACATATTGAAGTCATTTCGGGTGTGGACGGATGAAGTGGATGCTGTGGCGCTGCAGGACCTTAATCGCCGCAGCGCCTGAACGCCCGGCCTTGCTGCTCGGCAAAAGGCCGAACGCGCCTCCGAAAGGTAAAGTGGGCGCGGACACACGAAACCAGCGGTGCAAGATATTCGCAAGTTTGGAGTGAGAACTGCCACGATGGAGACGAACTTGTCGGATCTGTCAATGCCAGGCGGCGCCACCCAGGTGCATGCGTGAATGATCTTACCCCTTGATACTGGAGAAAGCATATGGCGACAATGAGGCTCAGAGCGCGCCTCCCCATTTGACAAGAAAACCCTCGGACGTGACAAAGACCGCTAACTTGTTTAAGAGCATAGGGAGGATTAAAGTTATTCCCTCGTGTTCACCCTGGTTTTGCTCCCCGATCTACCTAACAACTAGCTCCTTGATTACACGAAGGGTGAATTTCCATACCGGTGGTACGGCCCATTGTCTGCTGAATGCGATTGGGAGTTTTGACGATCTGATTCAGATACGTGTCCTGCGTTTGAGAACACACTATTTGTGTTCGTAAATTCACCAGGTCGCCGGATGTGATCGTGCCGCTATACACCCATTGTCCACACCCGTTTCTAAGTCGGCGCTGTCTCCCAGCGCCATGCGGAAGCGCCGCCATCGGGAGCGGATGAACCTCGGCGCTGAGTTGGTCGCCCGTGAACCATGCGTTTGAGCAACAGTTGTCGCGGGGGAGAGAGTTCTAATGGCCGTGATACTGATCGTCGAAGATGATGCGTTTACCCGCGAGATAGCGGAGATGATGATTCAAGATTGGGGGCACGACACACTTTCGGCCAGCGACTTAGACGAGGCGCTAACACTCCTACGTTCCTCTCAACACATTGATGCACTTTTTACCGATATCTATCTCAAAACAGCGGTCCTTGGCGGGTGTGAACTTGCAAACCGGGCAATCAAGCTTCGACCGAATTTGCGTGTGCTATACACGACAGGAAATTCCATTACAGACAAAATGAAGGCTTTGTTTGCCGAAGGCACTCACTTCCTCCCTAAGCCGTATACACAGCACCAGCTCCAAAACTCTGTCGAAGACCTGCTCGCAGCTTAATTTTGAAGTAACGCAAGCGATAAGGAACCATGGCCATGTCCGATATTGCCTTAGGTGGAAAAGCTGTGTCCGACATTGCTGCCAGCGACATTGTTGAGACCATACCCAGCGCACTCATCATTCTCGATAGAAACTTAAACATTACATCTGCTAATCGCGCGTTTTACCAGACGTTCCGCACGAGCAGCAGTGAGACTGAGGGATGTCATATTTATGAGCTCGGAAACCGGCAGTGGGACATCCCCGCACTCCGCACCCTGCTTGAGAGCGTGATCCCACATCGTGCATCGGTCGAAGGGTTCGAGGTTGAGCATGATTTTCCGACCATTGGTCGGCGCACAATGCTGGTCAATGCCCGGAAGATTTTTCGTCCCGGCAACCATGAAGGTTCCATCCTCCTCGCTATCGAGGATGTCAGCGAGGAGCGCGCGGCCCGGGCTGAGAGCAAGCGCAACTGGCAACTTACCCAAAGTATCGTCGACACGATCCGCGATCCCCTAGTTGTCCTCGAACAGGACATGACGATTGTGACGGCGAGTAAGGCCTTTTTCACGATATTCGGGATCACGGAGGGGGAGGCGCGCGGGCTGCGCTTTTCTGAATTAGGCCAGCACCAATGGGACGTACCGGCCCTGCGACATTTGATGGAGAAGGTGCTCCCGGAAAACAAGCCGATCGAAAGTTTTGAAATCGAGGATAATTTTCCGGGTCTCGGTCGCCGTGTCTTCAACTTGAATGCGCGGAAAATTTTTCAAGCGGGAAACCACGTTACCCGGATGCTCCTCGTCTTCGAGGACATCACCGACCGCAAACAGCGTGAGCGCGACGCCCTAAGCTTGACGAACGAAATCTCTCATAGGATCAAGAATAACTTGCAGGTCATCGTTGGCTTAATCGCCTACGAAGCCAGATCGACGGCACTGCCGTGCGTTCAAGGCTATAATGCCATGCAAGCACGCATTGGAGCCATTGCCCAGCTTTACGACCTGATATCTCAATCTAGCCGCGGCGCGGCCATCGCTATGGACGCATATCTGAGGGAAATCGCCAAGACCATGTCAGCGAGCCTCCTTGGAAACGCATCGAGCATCAAAATTGAGGTCCAAGCCGAACCGTTGGATATCGACCCTGATCGTGCCGTGCCCTTCGGTTTACTGGTCAATGAGTTAGCGACGAACGCCATTAAGCATGCTTTTCCTGGTGGGATGGGACGTGTCGTGCTGAGCGTGGGACAGGTTGGCGACCAAATTGAGCTCACCGTCGCCGATGACGGTGTAGGTATGAAGGATAAGGATGCCGCTAAGGTTCCTGAGAAACGTGGCTCCGATTACGTGGCTATCTTCGTGCGTCAGCTTGGCGGCACGATCACCCCGTCGGAATCGGAAGAAACTGGAACGATTGTTAGAATACGATTTCCCATCTTTCTGGTTCCGCCAGGAGGCAGCGAGCGCGTCGCTGCATAGGACAATGTCCGCATGAGCGCTCCGTCAAATTGGCCGGGCAATAGGCTTTTACTCGCCCTGCCATCTTCCAATCTCAAGCAGCTCATGCCGGAACTAGAGCACATTCGCTGCCAACGCGAGCAGGTCCTAATAGACGCTGATAGTGCGCTTGACCATGTATACTTCCCCGACAGCGGTGTCGTCTCGGTGGTGGCGGTTTATGCCGACGGCAGTATCATTGAGATGGCAACGATAGGCAGGGAGGGTTGCACGGGTGTGCAAGCCATCTTCGGTGCCAGGAGTTCCTCCGTTCGGCTTCTCGTCCAAATCCCCGGGAGCGCGGCGAAGATGTCGCGGGCGGCGTTCACACGGGCCATGGGAACGATGCCGTCGTTCCGAAGTCTCATGTACGCTTACGTCCAAGCCTTTCTCGAGCAGGTCCTTGTGTCAGTGGCGTGCAACGGTGCGCACAGCCTCAAGCAGCGGCTAGCGCGTTGGCTGCTCATGATGCGTGACCGCGGTGACGATGACGCACTGCAGATCACTCAGAACCTGCTCGCCGAAATGCTGGGTGTCCAGAGGCCAACCATCACAAATGCTGCCCGGGAGTTGGAACATGCCGGTTTGATTGCGCGCGGCCGACGGCAACTCACGATACTTGATCGGCAGGGCCTCATGGACACATCTTGTGAATGTTATCAGTTGGTCCGGTCGCGCGTCGCTTTTCACCTTCCCAAAACCTACGCGTAAGAAGCTTGCCGCTGCCAAGTCGGTAATGTACATTACTGACAGCGCTCCCTCAAAGAGCTAAGAATCAAGATTGGCGGCAGGCTGACGTAAACTCTCGAGCAAGATCATGTTCCTGCTTTCGAGGTTCAGTCGTGTCATCGGAAGGTGTGCGGGAGCCACTGCCATGCACGACGTCAACCCTCTAGATATCGTGGAGACGATCCGCGAAGGCGTCCTCGTGCTCGAGCCCGATCTGACCGTCAGCTTTGCGAACCGTTCCTTCTGCCACACATTCGCAGTCGCGCCAGAGCATACAGTCGGGCGGAAGCTCTATGAGATCGGCAACGGACAGTGGGACATTCCCATGCTCCGCGTCTCGCTCGAGACCATCATATCCGGCCGAAAAACCATCGATGCCTTTGAAATCGAGAACTTCTTCCCATCAATAGGCCAGCGCATATTGGCGTTCAATGCGCGCAAAGTTTACCGGCCTAGCAACAAGACACAACAGATCCTCCTGGCCATCGAAGACGTCACCGAGCGCGCGAGGCTTGAGCACGAGCACGAGGCCGCGCACGAACGTATCGGCATGCTGCTGCAAGAGCTGACGCACCGGGTCAAGAACAGCCTGCAGTTTATCGCTTCGATGGTCATGCTTGAAGCGCGGAGCAACAACAGCGGCGAGGCAAAAGCGGCACTTGAGAGAGTCTCGCATCGCATCACAGCCCTCGGGCAGCTCTATTCGAAGTTAAGTAAAGCCGACAGCGTTGAGGCTGTCGATGCGGCGATCTATCTGGATGAGTTATGCGGAGACCTGATTGCCTCAGTACATAAGGAGGGCTCCACGTCCATCGTCCTCAAGACCGACATCGAGAACGAACTCCTGCCGACGGATCGAGCGATTCCGATCGGCCTCATTGTGAATGAACTCGTGACGAATTCCGTCAAATATGGCTTTCCGGGCGAGGCAAAGGGCACGGTCACGGTGACACTAAAGCGGGTGCCTGGGGCGCTTCGCTTGACGGTCGCCGATGACGGCCAAGGGCTCGATCCTCGACGGGCCGATTCCGGGCTCGGCCGCCGGTTTGTCGACGGTTTTGCCCAACAGCTCGGCGGCCAGGTTGAGCGGACGAGCGACAGCCGGGGTACCACCGTGCACCTTATCTTACCGTCACATGAAAGCTCGTAAGGATCAGTTTCGCTTCACTGAGACTCGCAATACCGAAGGTCATGTCATGGCGATCAAGGCCCGGCCGTTATTCT
>CAYTRB010000176.1:0-6559 GCA_964440215.1 uncultured Methylocapsa sp.
GCCGAGACCTTGGAGGCGCGGCCTAGGAGCCTGTCCGGGCGGGCTCTCAGGCAGGCGACATCTCCACCCAATGTTTAAACCCGGTAAGAGAGTGGAATTCCGACAGGCTGTGCACATCGCCATACGGCATGAATTCGTGCATCAGGCGGGCGAGCGCGTTGCCTGGTCCGAGTTCAACAACCTTTGTAACGCCGGCTGCGCGGCAGGACTCCATGCAGGCAGCCCAATCCACCGTCTGCTGGATTTGGCGCGCCAACTTGTCCGCACCCGCGCGCACGTCGAACACCGCGGCGCCGTCGATCCCACTCAGCAGCCGGACGCCCGATGGCATCTCTGCGGGCAGGTGTGCCTTGGTCAGTGCTTGCCGGAACCGGTCGCTCGCATTGGCCAGCAGAGGCGTATGCGATGGGACCGCGACAGCCAGCATCGTCGTTCGCGCGGCGCCGTGGACCTGAGCGTCATGGATTACGGCAGCAAGTGCCTCGCTTGTGCCTCCGACCAAGAACTGGTCTGCGGCGTTGACGATGGCGACATAAGCGCCATGCACCCTACAGATCCTATCTAAGGCACCTCGCTTGAGACCTCGGATGGCCGCCAAGCCGGATTGCTGCGTTGTGGCTGCATCCATCGCCGCCGCGCGCTGGACCGCGAGATCCAAGACTCCCTCATAATCCAGTAAGCCCGCGACACCCCATGCCGCGAGCTCCCCTACGCTGTAGCCCGCCACCACCAGCGGGTGAGGCGCCCTGCCGCCCACCACGGCCCAGGCCGCCATCGCCTGGGTGCAGCACAGGATCTGTCCAGTCTTGTCCGCGTGCAGAACTTCGTTGCTTGCCTTGCGCACCAGTTCCCTCGGATCCTTGCCGTCCAGAACAAATTTTGCGGCCTTGAACACTGGGCCCGCTTCCGGCGTATCGGCCAGCAGATCAAACATGCCTGCGCCCTGGTAGCCCTGGCCGGAGCAAAGGATAGCCATGCCACTCATGAATGGGCCTCCTCCAAAGCGTCGAGGAAAAGGGTGATCGCCAACAGGTCGGCGCAGCCCCCCGGGCTGAGATTACGCGCGACGAAGGCTCGGTGCACCGCCGCGGCTCGCTCGCGCCACTCCGCCTGCTCGACACCGCCCTGTCTGAGAAACCCGGCCGCTTCCTCCTGGGCGTAGCGCAAGCCGGCGGCACCGCCGCGGTAAAGCAGGTTGGTGTCCTCCATGGAGGCTAGCAGTGCGAAGAAACCTTGGACACGAGCAGCCTCCGGATCGCTAGGCGCGAGCCTGCGGCCGAGCCGCAGCGCGGGCAGCCCAAACTCGATTGCGTGCGGAAAGCCGGCGGCGGCCTGCGCCCGCGCGCCGCCCGCGCCGAAACGGCGCAGCGCGTCCGCCCCATGGCTGCGTAGCGGGATGGGGCCGCGCTGTATCGCTTGCCCCCATCGCTCGCGCACGATGGCGCCCAGCACGTTGGCGCGCCAGTGCCGCCCAGCGCGCGCCGTCCCAGACCAAGCAGCACCGGCAGCCGCGCATAGAAGGCCCAAGCCGAAGATTGCGCCACGATGCGTGTTGACGCCGCCGGTCGCGGCAAGCATTGCGCGCTCCGCGTCCAAGCCGATCTCGCGCAACCTGTCCATGCCGGATCCGTCGGCGCCAGCGCCGGTCAGGTGACCATAGAAAGGCGTGATTGCCGCCGCGCTGACTTCGAACGTGCTCGCATTCATGTCTGCATGGCTGCCCGAATCCACGTGGCTCACGAGCCCCGGCTTGGGCCAGGTGTCCAGCTCTGCCAGCAATGCGGCCGCCGCCGCGGCCGCTACGTGATCCGCAACCCAGCGGGGCATGGGGCCGGTTGCTTGCCGTAATGCAGCCGTCACGACAGTGACACTGGCGTGCGGAACAGATCGGCCTTGGTCCGGACCTCTATGCCATCCATTGTCTTGACCAGCACCTCGTCACCCAGGTTGGCAACACTCTGGGCTAACTCGCGCCAGTTCAACCCCGCGCCGTCGGGCAGCTCTAGTTCGCCGTCGAGTCGGACAGGGCCGCCCCCGTCAAGCCGGAGCAGCCCCTCCACGAGCAAGGACGCAGTCCGCTCGTCGGAAATCGACCAGAGCAGGTCCAGATCCGATTGCGCGGTCAGGTACGGCAGGCCGGTCACATGCTCCCAAAGCAGGGCGCCGAACACGCGCGGCGTTATTCCCACTGCCTCGCCGAGGTCGAGCAGGGCAGCGACGACCGGCCGCCACTCCGCCGGCGCCGCCCGCACTACATCGCGAAGCAGCACCGGCGGCAACGCAACCACGCACGCGCCGGAAGGAAAGCTGAACGCGAGACGTTGCTTGCCATGACTGGGCGGTAGCGGCAGCGCTGCCGGCACCCCATCCGCAAAGTCGCCAGAAATGCGCCGCCGCACGATCACCGGCCGGTCGAGCCGCGCCCAGTCTGCTACCAACGGCAGATCCGCTAGGCCGCGATGGCATTGGAGCATTGCGTCCCATGCAGCTGGCTGCACCCGCAGCAGATCATGTCGACGCAACATTATCACCTCTACCTGTCGCCTCCTCGATGACCCGCTTCGCGACTTCCGCGGCCATGGGCCTACCCTTGCGTGCCGCTCCGAGTCCGTCGCGGACATCCGTCGGCGAGGCTGTCGACAGTGCCTCCTCGAGTTGTTCATCAAGCGGTTTCTTCGGGTCCCAGATCTCCGCGACCGCACCCATCTGGAACAGGTGGTCGAGGCCTGGCGCGAAGACGGGCGTCGTCTTCGCGAGCTGCTTCAGCTCTTCCTCGGGCAGCTTCGTGACCCGCGATATGGACGGCATATCCATCACCGCAGGCTCCGCGCCCGGCAGGCCGATGAGGCGGTCGGTCGCCAGGGCCGTCGCCAGGAACGCACCTGCGACGGCCTTGCCGTATTCCAGCCCGATGGTCCGATGCCCTTGATGGCTGGCCAGCAGCAGACACTTTGCCAGGTGCGCGAGATATTCGTTCAAGCCAAGCATCTCGTCGCGCCGGGCCATGAGCTGGCCTTGAGTGTCCACCAATACCAGAATCGGCGTTTTGCCCCCCTTTGCCACCACCTGCAGCACCTCCTCCGCCAGCGGCAGCACACCGGCCGTCCCCAGTGCCACTCCGTGCGCGACGCCGATCACCGCGATGGCATCGCCGTGTATGCGCTTGCCGGCGCCGGTAATGAGACCCGCCGCGCTGGTCTTCACATCATGGCCAGACGGAAACAGGCCTTTGAGAACCTCATCGAGCGTCATGGTTGGCTTCCTTGATACTGTTCGCGAGTGCGGTGAAATCCTTGCTGTCCATATCCCGGACTGCCTCGGGATCTTTGATACCCAGGAGCCGCCACATGGAAACGGCGTCGTCGCACGCGCCGAGCCGATTGTGACGCGCCGCCAGCCGTTCCTGCTCCGCTTGCATAGTTTTGAGATCGAAGTTCGGAACCCTGGCGAGGAGCGCTTCGGCGGCGGCGCGGAAACCTTCCATGGAATCCTCGGTAAAAGCATCCGCCCCGCCGATCAACCGACGATTCTTGCCGCCGTCGGTACTCCAGACCAGCGCCTTGTTTTTGGAGTCGAACTCCTCGACGCCCTTGTTCGTCTCGATCACCTCCGGGCCGGATACGCCGATGCGCCCCTGTTCGGATATCGCGATGCGGGAACAGGTCGCCGCAGTCAGCCCGGCGCCGCCGAATGCGCCGGACTTGCCGCCAACCAGCGCGATCACGGCCACACCCGCGCTACGGGCCTGGACGATGGCGCGCATCAATTCGGCCACCGCAAGCTCGCCCGCGTTCGCTTCCTGCAGACGAACCCCGCCGCTATCCAGCAGCAGCAGGACGGTTTGCGGCAGGTCCTTGTGATCGCGCGCCGCGCGCAGTAGGCCCACGATCTTGGCCCCGCTGACCTCGCCAAACGTGCCGCCCATGAATTGGCCTTCCTGGGCCGCCACGAGCACCGCCGCGCCCACCAATTTGCCACGCCCGATGACAACGCCGTCGTCGAATGCCGACGGCAGATCGAACAGATGCAAATGCGGGCTCTGGACACGCTCGGACGGTCCCAGGAACTCTGTGAAGCTGTTCGGGTCCAACAGGCCCGCCACACGTTGGCGGGCGGTCGCCTGAAACCAGCTGCTTTGGTCGCGGGTTGCTGCGTCTTCCATCATTCGGCCTCCATCAGCGCGCAACCCTGCATCAGGCGCAGGTAGACCATATCCGGCCGCGCCCCCCCGTCATTGATCGAGATGCGCAAGCCTCCGGGCGAGGACCGTTCGACGAACTCGGCGACCACCGCCTTCCAGGTCTCGTCGTAGCCTCTGACCGGCGTGGCAATGTCTACCTCGCACTCCGCACCCGGAAGCACGCGCTCCAGAAGCACCTCCAGGTTGCCAGAGGCGACCACGCCGATGATCGCTTTGTCTTTCTTGCCAGACAGGCGGTTCTTAGCCGTGTGGCTGAACCTCAGGGTTAGCATGGTTCGCGTCTCCTACCAGTTACGGAACTTGTTGGGCGGGTCGTACAGATTGCCGGACCAGTGCATCAGATCCTTGATCGATCGTGCGGCGAGCATGCTGCGGTGCGCGTCCAGCGGGTTGATGCCAAGGTCCTCCGGGCGACGGATGATCTTCCGCTCGCGCAGCTTCTCGACCATCTTGCGGTCGCGCCCGCGGCCCACGTCGGTGAAGCCTGCGATGCCGCGGATGGCCTGCTCGCGCTCCTCCGCTGTGCGGCAGAGCAGCAGGTTGGCAATGCCTTCCTCGCTGATGATGTGGGTCACGTCGTCGCCGTAGATCATGACAGGCGCCAGCTGGAGCTTGAACTTTTCGGCAAGATCGAGGCTATCGAGCTTCTCGACGAAGACGGGCACCATCTTCTCGCTGAAGCTTTCGACGAGCTGGACGACCAGCTTGCGGCCGCGCACCAGCTGCGGATGGCCATCGCCTGCTTCGCATCCGGCCTTGAGCCAGGGCTCGCTCGGGTGGCGGCGGCCGTGTGCATCCGAGCCCATGTTGGGTGCGCCGCCAAATCCAGCGACCCGGTCCTGCGTCACCGTCGAGCTGTTGCCGTTGAGGTCGATCTGCAGCGTGGAGCCGATGAACAAGTCCGTCGCGTAGAGCCCGGCAACTTGGCAGTACATGCGATTGGAGCTCATCGAGCCGTCCCGCCCGGTGAAGTAGATGTCAGACCGGGCGCTCATGTAGGCATCCATGCCCACCTCCGAGCCGAAGCTGTGGATCTGCTTGACCCACCCCGACTCTATCGCGGGAATTAACGTGGGATGCGGGTTGAGCGCCCAGTGCGTGGCGATCTTGCCCTTGAGTCCGAGCTTATCCGCGTAGGTCGGAAGCAACAGCTCGATCGCGGCGGTGTTGTAGCCAATGCCATGGTTTAGCCGCTTGATCCCGTATTCCGCGTAGATGCCCTTGATGGCCATCATGGCGGCCAGGATTTGTATTTCCGTGATGCTAGCCGGGTCGCGCGTGAACAGCGGCTCGACGTAGAAAGGCTTCGGCGACGCGATCACGAAATCCACGCGGTCGCCTGGAATGTCCACCCGCGGCAGCTTGTCCACTACCTCATTGACCTGGGCGACGACGATGCCTTCCTTGAAAGCGGTCGCCTCGATGATCGTGGGAGAGTCCTCTGTATTCGGACCCATGTATAGATTGCCCTCGCGATCGGCGCTGCGGGCCACGGTCAACGCAACATGAGGCGTGAGGTC
The DNA here is from genome assembly GCA_964440215.1 of uncultured Methylocapsa sp. Lineage (GTDB taxonomy): Bacteria > Pseudomonadota > Alphaproteobacteria > Rhizobiales > Beijerinckiaceae > Methylocapsa. The sequence continues at coordinate 5,722 of CAYTRB010000176.1, forward strand.
GATGAAGTAGCGGCCGAACAACTCGATATAGGTGTGGATCGCGCCGAGCTCGATTTTCCCCGCATTCAGGGCGCGCGCCAATGCGGCGCCCTGGGGGCCGGAGTAGGAATAGTCGAGTTTTTTGGCGATGCCTTTCTCGAACAGGTCGATGTGCTCGGGCAGCACGATCCCGGACTGCACGACGTGAAGGTCGTGCAGCACTTTCGGATTGGCCTTGACCAGGCAGGACGCCAAAAAGTCCGCCTGCTTTTGATTGTCGCCTTCGAGGCAGATACGATCTCCGGGCCGGATCACAGCCTCAAGCAGCGCCGTCGTTTTGTCGTGCGCCACCATCTTCCCCTCGGCGAATTTCCTGCCTGCGTCGAGACGATCGTCGCGGGCTCGCCCTTCGCTTCGCCAATCGGCCATATCATTAAGCTCCCGTTGATGTTGTCCTGCCAGACAGGGGTGCCGCGCGTATCACTGCTGCCCCCACGCCGGCCGTGAGATCGATCGTAACTGCAAGGGTTACGGCGCTTCTTGTAAAATAATTGTGAAAAATTGATACAAGTCATCTATTTAGGTGTCTCGGGCGCCCTTATGATCCTTCGGATTGAGAGGGCGTGCCCCGAAACCCAGTGAAGGATTTCCATGGCGGCGGATACCGGTAGACGATGCAGCTTCTTCCGCGGGGCGCTTGCAATCGCGGCCTTGATCACGGCGGCGCCCGCTCTTGCTCAAACGTCGAGCGCGGACCCTGCCGTCGAGGTCAAGCCTCCGGCTGCGTCAGCGCTTTCGGAGGCGGCCGCCGAGCGAGCCAAGGCTCTCGGCGCTTATTCCAAGGCGCTCGCCGTCAGCG
>CAYTRB010000177.1:0-6495 GCA_964440215.1 uncultured Methylocapsa sp.
CGCGCTGCCCCGTCTCGATGTTTAAGAGCAGCACTTTCGGGTCGGACGCGCCAAACGACATATAGGTCACATCCTGCGACGAAGGAGAAAACCTTGGCGTCACGACGAGATCGTCGCCACGGGTCATATAGCGCAAATTGGCGCCGTCCTGATCCATGATTGCAAGGCGCTTGCGGCGGTGCTCGGGCGGCCCCGTTTCGTCGACAAATGCAACCCGCGTATCGAAAAAGCCTTGCTCCCCTGTAATCCGCGAAAAGATCGCATCCGAGATAATATGGGCAACCCGCCGCGAGTTGTCCGGATCAGTAACATATTGGCTGCCGGCGATCTGTGCGCCCGTCGCCACGTCCCAGAGCCGGAATTCGGTTTGCAACCTCCCGTCGGCGGCACGGCCGGCGCGGCCGGTCACAACGAATTGCGCATTGATCATGCGCCAGGAGTCCATCTTTGGAGCTTGGTCTGGATTGCTGATCGTTTCCACAAAGGTCTTCGGATCGATCGGTGCAAGAAACACGGAACGTTTGAAATTATTGGTAATAATGCCGGTCAACTGGCTGCCGGCTGCCGTATCGCCAGCAAAAGCCGTCACCGCGATCGGTATAGGTTTAAATTCTCCTGCGCCGTGCACATCGAGATAACGGTCCTGCTGGGCAAGGGCCGCCGGCACGGGTTGCAAGCCGCCAAGCAAGAGCGCAATTGCGAAGACTGCGGCGGAAATTTCAACCATGGATTGGAGATTGCGGGAATGAAGCGCGGAGAAGCAAAATTTCACAGCATTTCCTCTGGATCGAAGCGAACGATCCGGCCTTTCCATTGGTCGTAATAGGGCTGATATTGAGCGGGTATCCGCAGCGGATCGCAGCGGCGCACCGCCCGCAACGCGCTTTCAGCCAGACTGCGCAGATTGGGATCGGAAGGAGGATTGAGCAACACAGGCTGCCCGATCAGCGAACCGTCCGGTGTATATTGAACATGAATCTCCGGGATATATCTCTGTTGGCCGCCGAGCCCCGCAAAGGTCCAGCACCGCTTATACTGTTCTTGCAGCAGTCCGTCGAGTTGGCCCCAAAGCGAAGGCGACATTTTAGTGGCGCTTGCCGTCGGCGAACCAAGTGAGGCCAATTGGCTCAATTCATGTCCGCTCGTTTGCTTCCTCTGCGGCGTCTCCTTGCTTAGAAATTTGGCGATATCGCCCAGATCAAATTTTTGTTGCGGCTCCGCGGCCTCCTCTCCGGATTTTGGCTTCTCCACCGGCTTTTGCTTGTCCTTTTGCTTTTCCTGCTCGATCAACTTGGCCAATTGGTCCGGCTTGAATTTCGGTTCGGCCTTTTTCGGCGCCTCGACGGGAGGCTTCGGCGGGGCAGACTTTGGCGCAATTGCTTCCGCCTCGTCGTCAACCTGCGGTTTCGGTGGCGGGACAACTGCCTGCTTGGCCGCTGCAGATTTCGGTGCGGGATCGGCGATTTTTTCTGCTGGGCGCGGAGTCGGCTCCGCCACACTATGTTCAGGCGGCTTTGGCAGCGCTTGCGGATCGGCGTGCCCCGGATCGACTTGACGTTTCAGCGGGGAAGGCGCTACGGGAACCTGCTTAGACGCGTCGACCGGCGAAGGTAGCGGGTTTAACTCGGCGATTTCAGCAAGTTTCTCACTCCTCTGGCGTGGCTTCACCTCAGACGCCGTCTTTTCACCCTTCATGATCTGATTGAACTGCTCACCGCTGAGAACGGCGACTGGAATGCTCTCCTGTGAATTGTTTAACTCTGGTGTGCCTGAAAACGTAAACAACGCCAGGCCTAGCAAGCAGAGATGAACGCTGCCCGAGACCGCGAGGCCAGGATTGTCAGGCAACGCCATAACGGATCAGTTCTTATTGGGATCAGTGACCAGAGCGACCTTCTTATATCCGGCCGCTGTGATGATCGACATGACCTCGGCGATCTTCCCATAATTCACCTGATTTGCTCCGCGCACATAGATTCGCTCGTCAACCCCCGCGGAAGCCGCCTCCTTCAACTTGTCCGCAAGCTCGGTGACTTGCACAGGCTGATCCATGACGTAGACCAAGCCCTTGTCATCGACGGCAACGGAGATTGGTTTTTGTTCAACATTCAGAGCCGCCGCCTTGGTTTTCGGCAAATCGATCGCGACCCCCGTTGCGAGCAACGGTGCCGCGACCATGAAAATGATCAACAGCACGAGGATGACGTCGATAAAAGGCGTCATATTGATCTCGGCCATTGCGCGATAGCGCGGAACACCACGCCGACCACGCCCACCCTTGCGCACCGCTATGCTCGACATGCCCATGTTCAAAATCCCCAGGTCACGGTTTCAAGTTCTCGGCGTGGACGACGCCGGCCTTCTCGGCGCGCAACGATCACGCTGCCCTGTCGTGAACGGTGTGCTGATCGATTTGACGTGACAAAATCGCCGAAAACTCGTCGGCGAAACCTTCAAGCCGCGCCTGTTTCTTGGCGACATCGCCTTGGAACTTGTTATAGGCGATCAGAGCCGGGATCGCCGCGAACAATCCTATCGCGGTGGCGAAAAGCGCTTCCGCTATCCCCGGCGCGACGACCGCAAGCGAAGTATTGCGCGACGCGGCGATTGAGCGAAACGCAGTCATGATACCCCAAACCGTGCCAAACAGGCCGATGAAGGGACCCGCAGAGGCGACCGTTGCCAGCACCAGAAGGCTGGATTCAAGCTTTTCGACCTCGCGCGAGATTGAGACATCGAGGACTTTCTCGATGCGCGCCTGAAGGCCCATAAAGGACGAGGCTGCCCCTTGCACCGAGCGCCGCCATTCCCGCATCGCCGCCACGAACAAGGCCGCCATGCCCGACGCCGGTCGCGAAGACAGGGTAGCATAAAGTTCGTCAAGTGAGGCACCAGACCAGAAAACATCCTCGAACTGCGCCATGGCGCGTTTCGTTTTTGAAAAAAGTAGCACCTTGTTGATGATGATCGCCCAGCACCAGACCGAGGCAGCGAGCAATCCGATCATGACAAGCTTGACCACGAAATGGGCGGACCAAAACATACCGAGAAGAGAGACCTCCATGGCAGGCGACGCCAATCCGGAAGCTGCAATATCGGCAGGGTTCATTCCATTATTCCTTCTAAATTTTGATTTAGACGAAGCAAGTTCCGCGGGTCAAAACCCGTTTCAGTTATAACTTGCCCAGGAAATCGGTCATTTCTGGGGCTTAACGCCATTCCCCAGCTGTACCCGTGCAACAGTCCTATGGTTGAACCTGTACCGGATTTGGCTACGATTGCGGTTAAAATCAGGTTACCGTCCTGTCCGGCGCTCCCTTCACCGCGGGCGCCGAATGTATCAGTACCTTAAACTTTGCTAGAACCTCCGCAGGAAAACGCCGCGCCTTGCCTCCCGTAACCACGGCTATCCTAACCTTTGCTGTCAGAAGAACGTCATCGCCGCGCCGGATTTGCTGCCACATTTCGAGCGAAGCGCCACCGGTTGCCGTGATTTCAGTCGAGACGGAAAGCTCGTCATCCATCAACGCAGGTTTGAGAAAGTCAATCGTCATGGCACGCACGACGAAATGGAAGCCTTCGGCGCCGCCATTCGCAAAATTTCCCCGATGCTCGATCCCGAGCGCGCGCAAAAACTCGGTGCGGCCGCGTTCGAGAAAACGCAGATAGGAGGCGTGATAGACGACGCCAGAAAAATCCGTGTCCTCGTAATAGACCCGAACGGTTAGCCGATGCGGCATTGGCAAGGCGGCCACTCCGGCGGTGCCTGCCACTTTCCTAGGATGACGCAGCATATGAAACAGCCCTGTCTAGGCGCGCAGGTTCCATATCACCACCAAGCCTCCCGCCGCGGCCCAGTCGTAACCGGCGCAAAACTGCGGATACCATAAAAGTATGGCAACGAGCCCCGATCCTTTATGATGCGCGCAATCCCAAATGCGATCCAGGGCGTGAACCAAAGCCCCGCCAGCACCGCGCCAAAGAATCCCAGCGCAGCCATCACCTCCACCAGGATCTGCGAAGATTTGCCGGTTTGCAGGCCGAATCCAATATAAATCGCGCCTATTGCGACCAAGAGAACGGCAGCGAATTGTTCCGATTGCATCTTTGAGAAAAGCAAATGAAGCGGAAGTGTGATTACGGCAAGCAATGCACCTGTAGCCGCGGGCGATCGGGTAAAGACATTTCCCATTCGGTGCTCATTGCCAGACCGGTTGCAGCCCGCAACCCTATGCTTATACCTTGATCCAGAGGCTGCTGACATTCTGGATGAGATCATGCGACAAACAAAGTGATAGATCCCATGCGCAATCGAACTTGTAGCAATTGTGGTCTAACTGCAAGATGAGATACGCTGACACGATTTCCTCGCGCCCCTAGCAAACACCAATTTCTATTTTGAAGGTTGGATTGCGGACCGCCGTTCACATTAAAATGCTCGACAGACTGGAAGGAAACGTCCAGCGGAATCAGGAAGCTTATCGATGCCGCCAAACCATACACGCCGGATCGCCGTTCTCGGCGCTGGCGCCTGGGGCACGGCGCTCGCCAATCTCGCCGCTCGCCCGGGCGGCAAGGACGAGGCCGAAGTCACGCTCTGGGCGCGCGACCCCGCCCATGTCGCCGAGATGAGCGCTACCGGAATCAACGCGCGGCATCTGCCTGGCGTGCCGCTCCTCTCGAATGTCCGTCCTATCGCCGACCCAGCCGAGGCCGAGGGCACGGAACTCATTCTCGCTGTGGTCCCCGCGCAAGCGCTGCGTCCGGTCCTGGAGATTTTCGCACCATATGTGACGGCTGGCGTGCCGGTTGTCGTTTGCGCCAAGGGCATCGAGCACGCGACCGGACGATTCCTGAGCGAGGTCGCCGCAGAGATTTTACCTGGTAATCCCCCAGCCATCCTTTCCGGTCCGAGCTTCGCCAAGGAGGTGGCCCAAGGCTTGCCAACCGCTGTTACCTTGGCCGCGCATGATGGCGAACTCGCAACCAAGCTCGCAGGCATGCTGGCGGCGCCCTCCTTCCGGCTCTATTCATCATCCGATGTGAGAGGGGTCGAGATCGGCGGTGCTGCAAAAAACGTTCTCGCCATTGCGAGCGGAATCGCCGCAGGCCGCGGCCTCGGGGCGAGCGCCGGGGCCGCCCTCATTGCCCGCGGCTTTGCCGAGCTCAGCCGTTTCGGCCGTGCCCATGGCGCCTCGCCCGCCACATTGGCGGGCCTCTCAGGTCTCGGTGATCTTGTGCTGACATGTACTTCGTCGATGTCGCGGAATTTTACCCTTGGTGTCGCGATGGGGCGAGGGTTGTCACTCGCAGACGCCATCGCGCGAAGCGGCCTTTGCGAAGGCGCGCACACCTGCGGCGTGCTTGTCGATCTCGCCCATGCCAAGGAGATAGACATGCCGATCGCGGCGGCCGTCGATGCCGTGCTTGCGGAACGAATCACGGTCGAGGAAGCGATCGCGGATTTGCTTGCGCGCCCTTCTAAGGCCGAATTCGCGGGAGGCGAATAAGTCAGCCGCGAGGTCTCGTTTCCCTTTTAAGTGACCGCGTGTTGTAAGAAGAGCTTCCCTTGCAAACGGAGAGCGCATCGATGGCGCATTGGCTGATCAAGAGCGAGCCTCGCAAATGGTCCTGGCAAGACCAGGTCAACGCCGGCGAAAAAGGGACGTTTTGGAATGGCGTCCGTAATCACAGTGCCAAGTTACATTTAATGGCGATGCGTGTTGGCGAACAAGCTTTCTTCTATCACTCTAACGAAGGCAAGGAGATCGTTGGCATCGTCGAAATCATCAAAACCTATTATCCCGATCCGTCGGATTCGAGCGGCAAGTTCGGCATGGTTGATGTTCGTGCGGTCGAGGGATTGAAAAAGCCGGTGAGCCTCGAAGCCATCAAGGCCAATCCGCGCTTAAAGCAAATGGTGCTCGTCAACAATTCACGGCTCTCTGTGCAGCCGGTGAGCGATATGGAATGGAAGATCATCAGCGCCGAGGGCGGCCTTTAACTCGACGCCGCAGCGATCGTTACCAGGCGCATATTCGGCGCAGTGCCTCTTGAGCAATCGCCCTCGGCAATAAGGCTTTCGAGCATGCCTTATTGCCGAGGGAATCTAAACTCTTCCAAGTAAGGCTAGAATCAAAACGACCACAAGGACCGTGCCAAGCAAACCGCCTGGTGCATAACCCCAGCTTGCGCTGTATGGCCAAGTCGGCAATGCGCCGATGAGCATCAAAACGAGCAGAACGATCAGAATTGTCGAAAGCATTGCATTGTCTCCTTCCCTGTTTCCTGCCCCTTAATCGCGTCACGAAAGCATGGTTCCATACTCACGGCACCGTTTGGCGAATTCACCCGTCACCCATAAATAGATGTGGTCTGGCTTTGCGAAACCGCTATCGGTGTGACGTTTATCGCGCCGCGTAGTGTCGTAAGGGCGTTCATTAATGAGCTCGCATCGATAAGCGTAGCCCTGGAGGGGCCGCATCAAATCGAGAT
>CAYTRB010000178.1:0-6486 GCA_964440215.1 uncultured Methylocapsa sp.
CTTTATGCGAAGTGCACTTGTTTATATGTATATCGAAACTCAAAGCTCAACGAGATAATTAACCGACGACGAGAAAACCAGCGTTCATGAACAGCTACGGCGTCCAGCCGTCCGCCGCGGAAGTCGCAGCATCGGCCCCATTATGTGTCTGTTTGTTCCAGGCGAGGGGCCAGCCCCTCGCGCTCCCCGGGATATTTGTTCCAAGATGATATGAATCAGGGTAGAATGCCCGTTACGGTGCAGCCTGGGAAGGCGATGACCGTCCAGGATGATGGGCCTGCCGCGGTGACGCGGCAGGCCTTCCTTACAGCAGGGGAAGATCAATGGGCCCGGATCGAAACCACACATGACCGCGTCCGACCGAGGTCGTGTAACAACGATAACTGCTCTCCCAATGACATTCCGGCCCCTTCCTTGACTTGATCAGATTGCCAATTGATATCCGTTCAGACAACTCGGTCAAGCTGGTAGAAAGGCAATAAGGCGGACACGTTGTTGCCCAGGACCTAGCGGGGGGGCCGATGCCTCAGCCTCTCGGCCCATACTGCACAACATTACCCTCCGCAGTCGGTAGTTTCTTGAGTAGCCGGTCATAAGCATTCTTCCATCGGGAAGCCTGCCGGTCGGCCTTCTCACGGGCATCAAAGTGCTCGACAGCATGCGCCTCGGCTTTCTTCAGCTGAACTCGAAGCTCCGCTATGTCGGCGCGGAGTTTATTGATTAAGTCACCCGATGTCCGGGGTTCACTCGGAGTTTCTCCCTGGGCTATTCGGACAGCTTCGCGTACCCGCGGATAACGGGAATTCTCAAGCGCAATGAGGGTCCGACTGTGGCCGGCTTCCTGAGCAACTGTCGAAAAGTTGATCTTGAGTTTCCCAACAGCTTTGGCGGCTTTCAGCGCCTTATGATTGGGACTCTCATCTTGCAGGCGTCGTAACGCCTGCAAAAAATCGTTCTCGATCGGGTCCCTCGAGGGAGACGTTGGGTTTTTACGTCGCATCGTCGCACTCTAGCATCTCGGCTTCGACTTGACGCTCAAGCTCGTTCACGTCGACGCCGATCCGCATCAGTAGGGCCTTAGCCTGAAAGGCACGTTCCCGGATGACCCGGAATTGCTCGGAAAACCCCATCCGTTCCGCTTGCTGCCATATGAACCAGCTTTGTTTGAACCGATCTTCCCAGAAGCCTTTGTGCCGTGCGTCAAGTATGAAACACGAGCATCCGGCACAGACGGACGGATCTCGCGTAGCATAGTTTGGTTCCTTGTTCAGCCAGGATGTCCTGCTCGCGATTTCGTGACAACGCATTGATATCGGGATCAGCGGAAGGCACGTTCCGTGAGGAGCGAACCATAAACGGAGGTCATATTCGTTCGTGAATCGGACTGCTTCCTTCCAGCCTTGGGCTGTCGACTTACCTTGGATGCGACCGCGCAATTGGCCGATGTGCTCTTCGACTTGTTCACCCATCCGTCCGGCAACCAATGAGCGTCCTATCGCCATCTCATACATGAACAAAGCTGTTTGCTGAGCTTTGGCGGTAGACAAGGGAGTGACTTGGAGAAGGTTACGCCCCCAATATCCTCCCTCCGTCATGGCTTGGCTTAAATGGTGGAAGTGCATCTGCACGGCGGGCAACAGGCGCGGGTCTACGGTTAAAGCGAAATTGGCCCACATCTTACGGAACTGATGGGTCCTAATTATTCGACCATGCGACTCCCGCCAAGGCACGAGGTCTTTGTCCTCGATCTTGTGAGCCGACTCATCCGGCAAGCCCGATAGGTCGACCCACTCGCTTACCCAATCCTGAAGGGCGTAATTCAGATGGTTGCTATGGATCGGACCAACTCCAGCTGCAGTTATTGGTAGGCCGGTCCCATTTGAGAAAGAGATAAGTAAGCGGTTGGACATCAGTAGGGGGCGATAGGGAGCCAGCAGTTGGTCCAAAATCTGCAACGCCCTCACCGCCAGTGGAATCTCCGTCGTTGCATAAGGGCGCATCCCAATGACCCAATCGACGTTGCGAGGCGCTTCCTCAGTTTTGGAGAGGAGGGTACGGACAATGAACAGTTCATTCAGACCTGTGGCGCTTCGCTCAATCCGGACACAGGAAGGCAGGCCCGTTCCCGCATCAGCACCAGCGGACAGACCGCAAATTTCCGAAATGCGCATTCCTCCGGCAGCTTGAATGATGATGATACAGGCAGTACGGATTGCAAAAACCAAACGCCGAACTTGCTGGTTCACGTTTAACTCGACACCAGCTACGCTCTCGAGGCGGAGAGGGGCATGCCACGGGACTCCGCCGTCGTCGAAAACCGAGAACTCGAAAGTTTCCGCAGCCTTGCGCTGTCGTGCCCACCTTCTCCTTTTCGACGGATCATATCCATTTAGACAGTTAACAGCGTCGCTATTTCGCGCTGCTAAGTAGATAGATTGCAGTCTGAGTATATCGGTGGCTGGGGTTGCAAGAAACCATGCAGCTTTGTTCAGCAGTGGGATCGCAATTTCGTCAGGCAGAGGTTTGATCCAGCCTTCTGCCTTTGTGGCAATCGCCGTCGCCAGATCCAAAGTGGACTTACCCTCGAAGGGTTCTCGCGGCATTGGGGCGATGCCAGCTTTGGCGAGAGTCCTCCGCTGCTGCCAAAGGAGCCGCGGAACATGCAGCGGCTTATAAAACACACCACAGCCACTCTGTCCCTCACCATCCTTATCATCGGCCACTAAAGCGGCGAGATCATCTTTGAAGGCCTGCATAGCCACGCAGTCCAACTCACGTGGCATGCGGTAGCCGTGCTCCACCATCCACGAAACAAATGTCGTGATACCCACGGAGAGATTGCACATACTCCCTGGCTTCAGCGGCTGACCTGAACCAGGTGCGACCTGCAGGGACCAAACAAACCGTCGCAGCCAGCCCAGGAGGTCCGCATACTGCGGCTCGGTCAACCGAGAACCGCCTGGCAACGAAATTGCCCAAGTCACCGTACTGACGGCGGGATGTGATCCTGGTGTGGGGTTATCTAGGATCCAGCGGTCATCGCGCCAGCGGCTTCGGCTTGACACCCAAGCAGCCTCAAGATCCCCATCAGGACAGAGATGTAGGGGCTTGGCAGCGGTTTGTTCGATGATCTCGGCGGTCTGCATGGTCACCCCACCGGCGGCAGATTGAGATGGAGTTTCTCGGCTGCGATTTGGACCTCGGCCGAGATGATGTTTACCAGTGAGTTTAGGTCATCGAGGATGGGCGCCCACCTGTTTAGCCAACTCTCGGGCGACACCCGCCCTTGGCCTGCGTAAATAGCGCGCCTCAGGGCATGAAGGAAGGCAACCGCGGCGACATCAGTGCTATCGACTGCGGCCAAGGGGCAACTCGGGCATTCGCCATAGGCGTTGCACAACCTGCCGGATGTCTGATTGGGACGGGGACTGTCGTAGGGATCTAAACATAGAAAACCGGGTGTGGCCGCGCCCTTGTCCTGCGTGAAGGTTCTTATGCGGGGATCAATGACGCCAAATGTCTGGCGCCATCGATCCCCTAGAATCAGAATTTGTCCAATTCGCTCCCGATAAAGCTTCTTTGTTCCATCCGACGTATAGTGCGACCAGACCGTTTTGACGCTCTTCTGCTGGCCGATAGCTCTCGCGGCCAGGATGTCACCCGTCAACCGGTGGACCTCGTCCTCGACTGTGGTCCGTATTTGGGCGAGGGAAAAAGGTGCTACCTCGTTTGCAGCGATGAAGGCCGTTAGTGATTTCTGCCATGTTCCATCTGCTAGAGCAATCGAGCCAGCGGACCCAAAAGACGCAGGCGTTTTCTCACCCCTAGTCGGCACAAAAACGAAAACGCGGTCAACATGTTTGGTATGAATAATGGGACGTAGCCGCACCGTCATCTGTTTTAGAAGGTCAAAGAGAAAGCGCGCGCCGGTCTTGTCGCCCGCGCTGGCGTCAAGCGTCACAATAGGATCTTCCGCGGCGCGGGCCTTCCTTCCCTTGATGCGGATCGCAGGGACGCCCAGCCTGTCGATGTCCGAGACGTCGTCCCATGTCAGGCCGAGGATGGTGTCGGGATTGAATGCCGTTGCATAGGCAAGTAGAAGAACAAAGGGCACAAGGTCGCGCGGAGAAGGATAAAAATATCCGGTGATGGTGCGGGACGTGTGTTGGCGAGAAACTGCCCTACCCAGAGCTCGGTCAGCAGAACTGATTTTAGTCAGGTGCGGAACGACGCCGGGATAGCGATGATCAATAGCCGCGAGGCTGCTCCCAAGGTCGGTGTAGTCTTGCCTTCCGTTAACCAACTTCGCGCGGCCAGCAATGAGCAACGCCTCCTTATTGGCCCAACGCTCGGCGACTGCAGTCACCTCTCGCTCCGCGGCCGCAATGATAGCTGCCAGGTGATCTCGCTCGAGTCGCTGGCGCGGACTTGCTTTCCTTATGCTGCCGGGCCAAGAGTTTTTTGGGATAGCTTCGGCAATACGTCGAGCGACGTCCTTCCACTCGGCAAGCTGCTCGAGGCCAGCGGCGAGGTTCCGCACTGCACTAAGGAATACGGGTCGAGTTCTTGGCTCAACACTTTTAGTGTTCAGCCAGCTCACGAAGCTGGCGAACATTTCCTCGTCAAGCTCTTCGCACGTTACGCTCGAAGAGCAGTGTAGCCTCAAAAACGAATAGAATCCCCTACGAAGGACTTTCACCTCCTCCCGACGCGTCCCGATTGTTTTTCCGATGGCCCATTGGACGAAACCCTCCGCAAGGGGGTCAGCAAGTTCTGGGAAATCAAGTAGAAAAGAAAGGTCGTACGTCTCTGACCGGCCGTGGCTACCGGCAAACATTGCGTGGAGGTTTGCCTTCCTTGTCTCTGGATCGATCCCTTTGTCAATGCGGATCAAAGCAGTCTTGCGTTTACTTAGGTCAACAACATTCGAGGTGGCCGCAGCGCGTTCCGCAGCTTGACGCACCACAAGGGACGCAACGGACGCTCTAGAGTTCCTCACATCAGAGCCCAATCATCATGCGCACGTCCACGAGGCGTTGACGCTCGCCGAATATCTCGACAAATGAAAGGTACGTATCGGTAGTTGTTGATAGATTTTTATGGCCAAGCTGGGCCTGGATTTTTTTCCATGGTTCCGCGTTTCCGGATTTCTTCTCTGCCCAGTATGTTAAAACAGCATACGTGTGCCTGAGGTCATGAATGCAGTGTTTGGATTTACGTTCGACTCTAATTACCCCAGTCTCCGGATTGGTCCGCGCGACCTCCTCGATGAGACCCGCCTGGAGACAAGCCTCTTCCAGCCGCTGCTGCATCCGACGGTGGGTAATCGGACGACCCGGGAAGTTGCCGTCAAGACCAGCCACGAACAGGGCGTGCCTGTCTTGGCGCCCTGTTATGCCACCCGCCGCAAGCGCATGCCGCCGCTCGTCACTGATGTAGGCCAGAGCGTCGAGGACAAGCCAGTTGGGAATTGCAATGTTCCGCTTCTTTCGGCCTTTACCGACGACTGAGATGCTCTGCTCGGCAACCGGGGCGTGCTCGTCGGGATGCAGCGACAGGAATTGTAATGTATTCAGCTGGTGGATTTCATCCAGCCGGAGGCCACACGCCCAGCCCAAGTCGCAGGTGAGCCGGTCGCGAGATGGCCGTTGGTCACCTCCGCCGCGCTCCGTCGCTCGCGGGCCGACGATCTCCAGAAGAGCTCTTAGCTCATTCACTAAGAAGGGTCGAATTGATGTCCGGGCCTGCCGGCGCCTGGGAATGAGACCACTCGTCATTCGCTTAGTCCGTGGCCCCTTTCGGATGTGGGCCAGCGCGTCTTTGTCGATTGGAACGCCGTCTGCGACCTGTTCAGCCCTGACCTCGGCGAGGATGTCGCCTTCGTACAAGCCGCGCTCGCCCGCATATCCGTGGAATTCGAGGATGACGGACATGCGGTTGCTGATTGTCACTGGCGCATATGGGCGACCGGTCTTTGGGGAGACCGCCGTCGCGTAGCTGTCACGATACATAATCAGATCGTCACGGGCCGCAGCGCGCCAGTCTCTTATTCCGATTTCCCACAAGAAATCGAACCAGGATGCGAGGGCGTAGGCCGCTGCCGCCCAGGTGCTGGGAGAGGCGCGTTTCCCTGACTCGACATACTCGGAGCGGAGGAAAGAAGTCGGCGCCTCAAACAGGCGCGCGTCCGGCTGGATAAATAGCGCTGGCCGACGAGGCGCAAGGGCGCCGCAGTCCGTATCTTTGATGAAGACGCTTATCCATCTAGGCAGGTTGGGGCGGTCGGGATTTCCGGGTGTGTACATGAAAGTTCCGAATCGGCGCTGAACGCGTGATCACTTTATCTGATATAATCGGCCCAAAAGCGAGAACAGGAAAGGCGATATGAACATAATAATCACTTCCGAATTAACGCTCGCTCCGAATTACGGTGCGCAGTTTGACAGAGCCCTACCGGTGCTAGGCCGCACTTCGTAGAATTAACTT
>CAYTRB010000179.1:0-6475 GCA_964440215.1 uncultured Methylocapsa sp.
CGGCGCAGATCGACACTCTATCCCGCTGCCGGCACAGCTAACTCATATGGGGCGGTCTCCGAGGAACGTTGCGAACAAAAGAGAAACATGCTTTTTTCAGACAGCAGTTCCCGAGCGATTCGCTGCCGATGTCCGTTGCCTATCTCGACAAGCTCAATCCCGAACAGCGACGCGCCGTCGAGCATGGCGTCCGGGAGAAAGTCTGCGCGCCCAGCGCTCCGCTCCTCGTGATCGCCGGAGCGGGCTCGGGAAAGACGAACACGCTCGCCCACCGCGTCGCGCATTTGATCGTCAATGGAGCCGATCCGCGCCGGATCCTCTTGATGACGTTCTCAAGGCGTGCCGCGACCGAGATGACGCGGCGTGTCGAGCGGATTGCCCGCCAGGTGATGGGGGATCGCGCCGGCGTCATGACGGACGCACTTGCCTGGGCCGGGACGTTCCATGGAATCGGAGCGCGGCTCTTGCGCGACTATGCCGAGCAGATTGGACTCGATCCGTCGTTCACGATCCATGATCGCGAGGATTCCGCCGATCTAATGAACCTGGTCCGGCATGAGCTTGGTTTGTCGAAGACCAAGAGCCGTTTTCCGATGAAAGGCACCTGCCTTTCGATTTATTCGCGGTGTGTGAACGCGGAGCTCGGCATCGAGGAGGTGCTGAAGTCTTCTTTCCCCTGGTGCACCGCCTGGGCGGCCGAGCTGTGCGAGCTCTTCGCGGCCTATGTGGAAGCCAAGCAACGCCAGAATGTCCTCGATTACGATGATCTCCTGCTTTATTGGGCGCAGACTGTGAGCGATCCGAGCCTTGCTGTCGATATCGGCGGCCGCTTCGACCATGTCCTCGTCGACGAATATCAGGACACCAACCGCCTCCAGTCTTCGATCCTGCTGGCGCTGAAGCCCGATGGGCGCGGCCTTACCGTCGTCGGTGATGACGCACAGTCGATCTATTCGTTTCGCGCCGCGACCGTCCGGAACATCCTCGACTTCCCCAATCAGTTCAGTCCTGCGGCCGAGATCATCACGCTCGATCGCAATTATCGTTCGACGCAGCCGATCCTCGCGGCCGCGAACGGCGTTATCGATCTGGCTGCCGAGCGCTTCACCAAGAACCTTTGGACGGACCGGAATTCGGCCGAACGGCCGCACCTGGTCAACGTCCGCGACGAGGGCGGCCAGGCCGCCTATGTCGTCGAATGCGTCTTGGAGAACCGCGAGGGCGGTTCGGCGCTGAAGCAGCAGGCGATCCTGTTCCGGGCCTCGCATCACAGCGGGCCTCTCGAAGTGGAACTGACCCGCCACAATATTCCCTTCGTCAAGTTCGGCGGCCTCAAATTCCTGGAGGCTGCCCATATCAAGGACATGCTCGCGCTGCTGCGTTTCGTCGAGAACCCGCGCGATCGCGTCGCGGGTTTCCGCCTAATGCAGTTGATGCCCGGCGTCGGATCGGCTTCGGCACAGCGCGTGCTCGACCACATGATGGAAGCGGCCGATCCGATTCGCGCGCTTGCCGATGCACCCGCGCCGCCCCGCACCTGCGACAACTGGCGGACCTTTATAGAAATTGTCAGCGACTTGCACGCTGGCCACGCCGGCTGGCCGGCCGAACTTGAGCGCGCGCGCCTCTGGTACGAACCGCATCTCGAGCGCATTCACGAGGATGCAGCCACGCGGCTTGCGGACCTCATTCAGCTCGAGCAGATCGCCCGCGGCTATCCCTCGCGCGAGCGGTTCCTGACGGAGCTGACCCTCGATCCGCCGGACGTAACGAGCGATCAGGCGGGCGTGCCGCTGCTCGACGAGGATTATCTGATCCTTTCGACGATCCATTCCGCCAAGGGCCAGGAATGGAAATCGGTCTTTGTGCTCAACGTCGTTGACGGCTGCATCCCCTCCGATCTTGGCACCGGCACCTCGGCCGAGATCGAGGAGGAACGCCGCCTTCTCTATGTTGCGATGACACGCGCCAAAGACGATTTGCATCTTATCGTCCCGCAACGCTTTTTCACCCACGGCCAGAATCCGCACGGTGACCGGCATGTCTATGCCTCGCGAACGCGTTTTATTCCTGCTGGACTGCTTGAGCTCTTCGAGCAAACTGCGTGGCCCAAAGTCACGCCGCAAGCCGCCGCAAACACACCGAGCGCGAGCGTGCGCGTCGATGTCGGCGCCCGCATGCGCGGTATGTGGCGATGAGGGAGGCGGCCTTTGTGCAATTTATATTCGGTGACGAAAGGCCAGCAGGCGATCCGCGAATTCACTGGCGCCATGCACGACACGACGGGAAATCTCCCGCCGCTCTCGGGCATATTCCCGGATTACGCGGCGCCGATCGTGCGCAATCAGCCCGAGGGCCGGGAGCTAACGATGGCGCGCTGGGGCATGCCGTCCCCGGTGTTCGCGCTCAAGGGGAAGAAATCCGATCCGGGCGTCACCAATGTCCGCAATGTGAAATCCCCGCACTGGAGGCGCTGGCTTGGGATCGAGAGCCGGTGTGTCGTGCCTTTCACCAGCTTCTCCGAGAATGAGGCGCTGCCGGACGGCACGCATCCTCCCGTCTGGTTCGCGTTCGACGAGACGCGGCCGCTTGCTTTCTTTGCGGGCATCTGGACCCGCTGGACGTCCGTACGGAAGGTGAAGGAAGGCGAGACGACGAACGACATTTTCGCATTCCTGACAACCGAACCAAACAGAGTAGTCGGAGCCATCCACCCCAAAGCGATGCCTGTCATTTTGACAGAACGCGAGGAAATCGACATTTGGATGACCGCTCCTCCCGGGGAAGCTCTGAAGCTTCAGCGGCCCTTGCCTGACGATGCTTTGATGATCGTAGCCCGTGGCGAGAAAAAAGACGAGGGAGGCCTTGTGGCCTGATCGTCATGCTCGCAGGCAACACGGATAGAGACCGAAAAGCGTTCCGGGCAGAACTGCTGGAAAGGGATGTTCCAGCCGGGCGTGAGCGGCAACGCAAAATCATCCATATCGACATGGATGCGTTTTTCGCCGCGGTGGAGCAGCGGGACAATCTGGAGCTGCGTGGCAAGCCTGTTGCTGTCGGCGGGTCTCGCGAACGGGGCGTCGTCGCGGCCGCGAGCTATGAGGCAAGAAAATTCGGGGTGCGCTCCGCCATGCCATCCATAATGGCAAAGCGTAGATGCCCTGAGCTCATCTTCGTGATGCCGCGCTTCGAAATCTACAAAGCGGTCTCGCTCCAGATCCGGGAGATTTTCGCTGAATATACGTCCCTCATCGAGCCGTTGTCGCTCGATGAAGCCTATCTCGATGTCACCGAGAATTTGAAAGGCATTGCCTCAGCAACAGAGATCGCCGAAGACATAAGGACGAAGATTAGACGCGAAACGAATCTGACGGCTTCGGCCGGGGTCAGCTATAACAAATTCCTGGCAAAACTTGCCTCTGATTACCGCAAGCCCGATGGCCTCTTTGTCATCACCCCGAAAATGGGACCGGCTTTTGTCGAGAGTTTGCCGATCGAAAAATTCCATGGTGTTGGACCGGCGACGACGGCAAAAATGAACCGGCTCGGGATCGCAACCGGCCTCGATCTGCGGGCACAGCCCTTGCCCTTCCTTCAGCAACACTTCGGCAAATCCGGTCCGTATTTTTACTGGATCGCGCGTGGCGTCGATGAACGGCCGGTCCACGCCGATCGCGTCCGCAAGTCGATCGGGGCGGAGAACACCTTCGCGCGGGACCTTCACACATTCGAGCCGATGCGCGACGCGCTGGAGCCCATCATCGCCAAGGTCTGGCGGCATTGCCAGGCGACCTGCATCCGGGGCCGGACTGTCACCCTGAAAGTGAAGTTCGCCGATTTTCAGCAGATCACGCGAAGCAAATCCGTCGGTGACGCCATTGACAATTTCACGGACCTCGAGATTCTGAGCCTCGGCTTGCTCGAACCGCTCCTGCCCACAGAAAAAGGAGTACGCCTGCTCGGGATCTCGCTGTCGTCCTTGGCGCAGGCGCAGGCGGCGGAACGCCGCCAACTCTCACTGGTGCTCTGAGAACGACAGCATTCATACAGCAAGCGTCGTTATAATATCAGCAGATGAGAAGGGCTGTTATCAAGCCCGGCACCTCGATAACCGTCAACGCCGCACCTATCTGATCATCCCCTCGATCGCGTCCCGCTGCGCTTCGGCAGCCGCTTCACCATGTCTCGCCGAAAGGACGCGCCTCGAGTTCGAAGGTCCAGGCCGATGGCTTCTGACGGGTCAGCATCACGGCTGTGTCTGCGATGTCGTCCGGCTTGACGAAAAAGCTGTCTGGCCTGTCCGCGAGTCTTGCCCGAATCGACACCTCATCAACGATTCCGTCAATGATGATCAACGAGACATGGATCCCCGATGGCCCGAGTGAACGGGCGAGGGATTCGGCAAGACTGCGCTGGGCCGCCTTGGCCGAAGCAAATGCCGCCGTCTTGGCACCGCCTCGGCGAGAAGCGGTCGCGCCGATGAAGATAATGTGCCCAGTGGCGCGCCGCTTCATCGCGGGGATGACGCTGCGCGCGGCGGCAAAGGCACCAAATGTGTTGGTCCGCCACGCCGCCTCGAAATCTTCGAAGGTCACCTCCTCGGCGGAGCCCCAAACCCCCTTGCCAGCATTGTAAATAAGGACATCGACAGATCCGAGGTCCGAATTGATGGATTCGAAGGTCTGCTCCACCATTGCTGGGTCACCCACATCGCACGCATAGGCGCGCGCCAGGGGGAGCTCTACCGCTAGTCTGCTGGTGAGGCCGCTGCTACGGGCCAGCAACGCTAGGGCATATCCCTCCGCCGCAAACCGGCGGGCGAAGGCAGCGCCATTACCGGGACCGACACCAACGACGGCACAGACGGGCTTTTGAGTTGGCTGAGCAGACATGGGGGACCTTCGTTCAAGCTTTAGGAAATGGCGTGTGGTGTCCGTAAAGAGGTTCATAAGTATTGAAGCGGGACCACAGGTCAATTGCTGGGTAAGGACCTGAAATACAAGCAAAATGCGCACAGATGGCAGGGTCTTGGTAGTTTAGCGATTCCCCAATCGCCGTTCACGATTCCGTCCTGGCAGCACCCTGCCGCCAGACTCCAATTGACTCTCTAGGCAGAATGAGAACAAATATGGAACATACAATCCTCCGAGCCCATTGCCAAGGTCATGAGTACATTCGTCACCCGCCCCGCTGTCGAGGAGCTTCGCGCGCGCATCCGGCGGCTTGAGAGCACGGCTGGCCACGGGCGGGCAGTGCTGCCCTTCGGCATTAAAGAGCTCGACCGGCAACTCCCCGGAGGCGGATTGGCGCTTGGCGCCCTGCACGAGGTGGCGGGCGGCAGCAATGACACGATCCACGCCGCCGCCGCGGCGCTCTTTGCGGCGGGGATCACGGCCCGGACAAAGGGAAAGGTTTTGTGGTGCCTCGCACGCCCGGATCTTTTTGCCCCAGCTCTCGCACAGGCGGGGCTCATGCCCGATCGTGTGATTTATGTCGAGGCGGGCGATGAGAAGTCTGTCCTCATCTGTTTCGAGGAAGGCTTGCGGCATGGCGGGCTCGGCGCTGTTGTCGCCGAAGTCGCGCACCTCTCCTTGACGGCCTCCCGCCGTCTTCAACTTGCCGCCGAAAGCTCGGGTACCGTCGGCATCGCCATCCGCCGCTGGCGGCAGCCGACAGAGGCGGCTGATTTCGGGCAGCCAACGGCCTCCGTTACCCGTTGGCGCGTCAGCGTCCTCCCTGCCACGCCCTTGCCGGTGCCTGGTGTCGGACGCCCCCGCTGGCGACTCGAATTGATCCGCTGCCGCGCCGGGGAAAGTGCCGATTTCGAAGTGGAGGCCTGCGATGCCAAGGGTCGTCTCGCTCTTCCTGCCAAGCTGGCCCACGGACCGGCTGCGAAGGACATTGGGCGCCGCCACGCCGCCAGTTGAGGCGCCGCTTGTTCTGACCGGCCGGGACGGACGGCAGCGGGTGGTTCTGGCCCTCAACACGGCCGCGCGGAGTGCCGGCTTGCGCATCGGCATGCCCGCGGCAAAGGTGCAGGCCCTGGTACCGGGGCTGATCCTGCGGGACGCCGATCCTGCTGCCGACGCGAAAGCCCTCGACCGGTTGGCGCTCTGGGCGTTGCAGCGTTATGCGCCCATCGCCGCCGCCGATCCGCCGGACGGACTGGTGATCGACGCGACCGGCGCCGCCCATCTTCATGGCGGGGAAGACGCCCTGCTGAAAGGGCTAGTCGCGCGGCTCGCCGCCTCGGGCATCGTGGCGCGGGTGGCGATCGCCAACAGCTGGGGCGCCGCTTATGCCTTTGCCCGCTATGGGGCTCAGGCCACCCTCGTCATCCCGGCGGGAGACAGCGCGAAAACTCTTCTCGATCTGCCCATCGCCGCCCTTCGCCTGCCCAAAACCATGGTGGAAGACTTATCCGTCCTCGGCTTCGCGCGCATCGGCGAACTCGCGGCAAAACCCCGCGCGCCGC
>CAYTRB010000180.1:0-6438 GCA_964440215.1 uncultured Methylocapsa sp.
TGGCTCCCTGAGCAGGACTCGAACCTGCGACCGATCGATTAACAGTCGATTGCTCTACCAGCTGAGCTATCAGGGATCGCGTTTCTTCGCGACGCGCATATAACAAGCCCGCGCCGCCTTTGCAAAGTGCTAATCGCTCCCTCCCCTCCCGCGCCCGCGTCCCCGCGTCCGGCCTCCTCTAAGCATATCCTTGCGGGAAGACCCTATCCTTTGTATAGGCGGGGACCCGCTCGGCTCGTAGCGGCAAAGGCCTCGTGGCGGAATGGTTACGCAGAGGACTGCAAATCCTTCTATCCCGGTTCGATTCCGGGCGAGGCCTCCAGCCCCATTTATGACTGTTGTTTTTATTAGATTATTGCCGCCTAATCCTCCCACTTATTTCAACCACCGAAAAAGTGGGAGACTTTTGTACGATTATTGTTCTTCGCGTTCCTTCCTTACCAGCAATCCCATAGCGTCACCCGCGATGCGTTTCTGCCGCGCCTTTTTAGTGTAGAGCGCCGCCATGTCAGGGTCGCTCCAACCAAAGATCGCCATGAGCTGGGCTTCCGTTGCGCCGTTCTCAGCGGCGATGCAGGCACCAGCCTTGCGCAGCCCGTGGGCCGAACAATCTTTGAGCCCGGCGGCATCGCACCATTTCCTCATGCGATTGCCAAATCCGGCCGCCGTGAATGCCTTGCCGTGCGCGGTCACAAGAAACGTCAGGTTGCCGCACGGCCCGGCATCGATCGCGGTTTGCAATTCCAGTAAGACGGGCAGGTCGAGCGTCACCGGGCGGCGGTTGCGATTCTTGAATTGGGTGAAAAGTAGCCAGCCATCCTTCACATGCTGACGGCCGAACGCGATCACGTCAGACTTGCGCTGACCAGTGAACAACAACAGCGCCAAGGCCAAACGCCGTGCTGCCTGGCAGATGCGCGGCCTCGAATTTGGTGACCTCTTCCAGCGTCCACGTGTGATGGCCTTGGGAAAAGGTCCGGAATGACGACACGTCGCGAGCGGGGTTGATTCCAGCCGGGAAGCGGCTCGCTAGGTCTGGATCGAGTAGCGCCCATTTGAAAAGACCGCGAAGCGCCTTCAACCGCGTGTTGGCAGCTTCCGGTACTTCGGCTTTGCGGTCGCGCAGCATCTTGACGTGCTTACCGGAAATCCGATCCAACGGGCAATCGGCCATGATGAAGCTAGAACCCGGCTCCAGCGGCTCCAAAAGGCAACTCTCTAGCACGCGGCGGCGAACTATTTGCGTGTTTGGGTCGAGGCGCCGGTATTCCGGGGCAACGAAATAGGCCGCGCAAAGCCAGCGGAGCGTTCCCGGAGCAGCGCGCTTCCCACGTTGTTGCCCCTAGCCAGGGACTGGCAGCGGGCGGCCTTGCGCGGCAGCGGCATAGGCCGCCCAAAACTCTGGCGTGTTTGGCATGGCGTGAATGCGAATTTTGCGCTGGCCATGACGGCAAAAATAAACCCTGACGTTGCCATGGCGGTCCACGTCCTCCCAAATGAATTTTGGTTTCGCCCAGATCATTCTCGCCTCCCAGATCAGGCGCGCACTGTTCCCCACGGGTCCGCGTCATCATCTTCGCGTGGACGTGTCCCGGCTGGCAAGTCCCGCGGGAGACGGCGGAAGGCAGCGACGAGTTCGTCAGCATCCCAAATGCGGCGCCCATCGGCTCGGTGCGGGCGTGGCATGCGGCCGTCTTCGACCATGCGCAGAAAGAGCGTTGCGCCGATGCCAAGGAACGCGGCGGCCTCTTCCATCGAAAGGCCGACTGGATCACGAGGGCAGATGACCGAGGACCGTTTCACAATACAATCTCGCGCAGTTTTTCGTTAAGATCGTGAGCGATATCGGCTTGGTTCACGCAGACAAGGCGACGCGGCATTTCATTTCACCTCCGCAGCATTTAATCCGAGCGTTCCGACGAGTTTTTGTGGTGGCTGGGAATTTCTCGCCCACCTGCTGGAGCCCAGAAATGTCGTAGCGGCTGAGGACACATCCGCACTCGGCGGGACATGCAATTGCATAGTCGTCTCGTCGTCTCTGAAAAATGGCCGCTTCACGTGCTCTACTCATACCAATTCGGGCAGCGCCGCTTGAGGGAAACTGAAAGGTGATCCCAGCTTTCTCCGGTGCTTGCGATGACCAATAGAATCTCGCCTTTGATCGTAAGTTGAAATACGCCGCATCTCCCATCACCGATAGCACCATAGACTTCGATGACAGCGGTGTTGGTAAGCCGGTATTGGTCCAATTCCCGCAGGTTACGCATCGGATTTGGTTTTTGTTTTCGAGAAAAATTTAGATCCAGAGAAAAACTCGGAGTCTACTCTTAGTGGCCAAAGCATCTGTGACGAGGGTGACTCGGTAGAGAAATGCTTCGAGATGTTCACGAGATTCCAGATGCGCGCCGCAAAACACGATCTCGGATTTTTCTCATTTTCCAATGTTATCATCATCGAGTTTATCCTCTTCTTCAGGTTTTCCGACGCCTTCCACGTATGCGCCGAAGGGCAAAGCGAGAGCATCAATTGCCCCAACAGTGTTCTCCGCCCATTCACGACACCAGCTTGTTTCCGCGGTATACATGGAATTGAATGGACTGCGTTCATTGAGGCATATGGCTTCCATTGGGGCGTCGGCGGTCAGACCGCCCCAGGCGATGCGGTCACTCCAAAATCGGCATGTTTTGCAAGTGTTTGCCATGATAAACCTCCATCGAAATAAGGAATCGGATCGTCGAAAGTAGGGCCCGCCGCTGGTTTTTTGGTCATCCGCGCCATTGTCGTTGTCGCTGGCGAGAAATGCGACTGCACCACCGAATTGGCTCACGGCAACTTCAGTCATAGCCCGCCCCATGTGAACAGATTGGGGCGCGGGGCCGCGAAAGCCCGCGTCTCGTTATCAGTGGACCGTAGCGGTTGCTTTTGCCTTGCAGAGACAGGACTTGATCGTGTGAGCGGAGGCAACAGCCAACCCAAGATCCACGATGAATTTTTTGACCGACTCCTCAGCGACGTCGCCCCAGAAATTCTCGGATTTCGCCTTGGCGAAAATCGCCTCGAGCATTGCGATCACAGCCGTGGGCGTTTCCAGCGCAGCACCACCGGCACCCTGATTCCAGGTATCAAGCCTGTCATTCAAGCACTTGACCTCGGCCTGACACCGTTTCAATTCGGCCTGGGCTTGCCGCAGGGCGATGGAATCGTCTTGCCGCGGAGTGCGCGTCCTGAGCGCGTCCCCTTCAATGGTTTTGGCGGCAGTTTTGGTCTTGCGCGGCGGCTTGGTCTTCGCGACTTCGGCTTTGGCGCTGACATCTTCCCTCGCCGCCCGATCACGGGCGGCTCTAACAATGACGGCGGTGATCTTCGTACCCTCGGGAAGCCCCTTGACGATTGCGTCAAGGATTTCCGGCGAGCCCGCCGCTTCGTGGGCATTCCAGGAAGCGGATGTTCGAGTTCGAACATCCGCGTACGCAAAGGCAACCTGTCGTAACCGTCGCAAATAGCTCGCGCTTAATTCGAGACCGTTTGCACTCAGAAATTCGGCTGCCGCAATAATCCTTGCATTCGCTCCGTTGTTTGCATGGCTGTCGCCGGGCGGTCCACATTCCGCAACGAGTGCGTCGCCGATTGCCCATCGGCTTTTCTCGACATCTTTGGCCGCAGCCAAAGTTAAGGGAAATTCCGTCATCATTAGCTGCTCCTAGCCATCAGAAGAGGCAAAGGGGCATGGTATGGGGTCTTTGACACGATAACAAGAAAATTCTTTATTTCATGGCAAATTCGCTTTATAGGCCAAGGCTGAAAGAAGCTCTATCAAGGTGACGGCCCTCTCCTCACTCGCGCCCAACATCTGCAAGGCGTGCAACAGTGCCTCGCGATTGACGAGAATGTTGACGGGCAACTCCTCTGTGACGGACTCGGGGCATGGTGACCGGCGCTTCTCCTCCGCGAGCTCAAGTTGCTCACGATAGTAGGGCGGCGACGCAAAGTGTTTGATCCCCTTACGAGGTTTGGGTATGGCGCCCGGGGACTCCATTTCACCTTCCCCAGTTTTAAGCCAAAGCCACGAAAGCCCATTGGCTTCGGCCACCCTCTCTAAAAGCTCAAATTTGCCGCGGCCGCGCCGAATGACATCACGCACATAATTCGAGCTTAACCCAGCCGACAGCCCGGCTTGCTTCATGTTGATGCCTTTGGCGGCTAGGGCCATGGCCAGGCGTTTAGAAATTTGTCCGTCCATGCTCCTAATTGGCTTATGCCCCTAGAAAAGTCAATTTCCTCGGTTGACGCCGAAAATATTTTGCCCGTATAATAGTTAAATAACTCTTATACACGAAATTGACAGCTTACTAGCCATCCTGACATGCGCGAGATGCATTTCGGGCAACCCCACTGCGAACTATAACAAATTCGGCTAGCCGCTACGCAGCGATGGAAGCTGCTCACATCTGATCTCGACGAGGCAAGCGATGTCACTATTTCACGCCGCAAAATCCACATACGCTGCTATCGTGGGGTGTTTCCGCCAGGTGACTTGGGCCGCAATTTTTACTTTTGCTGCTCGCAGCTCAGAACCCGAGCTTGCGCACGCCACACTGACAAAAATACGCCTGCGAGATACACCGGGACCTTGGTCTCCTTGGCTAGCTGCGGAACGCGCACGACGAAAAACTTGGGCGATCGACCTGCGGCGACGCCTCGATGCGCAATTTGAGCCGCAGGAAGGAAATCCACTCGATGTCGCTTCATTATCTCATTCTCGCGATGTGGATGAGTATTCACGACAAACCCTCGGCGACGTCGCAGCGCTCGCATCGCACAGTTTTTGGGAAGGTGACGAGCGGTGGGTCCGCCCTTTGCTCGACGCGTTGAAGACGCTTTCTGGGGATGCAGCAGTTTCTCTTTATCGACTGGTCTTGTACGGAGTCTTCGTTGCGGCGGAGCTCTCCAAGCCAGCGCAGAGTTTCCAGTCCGTTTTCGGCTCCACAACGTCAGGTTGGTCACTTTCACTACCCTTGGACGCCGATCAACGGGCGCGCTCACTCAATGATTTGGAAAGTTTATTCGAGGCGCTTATCGAGAACGACTGTGTGGCCGCTCGGGACGCAATGCTCCGTCATCTACAAAATGTGCAGCGAATAACGCGGCACAATGCCCGGCCCACCCCATCGCTCGATTATCCCATCAGCTACCTATTCTATTACGGTCGTCTCGCTGGTCCGGAGTAGTCGCGATCAAGGATGGACTCCTATGAAACCTGTCGAAGACCGAGCGTTCTTCGCCACAGATGGCTTACTCGCTCATGATCACGGTTACAGCATATGTCCGGTTGTTCCATGCAAAAAAGCGCCAGTCATCCCGAATTGGTCACGCCTGGCTTTTGCCCCGGCGTCCACTGATCTTGTCAAGAAATGGGCGACCAAATGGGCAACCCATAGCATTGGATTTCCGTGCGGACGCGTTATCGGCATCGATGTCGACATGACGGATCCGGCTGAAGCAGAAAGATTAGAAGCGTTCATTGTAGCCTACCCCGCTGCGGTACCAGGGAGGCCGGAGAGCCGAAAGACCTGTGGTTCAGAGGCGGCTATCCATTCGGGACAAACCTCGCAGAACCCCTGTCATCCCGGAGCGCGCATGAAGCTAACGAAGCGAAGATGGATTGAGCCCTCCCGGGAGATGTGGCCAGTCTTGAAGGAACTCAAGGCACGTGGCATCTGGTTCACCGTGCACACGCCCGAGCACCTGAAGGTGGGCACCGTCAACTATTGGCCGTGCTCGGGGCGAAACGGCACTCCAACTCGGCGCGCGCCCAGGAACGATTCGGCAATGGTTCTGTCGGGGCATCCCCTTCAAATGGCAGGTCCGTCTCATCGAGCATTTCGGTTGTCCCATCGAGATTGTGGACTGGGGCCCAAATGCTGTGGCTTCCCTGGTCAAACCCTCGTTCGCGAAGGCCTGGCTAGAGAAACATCGAAGGTCTTCATGATGGATGATTTTTACAGCCGTTTAGGCCCGCACGAAGCCCTTTGCGGCCTCATCAAAATGGATCTCTGTCGCAAGCGTTGGAACGTCGAATCTTTCGGGCAAGGGCAACTCTCCGCCGCCATGCGCATGGCATTGCAAGCCGTTACCGATTGGGATAGCCAGCCGACAGCGCTTCGCTAGTTGCCCGATCTAATAGCAGTGGGTGGAACGCTGGCGGTCCTGATCGATGCCAAAAGTGGAGAAACATGGCGAATTACCGGCAATCTCGACATCGAAAAGGCCGCTCTCGCCGCCGCTGTCCGTTTCAGCCTTGCGCTCAAAATCGAAGTCTATTTTATCTTTTCCGACGGCAGCGCTATTTCCGCCGTACAGCTCGATCATTGCGTCAAATGGGAGGTTTCATGGCGCGGTCGCGGGTCTGGCACACCGTTCTGGCTTTTTCACAAAGCC
>CAYTRB010000181.1:0-6407 GCA_964440215.1 uncultured Methylocapsa sp.
CTCAAGCGGCGTCGATAAGTTAAGACTAATTGTAAGACCATATAGGTCTGTCAGAACATTTAATAAACAAATTCAATTAGTTATAATATATCGATGGCGGAGGCGTATTCCGTCGAACAACACTGGTAACACCTTGACATAGAAGCATGTTTGTGTGCGAAGCTACCGGCATCCTAGGAGGTAACCTAGTATGGAAGCCGTCTCAGGTACGCCGCACCCACCCAAGCGGTCACCTTACAACCGCAGCCGCGTCGCCAATGGCAAGCTTTTGCCCGCGACCGATGGCCGGTCGCTCTGTTACAGGCGCTTCAGGGATCTTTACGAAGACGTTGCCGCCGATCTTGGCGGTCTTGATGAACTGTCGGAGAGCCAAAAGCAGTTAATTCGCAGAGCAGCTTTGTTGTCTTCCGAATGCGAACGTCAGGAAGCTTTATGCGCCCGTGGCGATGCGAAATTCAGCCTTGCCGATTATGCTTTGAGCACCTCGCTGCTTTGCCGCGTCTTCAATATCCTCGGCGTCAACCGCGTGGCAAAGACACTCCCTTCCCTGCACGAATATCTTGCCAAGCCAGGCAAGCAACACGTCGAAATCGACGATGAAGGCGACACCTCATGACGCCATCAATTCTCGACGCCATCGATGACACCAACTTGCTCGGCTCGCGCATCACGCAAGGTGCATCGTGGCGCCCGTGGCGGGCGGCGCTGGCGGCCATGTTCGGCCTTGGCATGGATGATAGCGAGGCGGCCATCTATCGCGTCTGTACGGGGCGCACCGCTGTGCCTGAAACGGCCTTCAGCGAGGCATGGTTTTGTTGCGGCCGGCGGGCCGGCAAGTCGTTTGCGATGGCATTGATTGCGGTCTATCTCGCCTGCTTCAAAGATTATCGCCGATACATGG
Source organism: uncultured Methylocapsa sp. (assembly GCA_964440215.1). Classification (GTDB taxonomy): domain Bacteria; phylum Pseudomonadota; class Alphaproteobacteria; order Rhizobiales; family Beijerinckiaceae; genus Methylocapsa. The sequence continues at coordinate 902 of CAYTRB010000181.1, forward strand.
CGCATGGCGAGCGCGTGACGATCATGCTTATCGCGCAGGATCGCAAGCAGGCGCGCGTTGTGCTTCGATACGTTCGAGGCATGTTTCAGCATTCGGCCTTGCTTGGCCGGATGGTCGAGCGCGAAACGGCGGACGCTTTCGACCTGGACAACCGCGCAACGATTGAAATCATGACCGCGAGCCACCGGAGTGTTCGCGGCTACTCCGTCGCGGCGTGCCTCTGCGATGAGGTTGCGCAATGGCCGAATGAGACCGCGATCGCGAGCGACGAAGAAATCCTTGCAGCGCTCAGGCCGGCGATGGCGACAATTCCCGGCTCGGTGCTGATTTGTGCATCGAGCCCCTACGCCCGGAAGGGCGCATTGTGGAACGCCTATAGGCGCTATTACGGGCAGGACGACCCGAACGTTTTGGTATGGCGGGCGCCGTCAACGGTGATGAATTGCACGATCCCGCAAAGTTTCCTTGATCAGCAATTCGAGCTGGACCCTGTTGCGGCTGAGGCTGAGTACAACGCAAGTTTCAGAACTGACCTCGAAGCGTTCATTGATCGCACTGTGATTGAGGGCTTGGTTGTGCCTGGCCGGCATGAATTGCCGTACATGTCCGGTGTCCGCTATGTCGGTTTTACCGATGCGGCCGGCGGCTCCGGGCAGAATTCCTATACGTTAGCGGTCAGCCATGCCGAGAATGGCGTCGCTATTCTCGATTGCGTTCGCGAGATCAAACCGCCGTTCAATCCGAGCAGCGCGACGGCGGAACTTGCCGCGACGGCGCGCAGCTATCGGCTCACCGAGATTTTTGGCGACCGGTACGCGGGGTCGTGGCCAGCCGAGCAATGGCAGGCGCATGGCGTTGCCTATCGCTTCAGCGAGCGGAGCAAAAGCGAAATTTACGCCGAATTGTTGCCAGTCTTGAACAGCGGCAGGGCCGAGTTGCTGGATCATAGGGGCTTGGTTGCCCAGCTTTGTTCGCTTGAGCGGCGCACGGCGCGCGGAACCGGGCGGGACGTGATCGATCATCCGGCCGGTCCCGGTCATCATGATGACGTGTGCAATGCGTGCGCAGGGAGTTTGCTCCTGACGGCCGCGAGGCCCATGAGGATGATTGTCCAAGCGATCACCGATGTGCCGGGGAGCGGGAATTATGACGGACCTGCGTTTTTCTACGACCAAAGGCCTGCTCGACCGGATCTCATTACTGCGCGAGCGAGCCGAATGGCGGAGGCACGCGCTGGTCAAGCGCGACGATCGCATTAATCTCACCCGGGTGGCCGTCGAGCTTTCGCAGGTCGAGAACCAGATTAGCCGGATTGAGCGGGAGCTCGGTCTGCGCGCCAGGAAGATCGTCAAGGAGATGGGAGTTCATCCCACGGCTTATTTTGAGAAAGGACACACGCCATGACCATACCCTCGAATATTACACCGATCCGCAGCCGGAGCCAGCAATTTGCGGCGCCGATGATATCGGCCTCTTTGGCTGGCGGCGAAGGCGTCCTCGGGCAAGTCGCCAATGACGACCACAATGTGGGCGGCGCTTTGCTGGCGCTGCAGGCCGCGCGGGTCGCGGCGGAAAATTGTGCGAAGGTGACGAATTCAATCCATGGTGACCAGACGCTGAGCGCAGGCGCCGCGCACGTCAAAAGCGACGAAGTGACCCAGCGGATTGTCATGAGCACGCTGCCAAAACTCGACCGTGCGAATGAGTTCGTACAGACCGAAATTACTACGCTTATGGCGAAGACCAGCGGCCCGGTTGTCGATCCGGCTGGCCGTGCGTTCGGCAGCGAAATCCGCGCTGTCCTGCATAAGATGGACGCCAAGGTGCGGCGCCAGGCGATCGCCACGGCTGTGGAGAAAAACGATCTCGTGACCCTGGGTGCGATCCTAGGCGCACCGGCCTTGCTCACGAATTTGAGTGCAAACGAGCTGGAGCATCTGCGCCAAACGTGGCGGCGGCGCGGATGGGGTCGCAAGAATTGAGTGGCTCGAGGCGGTGCAAAAGCATTTGCTGAGATCCGGATCGCTGTTGCAATCGTACCAGCGCAGCTGTTCCGATCAGCGCGTGGTCGAGATGGCGCGGAAGAGCCAGAAAGCGGCCAAGGACGCGATCGAGGCCTCTGGCGCGGCATGAATAAAGTTCGCGGCGTAGTCTCATGGCTGGCGAAGCGCCGCTGAAGCAGCCGGGAGCGGCTTTGTTCCTTGCGCCGCTCCCGGCAAGCGCAAGACAACACAACAGAGGTAACCCGATGAAAGCAAAACCAGTGCGGCCGAAACGGCACAGCAAATCACCGAAAGCGCCAAAGGCCGGCTCGCGATCATTTTTGGGAGGTTCGGCGACGCCGCCGCGATCGATCCCGCTGCCGAGGAGCACGGTTGGGCCGGTGCGGAAATCGTGACGCCGCGAAACGCAATCGGGGTTCGTCTGTTGCTGTAACGGATCACGCCGCCGCGTGATGCTTGGGCGGCTGCGGAACTTCGTGGCCGACATCGCCGGCAGCCTCGATCCAAACCTCAATAGCGTCGATGATATTGGCAAGCGCTTCCTGCGGCGTCGCGCCGTCGCTCATGCAGCCGGGGAGTGCCGGGACAGTGGCCACAAAGCCGCCGCCGTCGGCTTCCGGCAACGGCTCTACTGTGACAGCGTAGCGGAGATCAGTCATTTTGCGGCTTTCACAGTATCGAGAAAGGCGACAAGCTTGCGAATGTAGACTGGCTTAATGGGGCGCCGGGAAGGGATCGTGAGCTTGTCGGCCACTGCCACGTGCGCAACCTTGTAGTGTGACCCGCCGCCCCGAGGAGGCGCGCACAAAACGCCATGCTCACGGCAAACGGCTTCAATATCGCTCATGCGCTAGCCCGCAGCGGGGTTCGCCCGCATTTCTTCAAGGCGGCTCATCGGCGGATCATAGCGCCGGGGCGGATATTTCCGCAACCCCCAGCTCGCCAAGGATCGCCGCCGCGATCGCCTGGCACCGCGCGGCCGTGGCGAGCTCGGCTTGAAGCTGCAAGGTGAAGGCGACGGCGCGGGACAAATCGGGCGAAGCGGCGAGAATGGCGCGGGCTTGCGAAAGGCGCTTTTGACTAAAATCGGAAGTCTCTTCCGCTTTTCCCTTTTTGCCGCGTCCCGCTTGGTCAGGCTCCGGGTAGTGCATGGCCAGCGCGATTGCTTTCTGCACCCGATTGCCCCGCCGATACCACGTCGACCGGCTGACGCCTTCCGCGAGCCACGGCTTTTGCGCCGGCTTGCGCGGCATAATCCCATGCGCCCGGCGCCAGCGTTCCGAGCGAATGCGGTTCGCTTCACGGCGCTCGGCTGGCGTCATTGCGTTTCCCCTCTCGTGTCATCTGTGTGGCTGTCAGTCTTGCCAGAAGCAAAGTACGCACCGTGCGTACCCATTATCAAAGATCGTCATCGTCAATTAGGCCAGCGTCTAGCTTTGCAAGGATATCCTCCACGTGCGCGGGCTCGCTCGCGGCGTTGCTCCGGGGTCTGTTTTGTCATGGTGAAAGGAATACCGCCCATTCGCTCATAAGCGCCCGCCGCTTTTCGAGCGCGTCGCCGCGGCGATAGGCCCGTTCCGCTTTGTCGCCTATCACATGGGCAAGCGCCGCTTCGGCGATCTCGCGCGGGAAATGAGTTTCTTCGCCGCACCAATCACGGAAGGCGGACCGGAAGCCGTGCACCGTGGCGTCCTGGATATCCATGCGCCGCAAAACCATTTTCAGCGCCATGTTCGAGAGCGGCTTATCAAGACGCTGGCCGGGAAAGACAAAGGCGCCGGTCTTGACTTGGGCAAGGCTCTCGATGATCTCGACGGCACGCGGCGAGAGCGGAACCCGATGTTCGCGGGTTGCCTTCATGCGTTTGGCGGGCACGGTCCAGACCTTGTTTTCACGATCGAATTCAGACCACTCGGCATTGAGCACTTCGCCGGTCCGCGCGGCGGTCAATATAAGGAATTCGAGCGCGCGTGCGGCGATTGCTTCACGTTCGCGCAGCTTCGCGACGAAAGCCGCGACCGTCTTGTAAGGCATGGCGGCATGATTGCCGCGTGCGGAAAGTTTGGCCGCTTTGGGCAAGAGATGCGCAAGGTTGCCCCGCCAAGCCGCCGGGTTCTCACCCGCGCGCAGCCCCTGCGCCTTGGCCGCGTCGAGCACCGCTTCAATGCGCCCGCGCAAGCGGGACGCCGTTTCGGCCTTGCTGTTCCAGATCGGCCGTAGCACCCCTAGGACGGCGGCCGTGTCGATCCCGTCGACGGGCAGACCCCAAAGAGGCTTAGCGTAGAATTCAAGCGTCATGCGCCATTGCGCGCGGTGCTTGGCGTTGCGCCAGCCCGGGCCTTTGTCTTCTAGGAGATCATTGGCGACGTCGCCGAAGGTTTTCTTGCCCTGCTTTTCAATGCGGGCTTTCTGGCGGTCTTCGATCGGATCACCGCCATCATCTAGGACGGCTCTATAAGACGCGGCTTTCTCGCGTGCCTTGGCGAGCGGCACGGCATGGATAGAACCGAGCCCGGCCTCGCGCTGCTTGCCGCCGCGCTCCCACATAAAGGTCCAGCGTTTCGCGCCGCCGGGATCGACCTTGAGATAGAGCCCGCCGCCATCGGCATGCCGCCCGGGTTTTTTGAGCGTCGCGACCGTGCGCGCCGTTAACGCGTTGAATTTCTTAACCACTGTTTTTCGTCCGCCAACATATCCGCCCCAGTGGGCGTCCTAGGTAACAACTAGGATTGAGGCAAACGTGGAACAACCCCTACAAACGGGATATTTCATAAGTGATTGATTTTTATGGCCGTATTTGGCGGCGGCAAATGGCCACAAACGGGTCGATGGCGGAGACGGAGGGATTCGAACCCTCGATAGGGCTTTACAACCCTATAACGGTTTAGCAAACCGCCGCCTTCAGCCGCTCGGCCACGTCTCCGTACATGCGGAAAAATGCATTTTGGATGCAGTTCCCGATGTGCCAGCAGATATGCCCGAGCCCCGGCGGGATGGCAAGAGCTCCGCGCGCGGCAGCGCCACTTAAAGCTTAGACCAGGCTGGAAGCGAAAAAGCTGATACCTCGATTTAAAGTACATGCCCGAATTTAGGAGCCTGCGTAAACGGCGTGGCGCCTCTGCTTTGACCGGCCTTACACTTACACTGAGAGCGGGTTTCCGGACGTTGCGATAAAGTCACACCTCTGGCTCAAAATTGGCATTTTATGGAACTTCGCTTTACTCAATCCACTTTGAGGCTACCCTGTGGTCAAAGTAAGGCAGGGGCCAAATCAATACGGTTCAGCCATTGGCGGCTGTTACGATCTAATATATAGTCTTTTAAGAGTTCAGAGTGAGATTGAGACACAAAATGCCTGCTCCATCCCCCCTCCAGGAAGTGTCCGGCCGGCGGCGCCGCTTGAGCGGAAGCAGGATAGGATCTGCCCTTGGGGGATATGACATGAAACTGCTGAAAGGGCTGCTTCTGGGTTCGGCGGCGAGCCTGGCTATGATCGCCCAGGG
>CAYTRB010000182.1:0-6402 GCA_964440215.1 uncultured Methylocapsa sp.
AATCCAAAGGGCGATAAGCACCTCGTCGGCAAGCGAGTAAGCTATGCCGATCTGTCGCTCTTCCAGATTGTCGAGGGCCTGCTTTACGCTTTTCCGCAAAGAATGAAGGTAATTCTGGCCGAGGTTCCACGCGTGGCGGCGCTGCGCCAAGCGATCGCGCAACGTCCGCGCATCCGTGCTTATTTGAACAGTGGCCGCCGCCTCGCATTCAACGAGCAAGGAATTTTCCGCCATTATCCCGAACTCGATGAATAGGGCTGTTCGGCGCCAGTCACTCCGCCGGAAATCGATCTCGCTGGGTTGTTTACCGCTTTGTGGGCTTCCACATGGGGTCATGGCTTTTATGATCGGCTTTTTGCTCCGCTGGACTCCGCTCCCTTTGGCTTCGCGGCCGGATGCGCTATTCTGCTTCAGCTTTTGCCAAATCGGATTAGCCTCGTGAACGCAGCGTCCATCCTGCATCCGGCGGTTGCCGCTTGGTTTCTGCGCCAATTCGACGCGCCGACCGCCGCGCAGGCGCAAGCGTGGCCGGCGATCCAGGCAGGCGAACACGTCCTTGTCGCGGCACCGACCGGATCTGGCAAGACGCTGGCGGCCTTCCTCGCTGCGATCGACAGCCTCGTGCGGCAAGGGCTCGAGGGCCGGCTCGAGGAGGCGACGCAGATCGTCTATGTCTCGCCCCTCAAGGCGCTGTCGAACGACATCGAGAAGAATCTGAAAGCACCGCTTGCCGGTATCCGCGAGGCGTTGCGCGCGCAAGGGCTGCCCGACGTCGAAATCCGCACTTGGGTGCGCACGGGAGATACGCCGCAGGGCGAACGCACAAAGATGCACCGGCGGCCGCCCCATATCCTCGTCACCACGCCGGAAACGCTTTATATCCTGCTGACATCGGAGTCCGGCCGCAAGATGTTGGCGGCGACCCGGACCGTGATCGTCGACGAGATCCACGCCCTGGCACCGAATAAACGCGGCGCCCATCTTGCGCTGTCGCTCGAACGCTTGTCGGCCCTTTGCGGCGGCCGCTTGCTGAGAGTGGGCCTGTCGGCGACGCAGAAGCCGGTCGACGACATCGCCCATTTTTTGACCGGAGCCGTCAGCGCCGGGTGCAAGATTATCGACACCGGCCATCGCCGGGCGCGCGACCTCGCCATCGAACTTCCCCCGTCGCCGCTCGAAGCCGTGATGGCGGGCGAAGTCCGCGAGCAAGTCCATGATAAGCTTGCTCAACTCATCGGCGAACATCGCACGACCCTCGTTTTCGTCAACACGCGCCGCGTTGCCGAGCGAACGGCCCGGGCTCTGTCCGAGCGCTTGGGCACCGATCAGATTACCGCGCACCATGGCAGCATGGCCAAGGAGCACAGGCGCGAAGCCGAGCATCGTCTCAAGCAAGGCGAGCTCAAGGCGCTTGTCGCAACCGCTTCGCTCGAACTCGGCATCGATATCGGCGATGTCGATTTGGTTTGCCAGATTGGCTCTCCGCGCTCGATCGCGAGTTTCTTGCAGCGAGTCGGGCGTTCGGGACATGCGGTCGATGGCATGCCCAAGGGCCGCCTGTTTCCGCTCTCGCGCGACGATTTGGTCGAATGCGCGGCGCTGCTCGATAGTGTGCGGCGCGGCGACCTCGACCGGATTGAAATCCCCGGGCAGCCGCTCGATGTCCTCGCCCAACAGATCGTCGCCGAAGTGGCCGCGCGGGAATGGCATGAGGACGAGCTTCTTGCCTTGTTGCGCCGCGCCTGGCCCTATCGCAATCTGACAAGCGCCGATTTTGAAAGCGTGATTCTCATGCTCGCCGAAGGCTTCAGCACGAAGCGCGGCCGGCGCGGCGCTCTGATCCACCACGACGCCGTCAACCGGATCCTGCGCGGCCGGCGCGGGGCGCGCTTGACCGCGATGACTTCCGGCGGCGCCATTCCCGAAAACGCCGATTACCGGGTCCTTCTTGAACCCGGCAGTCTCTTCATCGGCAGTGTGCACGAGGATTTTGCCGTCGAAAGCATGGCCGGCGATATTTTTCAACTCGGCAATCAATCCTATCGCGTTTTGCGTGTCGAGCGCGGCACGGTCCGCGTCGCCGATGCGCAAGGAATGCCCCCAACCATCCCATTTTGGCTTGGCGAAGCGCCGGGGCGCACGGATGAGCTATCGCAATCGGTGTCGCGGCTGCGGGCGGAGATCGCAACGCGGCTGCCAAAGACTGGGGCCGGGGAGGGCGCCTTGCGCTGGCTTTGCGGGGAAGTTGGCTTGACCGAGACTCCCGCTCAAGAACTTGTCGAATATCTTGCCGCGGGCCATGCAGCCTTGGGCTCCCTGCCGACGCAAGACAATTTGGTCTTCGAGCGTTTCTTTGACGAATCCGGCGGCATGCAGCTCGTCATCCATTCGCCTTATGGAAGCCGCATTAACCGGGCCTGGGGGCTCGCGCTGCGCAAGCGGTTCTGCCGTAAATTCAATTTCGAGCTGCAGGCTGCCGCGACAGACGACAATATTCTGCTCTCGCTGACAGCGGCCCATAGCTTCGAGCTCGCCGATGTGCAGCGCTATTTGCATTCGGCGAATGTGCGAACCGTGCTGATCCAAGCGCTGCTCGACGCGCCGATGTTTCTGACGCGCTGGCGCTGGGTTGCGGGCGTGGCTCTTGCGCTGCCGCGTTTTCGAGGCGGCCGCAAAGTCCCGGCTTACCTCGCCCGGATGGACGCCGAGGATCTTGTCGGCGCCGTGTTTCCAGATCAGCTCGCCTGCGCCGAGAATCTTGTTGGCGAGCGCGAAATTCCCGATCATCCCCTGGTTCGCCAAACTATTACCGATTGCCTCACGGAGGCCATGGATATCGCAGGCCTGGAACGGCTCCTCGGAGGAATCGAATCGGGCACAATTCAAGTTGTCGCGCGCGATCTAACCGCGCCTTCGCCACTGGCCCTCGAAGTGCTGTCGGCGCGGCCCTACGCATTTCTCGATGACGCGCCTCTGGAAGAGCGCCGGGCCCAGGCCGTCATGGCGCGGCGGTGGCTGGCGCCGGACACAGCCGCCGATCTCGGCCGGCTCGACCTCGACGCGATCGCCCGCGTGCGCGAAGAGGCTTGGCCCGATGCCACGAACGCCGATGAATTGCATGACGCCCTGGTGTGGCTCGGGTTCTTGACCGAGGAAGAATCCGAGACCGGAACGAGCTGGACGGATTGGCTCGCCGAGCTTGGGCGCACGAAACGTGCCGCCCGCATCCTGACGCCAGGGGCGGCACTTTGGATCGCCGCCGAGCGGGTGCCGCAGTTCGCCGCTTTATGGCCCGGGGCAAGCCTAGAACCGGCGATTGCTGCACCCCCCGGTCATGCCGGACAATATTGGTTGGCGGATAAGGCCCTGATTGAGATCCTGCGCGGACGGCTTGAGGGTCTGGGGCCCGTCACGGCAGATGCGCTCGCGGCGCCGATTGGCCTTGAAAGCGGCGCCGTCCGCATGGCGCTCGCGGCGCTTGAAGCGGAAGGCTTTGCCATGCGCGGCCATTTTACGCCGATGGCAATCGCCGAAGAATGGTGCGACCGCCGGCTGCTCGCGCGAATCCATCACTATACGGTCAAACGGCTGCGCGCCGAGATCGAGCCCGTCTCCGCCAGCGATTTTCTGCGTTTTCTGCTCGCTTGGCAGCGGTTGACTCCGAATACGCGCATGGAGGGACCGGATGCGCTGAAGACTATTATCGAGCAGCTTGAAGGTTTCGAGGCGCCAGCCGGGGCCTGGGAGACTGAGATTCTTCCGGCGCGCATTGAGAATTACGAACCGGCATGGCTCGACGATCAGTGCTTGGCCGGGCGCATCGCTTGGGCGAGGTTGAGACCCACCAGCGAAAGGGGGAATGGTAGCGAGCGCCATATGGCGCCAGCGCCTCTGCGGACGACGCCGATCACTTTGCTCAGCCGCCGTCACGCACAGCTTTGGGCTTCCCTATCACCGATGGCAGAGAGCGTTTCGCAGAGTGTCCGGGCGGAAGCCGTTGCCGGCTTCCTACGGGAGCATGGAGCCTCATTCTTCGACGAGATTGTCGAGGGCACAGGCTTATTGCGGTCGCAAGCCGAAGAAGCGCTTGCCGAGCTCGTTGCCATCGGCCTCGTGAATTCGGACAGTTTTGGCGGGTTGCGCGCGCTGCTTGTGCCGTCTGACCAGCGCAGATCCACTACACGCGCCGGGCACCGGCGGCGCAGCGTGGCATTCAGCATGGAGCACGCGGGCCGCTGGGCCTTGGCCCGCCGTATCCAGTCACCATCGGCGAGATCGCAGGCGGAAGCGGACGCCGTCGCGCATGTGGCACGCACTTTGTTGTTGCGTTATGGCGTTGTCTTCCGGCGTCTGCTTGAACGGGAGGCGGCTTGGTTGCCGCAGTGGCGGGATCTGCTGCGCGTTTATCGCAGGCTAGAAGCGCGCGGAGAGATTCGCGGCGGCCGCTTTGTCGCCGGTTTTGCAGGCGAGCAATTCGCGCTGCCCGAGGCGATTGGCAAGTTGCGCGAGGTTCGGCGAGAGCCGCATACGGACACGATAGTCTCTCTGTCAGGGGCGGATCCGCTCAATCTCGCAGGTATCCTGACCCCAGGGGCGAAGCTGCCCGCTCTCACCGGCAGCCGGCTCCTCTACCGGGACGGTATTCCGGTAGCGATGCTGGCCAGTGGCGAAGTAGAATTTCTTGAGACCCCCGATGCCGGCAAAGAATGGGCACTTAGGAAGGCCTTGTTGCTGAGCCCATTGCCAGGGCCTGGCGGCAATCTCCCCCGCAAGCACATTGCGGTGAACGCGGTGTAAGCGTGCCTTCGCCGGTGAAAATGCCATGGAAAAACTCAAGCCTTGAAACCCGCTAAAGCCGCGCTGCGCTCCCAGAGCAATACCGCGGCCTTGTCGTCCTGTGCTGCTTGCGACGGCGTTGCCGGGCGGCATTTGTAGAAATAGGCGCCTGTCATTTCCGCCACATCCGGTGAAGATGCTAGATATACAAGTGTTTCCGCGCCTTTCTCGGAGGAGATCGCGAAGAGCTTGGCGAGCCCGATGACCCGCGAGATTAGACCGCCGCTTTGATCGCCGAAGCGGGTGGCGACGAAACCAGGATGCAGGCAATTGGCGGTAACGCCTGTGCCCTTCAGGCGGCGGGCGAGTTCGCGCGTGAATAGAATGTTGCAAAGCTTGGAGCGGGCGTAGGCTTTCATCGCACTGAAATCTTTCGCCAATTGAAGATCATCGAAATCGATCCGGGCGCGCCGGTGGGCGCTCGAAGAGGTGTTGATGATCCGCGCGGGCGCCGAGGCCCGGAGCCGTTCGCGCAGCGCTTCGGTGACGGCGAAATAGGCCAGATGGTTCACCGCAAAGGTATATTCGAGCCCGTCCCCGGTCAGCTGCCGGCTGCCGTACATGGCCCCCGCATTGTTGATCAAGACGTCAACGCGCGGCTCACTTTCGGCGATTTGAGCGGCTGCGCGTTTCATCTCGGAGATGTGCGCCAAATCGGCATAATGGACCGTGTGGACGAGGCCGGGCGCCCTTTCGTAAAGCCGCGCCAGGGTAGCCTCCCCGCGTGACTTGTCTCGCGCGATCAATACGATTTTGGCACCCATTTGCGCGAGCTCTACCGCGGCAACCTCGCCAATCCCCGATGTGCCGCCGGTGATGACCACTGTCTTGCCTTTCATAGGAATTCTCCAGATTTCTCTTTAATCGCTTTGGCGCGCCTCTTGCTTATCATAATAACAGTGTGAGATGACACGCCTAGCCGTGCCATGACGAGACCTCCGGCCCGGCCGTGAACGGTAAAACCGCAAAGGGAAGCCATGGTTTCGCGTATCGTTAAGGTCGTTCCCTTCGATCTGGTGGTCTTTGGCGGCACCGGCGATCTCGCCCACCGCAAGCTCTTTCCCGCTCTGTTTCACCGTTTTGTTGACGGCCAGTTCTCGCAGCCGACCAAAATCATCGGCGTCTCGCGGCAAGACTTCGATACACACGCCTACCGGGTCTCCATCGCCAAAGACTTGAAGAAATTTGCTGGCAGGGCAGCCCAAGACGAATCGATCAAGAGCTTTCTGGACATGATTCATTATGTCGTGCTCGACATCGGCAGCGACTTGGGCTGGGATAGTCTCGAAAAAGAGTTCGACCACGATCCGGCGCGCGTGCGCGCTTTCTATCTTGCGACAGCGCCAAATTTTTTTGGTCCGATCGCCGAGAAACTCGCCGCCCATAATCTCGTCGCGCCTGAGTCCCGCATTATCGTCGAGAAACCAATCGGCAAGGATGGCGCCTCGGCGGCGCTCATCAATGATGCGATTGGCGCGGTCTTTCCCGAGGAGCGGATTTTCCGCATCGACCATTATCTCGGCAAGGAGACGGTGCAAAATTTGATGGCGCTGCGGTTTGCCAACG
>CAYTRB010000183.1:0-6358 GCA_964440215.1 uncultured Methylocapsa sp.
AACTCGCGCCGCACGCGCTCATGCATGCGCTCGGCGAAGGCTTCCGCAAGGCGGTCGGCGAGCGCCTTCACAAGGATCGAGCCATAGTCGTCGTTCGCCTTGGCGAAACGTTTGGAAATTTTGTCTTCCCGGGCGCCGGAGGTGACCACGAAGCCGCCGATATAATCCGCTTTGCCCGTCTCCAGCGGCGCGACGAAATCGGCAAGCGCGAGATTGGGACGCCCGTCGCGCCGCAGCAGTTGCTGACGCAGGGTGAAGAAGGTCGCGAGCCTTTCCGCGCGTGACTCGCCTGTGTAGAGGTGAATATCCTCGCCAACGCTGTTCGCCGGCCAGAAGCCGATGACCGCTTTCGGGTCGAACCAATGTTCCTCGACGATTCGCGCGAGCATGCCCTGCGCATCGTCGAACAATTGCCTCGCCGCTTCTCCCTGTTTCTCGTCATCGAGTATCGCAGGATAACGGCCGCGCATCTCCCATGTCTGGAAAAACGGCGTCCAATCGATATAAGGAACAAGTTCTCCGACATCATAGGTGCGAAACACCCTTGTGCCGGCAAACAGCGGGCGCGGCGGTTCGTAGGTCATCCAGTCAGGCTTGAACACATTGGCGCGCGCCTTGGCCAGCGGCAGCCGTTGCTTGTCGGCTTCTGAGCGCCGGTGCGCTTGCGCCACTTTGCTGTATTCGGATCGGACGGTGTCGATATAGGCACTCCGTGCCTCGGCTGAGAGGAGCGCCTGAACGACACCGACGGCGCGGCTCGCGTCGGTGACGTAGACGGTTTGGCCCTTGCTGTAATTAGGATGGATCTTGACCGCTGTATGAACCCGGCTCGTCGTCGCGCCGCCAATGAGAAGCGGCAGATTGAAACCCTCACGCTCCATCTCGGCGGCGACGAAACACATCTCGTCGAGCGAAGGGGTGATCAGTCCCGAAAGGCCGATGGCATCGACCTTTTCTTCCCTTGCCGTCGCCAAAATTTTGGCCGCTGGGACCATGACGCCGAGATCGATGATCTCATAATTGTTGCAGGCCAAGACCACGCCGACGATGTTCTTGCCGATATCATGCACATCGCCCTTGACCGTCGCCATCAGGATCTTGCCGGCGCTGGAGCGCTCGCCGGTGCCGCTTTTGCGCTTTTCCTCGTCCATGAAAGGGAGCAGATAGGCGACGGCCTGTTTCATCACCCTTGCCGATTTGACGACCTGCGGCAAAAACATTTTTCCCGAGCCAAAAAGATCGCCGACGACATTCATGCCTGCCATCAGCGGCCCTTCGATGACATCGAGCGGCTTTTTCGCGGCGGCGCGCGCCTCTTCGACATCACGGTCAACAAATTCAGTGATGCCGTTGACAAGTGCGTGTTCGAGGCGCTTTGCCACCGGCGCCTCGCGCCAGGCGAGATTCTTTTCGGGGGCCTGCATCCCCGCGCCCTTGTAGTTTTCGGCGAGCGCCAGCAATCTTTCGGTCGCGTCCGGCCGCCGGTTGAGGACGACATCCTCGCAAGCCTCGCGCAGTTCCGGCTCGATTTCGGCGTAGACCGCAAGCTGGCCCGCGTTGACAATGCCCATATCCATGCCGACAGCGATAGCATGATAGAGAAAAACCGAATGCATGGCCTCGCGCATTCTCTCGTTGCCGCGAAACGAAAAGGAAAGATTTGATACGCCGCCAGAAATATGCACGAGCGGGTATTTTTTACGGATGATCCGTGCGGCCTCGATGAAATCGACACCGTAATTGTTATGTTCGTCGATGCCCGTCGCGACGGGGAATATATTCGGATCGAAGATAATGTCCTCTGCCGGGAATCCGGCGTCTTTCGTCAGGACTTCATAAGCGCGCGAGCAAATCTCGACCCTGCGTTCGAGCGTATCAGCCTGGCCCTTTTCATCGAAGGCCATTACGATGACGGCGGCGCCATAAGCGCGCACGGTCTTGGCCTCCGCGAGGAATTTCTCGATGCCGGCTTTCATCGATATGGAATTGACGATGGCCTTGCCCTGCACACATTTAAGACCGGCTTCGATCACTTGGAATTTCGACGAATCGATCATCACCGGCACGCGTGCTATATCAGGCTCGGCGGCGATAAGATTCAAGAATTCCACCATCGCCTTTTGCGAGTCGAGAAGGCCTTCGTCCATGTTGACGTCGATGATCTGGGCGCCTGCGGCAACTTGATCGCGCGCGACATCGAGCGCGGCGGAAAAATCCCCATCCTTGATCAATTTGCGGAATTTGGCGGAGCCCGTGACATTGGTGCGTTCGCCGACGTTGACGAAGGGAATCTCGTGATTGAGCACGAAAGGCTCCAACCCGGAGAGACGCAACAAAGGCGCTATCTGTGGCACTTTCCGGGGCGCGACCCCCTTTACACGCTCGGCGATAGCCCGGATATGGGAAGGCGTCGTACCGCAGCAGCCGCCAATGATATTGACAAGCCCTGCCTCCGCGAACTCGCCAACGAGCGATGCCATATATTCGGGGCTCTCGTCATAAAGGCCAAATTCGTTCGGTAAACCGGCGTTGGGATAGGCGCAAACGAGCGTATCGGCGATCCTGGACAGTTCGGCGAGATGGGCGCGCATCTCACGGGCGCCAAGCGCACAGTTGAGGCCGATCGTCAAGGGTTTTGCGTGACGCAACGCGTACCAAAAGGCCGCCGGTGTCTGGCCGGAAAGCGTGCGGCCGGACAAATCGGTGATCGTGCCAGAGATCATGACCGGCACACGTTCGCCGCGCTTGTCAAACACGCTCTCGATGGCAAACAGCGCCGCCTTGGCATTGAGTGTGTCAAAGATCGTCTCGACGATCAAAATATCAGCGCCGCCCTCGATGAGGGCTGTCGCCGCCTCGGCATAGGCAGCACTCAAATCATCGAAGCTGACCGCGCGAAAGCCAGGATTATTAACATCAGGCGAAATCGAAGCGGTGCGATTGGTCGGCCCCAAAGCGCCGGCGACGAAACGGCGGCGTCCGTCCTTTTGTTCCGCCGCATCAGCCGCCTCGCGGGCAAGCCGCGCCGAGGCAACATTCAATTCGGGGGCATGTGCCTCCATACCATAATCCGCTTGCGCGATACGGGTCGAACTGAATGTGTTCGTCTCGGCGATATCGGCGCCGGCTTCGAAATAGGCGAGATGAATGGCTTTGATCGCTTCAGGCTGAGTGAGGCTCAAAAGATCGTTGTTGCCCCGCAGGTCGCGAGGCCAATCGGCGAAACGCTCGCCCCGGAAATCGGCTTCGCCGAATTTGTGCTGCTGGATCATCGTGCCCATGGCGCCGTCGAGCACCAGGATCCTCTCCAGCGCGGCCGACTGAAGGGCTTTGCGCGTTTCTTCTCCCGTAGACCTTCGTGTCATTCAGGCGGCCTCTTGTTCGAGTTTCGGGCGAAGCCCCAAAAGATGGCAGATCGCGTAGACGAGATCGGCGCGGTTCATCGTGTAGAAATGAAATTCCCTGATGCCGTGATCGACGAGATCAAGAACCTGTTCGGCGGCGACCGTCGCGGCGACGAGCTTGCGCGTTTGCGGATCATTCTCGAGCCCTTCGAAACGATTGGCGAGCCATTGCGGAACACTCGCACCGGCGCGCTTTGCGAATTTCGCTGTTTGCTGGAAACTTTGCACCGGAACGATGCCCGGCGTGATCGGAATATCGAGTCCCCGCGCTTGCACCTTATCGAGAAAACGCAAATAGATTTCGTTCTCGAAGAAAAACTGGGTGATCGCCCGGTTCGCTCCGGCATCGATCTTTGCTTTCAAGACATCGATATCGGCGTCGGCCGAGACACTTTCGGGGTGGCCTTCCGGATAGGTGGCGACCGAGATTTCGAAATCGGCGATCTGCCTTATTCCAGCAATCAGCGCGGCCGAATTCGCATAGCCTTCGGGATGCGGGCAAAATTTCGTTCCAGGCCCATCTTGCGGATCGCCGCGCAGCGCGACGATGTGGCGGACGCCGATGTCCCAATAGTCGCGGACGACCGCGTCAATTTCTTGCCGTGCTGCCGCGACGCAGGTCAAATGCGCGGCGGGCTTGACCTGCGTCTCGCTCACGATCCGCGCGACTGTCGCGTGCGTGCGCTCGCGGGTCGAGCCACCGGCGCCATAGGTCACCGAGACAAAACTTGGGCTAAGCGGGGCCAGACGTTTGATCGACTCCCAAAGGGTCGCTTCCATCGCTTCGGTCGCCGGGGGGGAAAACTCGAAGGAGACGGAGATATCGGGACAGGTCGTGCGGCTCGCCCGGGGAAAACTGCAGGACTGCATCTCGTTCATGCAAATTCTCGTGTGGTTACGGGGAGAGGATCGGCGATCATCCTTTGGTCGCGGCCGAGCCAGAGCGACACGGTGAGCTTATTGGCTTCGCCGCGATCGGGCGCGAGATCGTCCTTGCTGATCAAATCGACGCCAGCGGCGTCCATGAAGCCTGCGATTTCCGCGGCGGCGAAGCCAAGCCGCCGGTGCGCATGCGCGGTACGCAGTGTTTCTTCCTCATGCGGCGCGAAATCGACGATGAGGAGGCGTCCCCCCGGCCGCAAGGCCCGGGCGGCCTCGCGAACGGCACGCAAGGGATCGTCGAGATAATGCAGCACCTGATGCATGATTACGAGATCATAGCCATCCGGTTCGACCGGTGCTGCGTAGATATCACCCTGGCGCAATTGCACATTGCGCAGACCCGCGCGTTCGATACGGACCCGGGCGAGGCTCAGCATTTGCGGCGATTGATCGATGCCGGCAGCCCGCGTCGCGAGCGGCCCCAAGAGTTCGAGCATCCGGCCAGTGCCGGTGCCAAGATCGAGCAGCGTTTGGATCGGCTCCGTGCCGATTGCTGCACGGATCGCCGTCTCGACTCTTTCCTCCGGAATATGCAAGGCACGCACCTCGTCCCAATTCGCCGCTTGCGCCGCGAAATAGCGGGCCGCCTGAGCCGCGCGGGTCTGGCGGACCTCGTCCAGCCTGGCGCGGTCGGCGGATAGATGCGCATCGCAAGGCGCCAGCCGCGCGACTAGATCACGGCCAAAGGCCGCTACCGCTCCTGTCTGTGCGATCCGGAAGAAAACCCAAGATCCCTCGCGATGGCGCTCGCCAAGCCCGGCTTCGACAAGGAGTTTGAGATGGCGCGAAACGCGCGGCTGTGATTGGCCGAGAATGGTGACAAGCTCGCTGACCGTCAGTTCCGCCTCAGCGAGCAGGGCGAGTAGCCGCAAACGTGTGGACTCACCGGCCGCGGCGGAAGCGGCGAGAATGGCATCAAAGGCTATCGAATCGGACATGAGTTTCCTATAAAAATCATATGCCCTAATAATATGCAGATATATTTATATGTAAAGTCATTTTCAATGCTGCATCGCAGCAGAGTTAGCAAATGCGTGTTTCCTTCTTTGAGGATTCCCGGTGACAGGGTAAAAGGCCGGGCACCACAAAACATACTCTCAAGGATGAATTCCATGAAAAATCTTGCTAGCGTGATGCTCGCCAGTGCGTTGTTGTTTGCTTTTGGCCAATCCGGTTATGCCCAGATGACACCGTCGGCTACAACGACGGCTCCCGCCGCGCCAAAGGTGCCATCCACCGACGATGTGGCCAAGAAAGCCAAGTCCAAGGAATGTTCAACCAAGGCCGACGCGCAAGGCTTGCATGGAAAAGCGCGCAAAGAGTTTCGCGAAAAGTGCAAGAAGAGCTGAGCGAGGCTCGCCTTACAAAAGGAGAAGGGCGAATGACAGATGCTGCAAATGCCGCCATCGAACTCAAAGAAAAGAGGAAGGTCATCGCTCATCTCACACAGCCCCTCGACGCGGCGAGGGCGCGTTTGGAAATCGCGCGTGCCGAGCTTGCGCGCATCGTGAATGAAAGCCTGCCACACCAAAGCGTCGCGGACGATCGCGCCATCGCAAGCGAAGCTCTCGGATGAATCTAAACGCAAAAGCCCTAGAACTAGAGAACTGCAGTCCGATACGGCTCTTCCGGCGCGAATCCCGCTAGGGCCTGTTAACACGATATGCGCGCGCGAGAAGGAGGAAAGCTCTGAACATGATGTCGAGGTTTTCGAAATGCGTGAAGATGCGCCTGAAGCCTTTGAGCTTGCGGAAGAGTCGTTCGACTTCGTTGCGCCGTTTGTAGAGTTCCTCGTCGTATTCCCACGGCTCCTTGCGATTGTGCTTGGGCGGCATGACGGGCGAGAAGCCCGCCTGCCTGACGGATGTGCGCGTTGCATCGCCCTTATAAGCCTCGTCCATGGCCATGGGCAGCTTTTCGGGCAAGGCTTCAGGCTTGTCTTGCCAGGTCTCCAGAGGCGCGCCCCTCAACGCCGTCGCTGGCTTGGCCGGGAGAAGGCTGAAAATCACCGC
>CAYTRB010000184.1:0-6335 GCA_964440215.1 uncultured Methylocapsa sp.
TTCTGCCGGGGGCCGGTGCGCGTCGCCCTGATCCATGACGACAAGACGGAAGGTTTTGTCGGCGGCATGGCGTGACGCGATGGTGGAAGGACCGGCCTTCGACAAGATTCCGGTCTAAACCTTGCGTGTTGACAATTGCAACACATATGGCCATGGTTAGCGAATGAAAGAGCAATCTGCCACAGCCGAGGTCAATATCCATCTGCGTGCCCGCCCGCAGGATAGGAACCTCATCGATCAAGCAGCGGAACTTGTCGGCGCGAATCGCTCACAATTCATGCTGGCCTCGGCTCTCAAAGAGGCCAAAAACATCCTGCTCGATCAATCGACGCTCTATAGCGGCGCGAAAACCTTCCAAAAAATCATGGATTGGATGGATGCCGCGGCCACACCTGCCGAGATGGCCGGCATGAAGCGCATCCTTCAAGCCAAAGCCCCTTGGCAAAGTGACTGACAGGCCGGGTGTTCTTGGGTCTCCTATCCTTTTGACGGAGGCTCACGACAGTTCCACTTTCGATTCTGGGGAACCCGTTCTCGACGACTGGTTGCGGCATCGCGCTTGGGACAATTTGCAAGCGGCGGCGAGCCGCACTTACGTCGCCTGTCCGAAGGGTTCTCTAAGGATCGCCGGTTATTTTGCCCTGAGCATGGGGCAAATCCTCGCGCAAGAGACCGCGGGCTCCATGCGGCGCAATATGCCCAAGCAGATTCCGGCCGTATTACTTGGGCGCCTGGCGATCGACCGCGCATGGCAAGGCAAGGGGTTGGGGCGGGCGCTCCTTGCCGATGCTGTGCGGCGCTCGCTGCTCGCTTCAAGCGAAGTCTCGGCGCGGCTCGTGATCGTCCATGCGATTTCACCGGTCGCCGAAGCTTTTTATCTGCACCACGGTTTTACGCGCCTGCCGGTGGAGACCCCGACGTTTGCGCTCGATCTCGTCAAGTTTCAAAAGCTCGCCAAACAGGCGTAGGCCAAGACTGGCGCGAGCGATCATGTGCGCTGTACGACAAATGTGCGCAGTGCAAGAAAGGGGGCGGTAGCGGCTGTTGTGCCTCCTTAGCGCTCCGCAGTGACATATTCGATTCTCAGCCTTTTTTGTGCCAAATAAAAATCAAACCGCACTCTTTATCATGAGCTCACCTATGAGGGACCTCGTTGACCCTTGGGCGCTTTTAGTAGAACGGTTTCGGTGATTTGCCGGGCAAGCGTCTCCAATCCGCTTTCGATCTCCGATTTCAGGAGATCGGAATCTTTCGCAATCCATAAGGAAAATTCCGCGGCCGGGGATTTGAACGCCATATGCTCGTCGCTCCACAGCACCAGGTTGCCGGGGATTTGGATCACGCGCGCCCGTGCGTCGATTGAGAGCAGGAAAGTGGGAGTCGTGCCGCCCTCACTGGTGAAAGCGATCTGCGCAATGGTGATTTCGAGCACTGTGTTCACGCCGCTACTGGTGAACAGCGCATAATCGGGAGGGGTGGAGGGATCAACGGTCTTACCTATCCCGAGATCGATCGCATTGTTGGCTCTTCCGGCGTTCGCTCGCTCCAGAACGTGCCGCCGCAGCTCGTTTTGTAGGTCGCGCTTGGCAATTGCGTTGTAAAGTGCGGCTTGGATGTTTGTGGCCGCGCCTTCGGGAATGGCATTTGTGCCTTTGATAATGCCACCTGCACCACCCCCAACTACCACGCCCCCTACTGCACCCACGCTGGCAAACACTGGGACACAGACGAGTAGGAATGGACCACATACAAGCCCGACGACGGCTCCAACTCCCGCCCCGGACGCACCTCCTATCGCCCCGCCCTCAAAGATACCTTTTGCGGCTTCATTGCCGACGCCGATCGGCCCCGAAACAGTGCCGCCCAGCGCAGATCCAACCGAAACCACGCCGACCTTGCCCAGCGATGCGCGAACACTTTCGCTTGGCGGGGATGGAGCTTCTGGTGGAATCGCGCAGCTCTGCACCATCAACGAGGTGGCTAAGAGACTCCCAACCACCTTCGGAACCTGGTTGCTGCGCATTGATCCGGCATTTCCCAGATGGGGAGTGGATCTGGCCATCTGTTAGATTCGTCATCCACGGGATAATGGCCTTGTCGCCACTGAAAGTGCCGCATTCAACGGAATATGGCAACGCTAAATTCTCAACGTGACGGCTCTCGTGAGTCCAAACCGGTGAGATCGCGCGTGGAGCTCAGGGGTTTGCTTTACGCCTCCTGCCCCGTCAGTTTCAGCCAATCCTCCTCGCTAATCGTCTCGATGCCGAGCTCAGTGGCTTTGGCGAGTTTTGAACCGGCGCCTGTCCCGGCCACGACAAGGTCGGTTTTTTTGGAGACGGAGGCGGCGACCTTGGCGCCGAGACGCTCGGCCATCGCCTTGGCTTCGTCGCGCGTCATCCGTTCAAGCGAGCCGGTAAAGACCACCGTCTTGCCCGCGACCGGGCTTACCGACGCGACGGCTTCCATCGGGACCGCCGTCACTTCTTTGAGCAGCGCGTCGAGAACCTCTTCATTGTGCTTCTCAGTGAAAAAATCGGCGACGGCTTCGGCAACGACCTCGCCGATCCCCTCGATATTGTTGATCTCGGCGCGGGCCTCAGAGCCTTCGTGAGCCCCTTGTGCGGTCTTGCGCAGCGCTTCGAATGTCTCAAAATGGCGGGCGAGACGCCGCGCATTGGTCTCGCCGACATGCCTGATGCCGAGCGCATAGATAAAGCGGTTGAGGGGAAGCGTGCGGCGCGCCTCGATCGCGTCAAAAAGATTGCGTACCGAAAGCTCGCCAAACCCTTCCCGCTCTTTTAAGTTTATGATGCCGCGCCGCTCGCGCTCCGGCAGCGTGAAAATATCGGGCGCAGTTCTGATCAGGCCGTCGCGGAAAAATTGCTCGATCCGCTCGTCGCCGAGGCCTTCGATATCGAACGCATTGCGCGAGGCGAAATGTTTCAATCGCTCGACCGCCTGCGCCGTGCAGACGAGGCTGCCGGTGCAGCGGCGCACCGCCTCCGGCTCGCCGGTCTTAGGTTCGATCTCGCGAACCGCCGCCGAGCCGCAAATGGGGCAGATTTCCGGAAAGACGTAAGGCCGCGAATCCTTTGGCCGCTTGTCGAGGATCGGCCCAAGAATCTGCGGTATGACATCGCCCGCCCGCTGAACGGTCACCGTATCGCCGATGCGTATATCCTTGCGGGCGATCTCATCCTCATTATGCAAGGTCGCATTGGAGACGACGACGCCGCCGACGGTCACTGGGTCGAGCTTGGCAAGCGGCGTCAAGGCGCCGGTGCGCCCGACATTGATCTCTATCGCGAGGAGAACTGTTGTGGCTTTCTCAGCCGGAAATTTGTGCGCCGCCGCCCAGCGCGGCGCCCGCGAGACGAAGCCCAGCCGGTTTTGCAGGGCGAGACTGTCGACCTTATAGACTACGCCGTCGATATCATAGCCGAGCCGCGCGCGCAGCGATTCGATATGCCGGTAATGGGCGAGCAATTCCTCCGCCGAATGGCAGAGCACCATCAGCGGATTGACCGGAAACCCATAGTTTTTAAAGGCCGCGATCATGCCCGTTTGCGTTGTGGCGGGCAGGGCGCTCACCTCGCCCCAGGCATAGGCAAAAAAATGCAAAGGCCGGGACGCGGTGATGGCGGGATCGAGCTGGCGCAGCGATCCCGCCGCCGCGTTGCGCGGATTGGCGAAAAGCGTCTTCCCCGTTTGCGCTTGGCGGGCATTCAATGCGGCGAAATCGGCGTGGGTCATATAGATTTCGCCGCGCACCTCCAAAATCTCCGGCGCCTCGCCTTTGAGCGCGTGTGGAATTTCGCCGATGGTGCGGACATTGGCGGTGACGTCCTCGCCTTCAAAACCATCGCCGCGCGTTGCTGCCTGGGCAAGCGCGCCGTTCTGATAGCGCAGCGAACAAGAAAGTCCGTCGATCTTCGGTTCGGCCGTGATGGCTAGCGGCGTCACGTCGCCAAGCCCGAGAAACCGGCGCACGCGGGTGACAAAATCCGCCACCTCCTCCTCGGTGAAAACATTCCCGAGCGAGAGTACCGGCACGCGATGACGGACCTTCGCGAATTTCTCGGAAAGCGCGGCCCCGACTTTTTTGGTGAGCGAATCGGGCGTCGCGAGTTCCGGAAAACCCGCCTCCAGCGCTTCGTAGCGCTGCCGCAGCGCGTCATATTCGGCATCCGAAATCGCCGGCGCATCCTCGGTGTGATAGCGCCTATCATGCGCGGCGATCTCTTCGCCAAGGCGGGCGTGTTCGCGGCGCGCTTGCGCGGGTTCGAGGCTCTCGACGGGGACCGGTTTTTTCATCCCGCGGAAATTAGCATGAGCCGCTGGCCGGGGAGAAGCGGCCATCGAAGCTGCTTCTTGGGCAATGCCATAACCCCCGGCGCAAGGGCGATGGATCTAACCCAAAACGAGGTTCATTCGGCGGCGCGCTTGAACTCCGGGAATGTGCAGCGCGCGTCGAGCTCGCGTTTGAAATCGAGGACCTTGGCCGGCTCAGCGAAAGGCAATTTCAGCGTCTGCCAGACATCGACCATGGCTTCCACGAGCTGCACGATCAGCGCGTCCGTGTGCAAGGGGCTTGGCGTAATGCGCAGACGCTCCTCGCCCTTGGCGACCGTCGGATAATTGATCGGCTGGATATAGATCGCGTGGCGCTCGAGCAGAAGGTCGGTCGCGCGTTTGCAGAGGTCGGCGTCGCCGACGAGCACCGGCACGATATGGGAAGGGTTCTGCATCACCGGCAGGCCCGCCGCGCTCAACGCATGTTTGGTGAGCATCGATTGGCGATGATGCTGCGCCCGCAGCTCCGCCCCTTGCTTTTGTTTCAAGATACGCACGGCGGTTGTCGCGGCGGCGGCGAGCGCCGGAGGCAGGGCCGTGGTGAAAATGAAGGCGGGGGCGTGCGAGCGCACGGCATCGATGATTGGTGCTTTTGCGGCGATATAGCCGCCAAGAGTGCCAAATCCCTTGGCGAGGGTTCCCTCGATAACGTCGATTCTGTCCATGACGCCGTCGCGCTCGGCGATGCCGCCGCCATGCGGGCCGTAGAGACCGACGGCATGCACCTCGTCCATATAGGTCATGGCATTGTAGCGATGCGCGAGCTCGGCGATTGCCGCCACTGGGGCAATGTCGCCATGCATCGAATAGAGACTTTCAAAGACGATCAGCTTCGCCCTCTCCTGCCCGGCCGTGCGTAAAAGTTCTTCCAGATGGGCGAGATTGTTATGGCGGAAAATTTGCCGCTGCGCCTTGGAGCGCCGGATGCCTTCGATCATTGAATTGTGGTTGAGCTCATCGGAAAGGATGAGGCAGTTCGGCAAGAGATCGCCGATCGTCGAAATCGCCGCCAGATTAGAAATCCAGCCCGAAGTAAAGGCGAGCGCCGCCTCCTTGCCATGCAGATCCGCCAATTCGGCTTCGAGCGCGACGAGAGGATGATTGGTCCCCGAAATATTGCGGGTGCCGCCAGAACCAACGCCATGCCGGACGGCGGCCGCCGTCATCGCATCGATCACCTCCGGGTGCCGGCCCATACAGAGATAGTCGTTGGAACACCAAATCACGACTTCTTCGATGCGCTTGGGTCCGTGCCATAGCGCGCGCGGAAAGGCCTTCGCGTCCCGCTCGATGTCGGCGAAGACCCGGTAGCGGCGTTCCCCCTTCAACTTTAAAATCGCATCATCGAAGAAGTGCGAATAGGGCATCGTAGGCGGTCTCCAATACACCGGCCGCGGCAGCCGCTAAACGGACGCGGACCTGCGGAAATCAGGATGATTTTAAAAAGGCCGGTTTCTTCTTGTTTACCTCTTTAACATCTCACGAACGCCGGAAGCTTCCGGCGGGTCGTCTTCAACATGGCAGGAGCGGGGCATTTATGATACCTAGTAAGAATACCTAGTTTATATCCCGCGAATACCATAGGGTTTATCGAGGTTCCCGCGGGCCGTCAAACCCCTTCTCCGTGATCACGCGAACAATGCGCATACTTGTCACCGGGAGCGCCGGCTTCATCGGGTTTCACATGGCCCGCCGCCTTCTCGACGAGGGACATGATGTTGTGGGCGTCGACGGATTTACGGCCTATTACGACCGTAAACTCAAGCTACGCCGCCACGAGATACTGCGGGAAAGGCCAAATTTTTCCGGCCATGAGGGGATGCTCGAGGATTTCGCCGCGCTGCAAAGGATTTATGGTGACGGCTTCGATGCGATCACCCATTTCGCCGCGCAGGCCGGGGTGCGCTACAGTCTCGACAATCCGCGTGCCTATGTCGACGCCAATCTGACCGGAACCTTCAATCTCCTGGAATTGATGCGCC
>CAYTRB010000185.1:0-6333 GCA_964440215.1 uncultured Methylocapsa sp.
CTCAGTTTCGGGGAAGCGTGGCTTGGCCAGGCCTGACATGGACGAAGCCTTCCGCAAGCGCGAGAGGCTTTGCCGCGGTTCCGCTGAAATGGCTCGCGTCGGGATCGCTCGCGCCGGTGGCATTGAAGGCGGAGACATACTCGGCCGAGGGCGTGTTCGACAGCGCGTCGGGAATGATCCGCGCCGCCTTGCGGAGGCCGGTGAAGGACGGCCCGAGGATCGACGGTGCCTGGAAACTCGCGACGACAACGTCTGAGGCGAGAGGGCGGGATCTGGGCCGGTCGAGGAGCGCCGGCGGTTGCGAGGTTGAGCGGCTGACGGTTTGGCCTGGCGTCTTGCTTGGGACGGCAGCTTGATCCTGCACCGGCGTCTCCGATGCGAATGCCAGAACCTGTTTCGGGACGTCGCTGTCATGATCCTTCGGTCCCTGGGTAATCACAACCGGAAGATTTGCCGCGCGTGCCAAGGGGGTATTCGCGCCAGCCGCGGCGGCGTCATTCGTCGCATCGTTCTTTGTGGTTTGTGCAGCGTCTTTGCCTTGCGCCTGGGCCGGCGCGAGTGCGGCGACGCGGGTTAGCGTGGCCGGCCGCGAGGGGGGGGCGGGGACATTGGCAAAAGCAAGGGCGATGTCGCTGCGCAGCGCCGGGCGCGGCGGCGGAATCGGCGCTATCGTCGCAAAGGTCCATCGCTTGCCGCCGTTAAGATTGCCGGCTGCGGCCGCGTTCTGTTCCTTCCCGGCCGTCGCCGCGCTGGTGTCGCGCGGGCTTACCGCGTTGCCCAAATCCGCAACGAGTGTCCGGTTTGCGGCCGCCGGGTTTGCCTCGATGCGCGCCGTATTTTTCTCTGGCGCCGGGATAGATACGGCGGTCGCGGCTGGCGTGCCACGGCCGTTGGACGAGGATGCGCCTGCATTGGCGGTGCTCTCGCTGTTCGTGCGGAGGGACGCGACCTCGGTTCCACCGTGCCGCGGGTGGGCGGAGCGGACGTCCTGCGGACTGGCCGGCTCGGCCTCTTTCTCTTCGCCCTTCTCTTCGTCGTGGTTGCCGAACAGCCACGCAAAAAAACCGCCCCCCGATGGCGCCGTCTGCGGCACATCGGATAGCACGCCGCCGCGCGAAGCGATTTCGGCACGGGCCTCCTGGTAGCGGGGAAGCGTGCGCCCATCGGCGGCGAGATGGACCGTCTTGCCATCCGGGAACAGACGCGCGAGCTGCTCGTAGCTCATCCGCGGCCAAGCCCTGACGTTGCCGACATCGAGATGAACGAAATTCTCGCTCGGATACCAGCCGACGCCGCCGCGCTGCAGACGCATGCCGATTTCACGAATTCTGTCCATCGGCATGCCAGGCATGGTCGTATCCATCGCCCGGCCCAATATATGTTGCGAATGTTCGGCGACCGCATGCGAGCGGGCGCGTAGCATCGCATTGGTTTGCGGCGAGCGGTAGGCCGAAACGATCCTGATAGGCTCGCTCGCGCCGGCGGTCCGGTAGACCTCCCAGATCACGTCGAACAGGCGCGCGTCCATTCTTGTGCGGTCATTGTTGCGCCAATCGCGGAGGAAATAATTGAGCCTTTCGAGAACCGCCGGATCATAGGAGCCGTTGACGCGGAAGGTCGCTTGGATCGATTCGCCTGTATGTGAATGATAGAGATTCAAGGTGCGGGTGTCGCCGTTCGCGACCGCCGTTTCCGTCGAGGCGGGAACGATGATGCTCGACAACAGCGCCACGAGTCCGCTTGTGGCAAGGAGACAGGCATATCTCAGGGTGGCCGGGAGGGGACGCGGTTGTCGCAAATTAATTCTCGCAGTTGTGGCTGGGCGGAACGACCCTTGGTTTCAGAGCCGCCGCATATCGATGAGGAAGGCTATCGATGATGAAGCGGCGTCGTCTAAAATTTTAGCTTTGACCATTAACAATTAACGGCGCGTCACCCGCCGGCACAGTCCTTGAATTCACGAATCCTCAACCATAACGAGGGCTATCGTCCACCAAATAAATCGTTGAATATGGCGAGCATATGTCCAAGCTTGCGCTACGGTTTCTCGGCTCGAATTTCGCTTGCGTTTTCCTTGGGCTTACCTTGCGCGGGAGATGCCATCCGCAATTCCATCCGGGACAGCCAAATACCAAAGTGTTTAATGAAATAGACGAACGGAGTGCTTTGCGGGAGATCCTTTGCGGCACGGACAAATTGCGCTTCGCAGGAGTAAGGCGTTCCGATTGCGTCAACCGCGCTTCCCTTCAAATCGCTTTGCGGTTTAAAGAGACGCTGATCTTGTCTCCTGTTGAGGGCGAAGCGATCATGTCCTTGCTTGGGCGTGCGGTGGAGGAGGTGGAATGGCCGGCTATGACGTCGATCTCTTCGTGATCGGCGCGGGATCTGGCGGTGTGCGCGCCGCGCGGGTCGCCGCGGCGCATGGTGCCAGGGTCATGATCGCGGAAGAATTCCGCATCGGCGGAACATGCGTGATCCGCGGCTGCGTGCCGAAAAAGCTTCTGGTCTACGCAAGCCGGTTCAAGGACCATTTCGCCGATTCAGCGGGGTTCGGCTGGACAGTTTCGCCCCCCTCCTTCGACTGGCCGGTACTCGTCGCCGCGAAGGAGAAGGAAATCTCCCGCCTCTCCGCGATCTATCGCAGCAATCTCGACAAGGCCGGCGTCGCCGTCGAAGACAGCCGTGCCACAATCGAGGATGCACATTGCGTGCGTCTTGTTGCCGATGGCCGCAAGGTGAGCGCAAGAATCATCCTGATCAGCACGGGAGGCGCGCCCGTTCTGGAACCTGATATTCCGGGACGCGAATATGCGATCACCTCGAACGAAATCTTCGATTTGCCAACATTGCCAAAACGCATGCTGGTTGTCGGCGGCGGCTATATTGCCGTCGAATTCGCCGCGATATTCGCAAGGCTTGGCACGGAGGTCACGCTTGTAACACGTGGCGAAAATGTTTTGCGCGGTTTTGACGACGATTTGCGTGTTGGGGTGCGTGACGGTCTTGCCCATGCGGGCGTCAAACTCCATTTCGGCACGTTGCCTATGCAGATCGCAAGGACACCTTCAGGCTATCAGGTGAGTTTGACGAGAGGCGCGTCGCTCGATGCCGAGCAAGTGATGATCGCAACCGGCCGTCGCCCGAACACCAAGGGACTGGGGCTGGAAAAGACCGGTGTCGAACTGGATAGCTTTGGCGGGGTGAAGGTCGATGCTTTTTCCAAAACAAATGTCGAATCGATCTATGCCGTCGGTGATGTCACCAACCGGGTCGCCTTGACGCCAGTTGCCATTCGCGAGGGCCACGCTTTTGCCGATAGTGTTTTTGGCGGCAAGCCGGAGGCCGTCGGCCATGACACCATTCCGACCGCCGTCTTCTCGACGCCGGAACTTGGCACTGTCGGCCTGACCGAAACGGAGGCGCGGGCGCGCTTCGCTTGCGTCGATATTTACATGGCGAGCTTCCGGCCCTTGAAGGCGACACTTTCCGGGCGGGCGGAGAAAACCTTGATGAAGATAGTCGTCGATGGCGTGACCGATCGCGTGCTCGGCGTGCACGTTCTCGGCGAGGATGCCAGCGAAATGACGCAAATTTTGGGAATTGCCGTCAAAATGGGCGCGAAAAAGGCCGATTTCGACGCGACCATGGCGCTGCATCCGACCTCGGCGGAGGAACTCGTCACCATGCGGTCGCGCACGGCCCGCTATGAGCAGGAAATCGCCGGGCCAGAAGGGCCTGACGCCGGAGCGATCGGCGAAGGGTAGGGCATCCGTTTCCATGTCGCATTTTCAAAAACATCTGTATAAGGCGTGTCTGATTTCGCAAGGTTAGGGGCGCCGCCCAAGGAGTAGAACATGCCCATCGAATGCTGGTCGCCCGCCAGTTGGAGAGGAAAGCCGATCGAGCAGGTGCCCGTTTATGCCGATCAGGCGGCGCTGGCCGGGGTCGAGAGCCAGCTCGCGGGATTTCCGCCGCTCGTCTTCGCGGGCGAGGCGCGCAAGCTTAAGCGCATGCTCGGCAAGGCCGCCGCGGGCGAAGCCTTCCTTTTGCAAGGCGGCGACTGCGCCGAAAGCTTCGCCGAACATGCCGCCGACAATATCCGCGATTTTTTCCGCGTGTTTCTGCAAATGGCCGTGGTGACGACCTTCGCCGCCGCTTTGCCGGTCGTCAAGCTTGGCCGCATCGCCGGCCAATTCGCCAAGCCGCGCTCGGCACCGAACGAAACGATCGATGGGGTCGAGCTGCCGAGCTATCGCGGCGATATCGTGAACGACATCGCATTCGACGCCCGCGCCCGTGAGCCGGATCCCGACCGTCAGCTTATGGCTTACCGGCAATCGGCGGCGACCTTGAACCTCATTCGCGCTTTTGCGACAGGCGGCTATGCCAATCTCGAAAACGCCCATGGCTGGATGCTTGGCTTCATCAAGGATAGTCCGCAATCCGCCCGCTATGAGGAGCTCGCCTCCCGGATCACGGAGACCCTCGGCTTCATGCGCGCGATCGGACTTGATCCCGAAGCGCATCAGGAATTGCGCCAGACCGATTTTTATACCTCGCATGAGGCCTTGCTGCTCGGCTATGAAGAAGCGCTGACCCGCATCGATTCAACGACCGGCGATTATTATGCGACGTCTGGCCACATGATTTGGATCGGCGACCGCACCCGCCAGCCGGGCCATGCCCATTTGGAATATGCGCGCGGGGTCAAAAACCCTCTTGGTCTCAAATGCGGCCCCACCGTCTCGCCCGATGAATTGCTGAGACTGATCGACATTCTAAACCCGGCGAACGAACCCGGCCGCCTCACCTTGATTTGCCGCTTCGGCGCCGAGAAGGCGGCGGAGCGTCTGCCAGACCTCATCCGCGCCGTGAAAAGGGAAGGGCGCAGCATTGTTTGGTCGTGCGATCCGATGCATGGCAATACGGTCAAGGCGGCGGGCGGCTATAAAACGCGGCCGTTCGACAAGATCATGAGCGAAATCCGCACGTTTTTTTCAGTCCATCGGGCGGAGGGCACTTACGCCGGCGGTGTGCATCTCGAAATGACCGGAAAGAATGTCACCGAATGTATCGGCGGCGCCCGCGCGATATCGGAAGCCGATTTGCGCGATCGCTATCATACGTACTGCGATCCAAGGCTCAATGCCGAGCAAGCGATCGAAGTGGCGTTTCTCGTCGCCGAGCTGTTGAAGGCGGAACGGATCGAGCGCGGCCGCGCCCATGCCGATGCAGCCGAGTGACGCCTGACGGCGGCACCGCTGCGCGTGAGTAGCCAGTGAATAGCCAGCCCGCCAACCGTCTTGTCATTGGCCTTGCGCAGATTGATTGCACGGTGGGCGACATCGCTGGCAATCTTGCGCGCATGCGCGCCGCCCGTGCCGAGGCGGCGGCCTTCGGTGCCGATCTTGTGATGTTTTCCGAGCTTTTCATCGCTGGCTATCCGCCCGAGGATCTCGTCTTGAAGCCGGCGTTCGTGGAGGCGTGCCGCGCCGCCTGCGAGACGATCGCGGCCGAGACCAGCGACGGCGGACCTGCGATTCTCGTTGGCCTGCCGTGGGGGGAGAATGGGCATTGCTACAATGCCTTTGCCCTGCTCGACAAAGGCCGCGTCGAAGCCATCCGCTTCAAGGTCGATTTGCCGAATTACGGCGTGTTCGACGAAAAGCGCGTGTTCACGCCTGGCCCGATGCCGGGGCCCGTGATGTTCAAGGGTGTGCGCGTCGGCATTCCCATCTGCGAAGACATTTGGGGGCCGGATCCGGTCGAATGCATCGCCGAGACGGGCGGCGAGATTCTCCTTGTTCCCAACGGCTCGCCCTATTGGCGCGGCAAGACGAATGAGCGTCTTTCGGTTGCCGTCGCGCGGGTTGTCGAAAGCAAATTGCCGCTTGTCTATCTCAATCAATTCGGTGGCCAGGACGAACTTGTCTTTGATGGAGCTTCCTTTGCACTCAATGCCGATTCTTCGCTCGCCTTTCAGCTTCCGGCTTTTTCGGAAATGGTGGGCAAGACGGTTTGGGAGCGCGGACCCAAGGGCTTTGTCTGTGTCGAAGGACCCCGCTCGCCTATCGATGAGGGCGACGAAGCCGATTATGCCGCCTGTGTTCTTGGACTTCGCGATTATGTGAACAAAAATGGTTTCCCCGGCGTTGTCATGGGATTATCGGGCGGCATCGACTCCGCGTTGTGCGCGGCGATGGCTGTCGATGCGCTCGGCCCCGGCCGGGTTCATTGCCTGATGCTGCCTTATCGCTTTACCTCGAATGAATCGCTCAGCGATGCCGAGCATTGCGCCCGCGCGCTTGGGGTTCGCTACGATATTCTGCCGGT
>CAYTRB010000186.1:0-6289 GCA_964440215.1 uncultured Methylocapsa sp.
CAAATGAATCAATTCTATTTCGTCATGCCGCCGCGGCGTGAGGTTTGGCGCATCCGTTTTGCCCGGTTTGCGGGTCCAATCGGACAAAACTGTTTCACGTGAAACATTTTGGTACGATTGACCGCCGGGAATCCGATAGGTGATAACCATGCGCCTGCTCGCTGAACATGTGCGATCGCCGCGAAAACTTGTGCGATGGGCGGTTTTCGCGCGGCGCTGGCGAGAGTTGGCATCATCATTCAGCCACAACCTCCGCCGCCGCCACGCCGCGATGCGCCTTTGAAAATTTCCGGGCGCGTTGCTTCTTCCACCAGATGTAGACGCCGGTCACCGAGAGCGCAGTGATGACAAGGCCCATGACGCAGATTAAAATCTGCATCGGCAGGCCGAAGACGGTGGCCATGTGTATCGATTTTAGCCAGCGGCTGATAAACGAACCGGCGCTCTCGGCGCGTTGGCCCGACAGCGCCTTCAACTCCCCGCTGTTGGCATCAAAGGCAGCGTAGTTTTCACTATTCCCTAACTCCCCCGAGCCGCGCGCATACAAGATATAGACGCCGCGATCGCGATCGAGCACGAGTTGTTCCTCACGGACCACCGTAAATCCCTGCCGCGCGCCGGCCTCGGCCAGTAGCGCGCGGCCGTGCGCAAGGGCCTCGCACCAGCCAAGCGCCGTGGCTTCGAGAGGTTTATCCAGCGCCGGCAAATCATTCGGCGGGTAGTGCATGTCAAAGGCGAGCGCCATGACCGGCGTATAGACCTCGTTGCGGAGGTTCAATTCGACGCTCGACCAGGCGAGGATGAAGAGCATCACCCAGGTCCACAGGCCGAAGGCGCGGTGAATATCGAAATTGATGCGATAGGCGCCGGCATTGAGCTTGATGAGCCAGGCCGGCTTCCATCGGCTCCACCAGGATTTGGAAGAGGACGAGGTCTTGCCTCTCGCGCACAAACGTAAAGGAAACGTAAGATAGAAGGATACGAAGCAATCGATCGTCCAAACGATCGCGATGATTCCAAGAAAGATGGCTCCCCAACGGCCCGCTGGCTCGCCCGGCACCGCGAGCTGATAATGCAGGCTGAAAATAAAGCCGAGGAGATTTTCTCTCGTCAGCGGTTCCCCGTCCCACCTGAGCTCACTAGCCGTGCGCACGGCGCGCTTCTCGCCCGTGTAGGGATCGAGAAAGAGGTAGCTCCACTGCTGCCACTCCTGCTCAGGACTCATAGCCGTTTTGAGTGGCGAAAACCCGAATCGCACCGTGCGGTCTGGTTCGAGATGCAAAGGGGCAGCATCGAACTGCACATCTGGATAGAGAGCGGCGGCCTTCTCGCGCAGCACGATCGGATCGAGCATCGGCGCTTCGCGCGGCGCGACGGTGTAGAGTTGCGGATTAAGCCAGGCGTCTATTTCCCCGCGAAAGGCCAGCAGGCTGCCGGTGAGGCCGACGATGACGAGAAAAAGCGCCATTGCGAGTCCCGCCCAGCGGTGCAGCCATATGAAGAACCGGCGGATCATTTGCGGGTGTCCTTTCTACCCGGGCAACGCGGGGCATCCTTTACCGTCATTGCGACTACGGCGCGCTCCGTCATTGCGAGCGCAGCGATGCCCCTCGCAATGACGGATGAGAGTGCGCACATCAATATTTTGCGACAACGGGCGGCGGAGCAAAGAAGTCGAACATGTAATCGAAGCCGAACTGCATCTGGTTTTGCAGCAAGTGGCGGTTGGCGGTGTAGGACAATCCGGCTACCGGAAAGGCGGGCGTATCGATCAGATGGCCGAAATCCGAATAGCGGTATTCGGCCGTCACCGACCAATTGTTGTTGATTGCGTATTCGACGCCGCCACCGGCGGTCCAGCCCGCTCGCGCCGTCGAGTGATAGAGGCTGTCATCGTAGAAATTCCCAGCGGCGTCCTCTCCGGAAATGGTGAGTTGGCTGCTAAAGCTGCCGAGAGCCACACCGCCGGTGCCGTAAATCAACAGCCGGTCCCAAGCAAAGCCCGCGCGGCCGAGAATCGACCCCTGAACGTTGGACCGCACGATTCCCGCCAGGGTGCCGCCCAGAAGGTTGCCCGAGGCGTCGGTCGCACCGCCGTCGGAAATGCCGAGCGCCACGCGCCTGCTTAAATTGGTGACGTCGACTGTGCCTTTGATGCCAATCACCCATTGATCGATCTGGTAGTTATAGCCGGCTTGGGCTCCGCCGATTACGCCTTGCGCGGCGCTAACCAGGGCACCAACACCGGACAGGCCACCGGGCGTCGCGTAAGCGACATTGCTGGTGTTGTCGCCCCAGGCGTCGCCGATCTGGCCGCCGAGGTAGGCGCCCGTCCAGGTGATTACCGGCACCGGGGGCGGCGGCGGCAGATCCGCCGCGCGAACCGGTGCAGCGCCCGCCGGAGTGGCGCCAAGGTGATCGGCGGCCGCTGGATCGAAGCTGTCGAACTTGTAGCTGAAGCCGGCCTGCACCTGGTTTTGGTTCAACCGGCGACTCGCGCTGAGTGACGAGCCCAATAAGCCGGGCGTCGATGCCAACGCTCCACCGTCAATATAGGCGTTCGAAACAGTGCCGAAACTGGTGTAGCGGTATTCGCCGCGCGCCGACCAATGGTCGTTGATGGCGTATTCGATGCCGCCGCCAGCCGTCCAGCCGACCGGAAAGTTCGTGAATTCGTTTGGACCGAAGACGAGATTGCCGCCGTTTATGCCGCCGTTTCCGGTCCGGTTGCCGATAAGCAGGTAACTCGTTGTGTAGTCGCCGATCGTGACACCGGCGGTGGCGTAGATCAGAGCGCGGTCGAAGGCGTAGCCGAGGCGGCCGCGAATCGAACCCTGGACGTTGGAGGCCGTTGAAGCCGTCAGCAAGCTGCCGCCAAAGGCGGCAGGAAAGGAGGCTGTACTGAGAGAGCTGGTCACGTCGACACTCCCTTCGACACCGGCCACCCATTGGTCGAATTGGTAATTATAGCCGACATGAGCACCACCAATCCCTCCGGTCCGGGTACTGCTGACGCTGCTATTGACAGTGCTGCCGGCCGAAGAATCAAATCCAGTGAAGTTAAAATTGCTGTCGCCCCAGGCATAGCCTACCTGGAAGCCGAGATCGAAGCCGGTCCAGTTGACCGGCCCCAATGGCGGCGGCGATAGCAGGCCGGCTGCGAGGGACGGTGCGGCGCCCGCCGGGGCGGTGCCAGCCTGAGAAGGGCCAACCTGTGAGAAGCGAATCTGAGAAAAGTCAAACGGAGCGGGGCCAACGTGATCGGCGCCGGTATCGGGAGGGAAGCTGTCGAACTTGTAGCTGAAGCCGGTTTCGACCTGGTTTTGCGCCAAGTGGCGGACGGTGGAGAAGGCGAACCCGGGGGTCACATCCGTAAGACGGCCGAAATCCGAATAGCGGTATTCGGCCTGCACCGACCAATTGTTGTTGAGGGCATATTCGACGCCGCCGCCGGCCGTCCAGCCCACGCGCACCATCGCGTTCGTGCCGCCGGCGTAGTAATTTCCTCCCGGAGGAGCGTCGGTCCCGCCAATGTTGAAGTCGCTGTAAAAGCCGGCGAAAGCGGCGCCGGCGGTGCCATAAACCAGCAGGCGATCCCAGGTGTAGCCCGCGCGGGCGCGAATCGAACCCTGAACGTCGGAATGCACGCTGCCACGCATGGTACCGCCATACGGGAAAAGAAAGGTGGTAGGATTGAGAGGAACGTTAGGACCGATACCATCGGCAAAGGGGGTCAGCACGATCTTGTTCAAGTTGGTGCCGTCGACCGTGCCTTCGACGCCGATCACCGCTTGGTTGATCTGCAAATTATAGCCGACATGGGCGCCGCCGATCACGCCCGACGCTTCGCCGGTCAAGGGATAGGTGCCAAACAAGCCTCCGGGCGTCGTGAACGTGAGATTGCCGTTGTTGTCGCCCCAGGCGATGCCAATCTGGCCGCCGACATAGGGGCCGGTCCAGGTGAACACCGGCACCCGAGGCGGCGGCGGCACAGAGAGGGGTGAGGAGGCATCACCCGGCAACTCGGCGCTAAGCGAGCCTATGACGGAGAACGGCGTGCCATAGACGAGCCTTTGTACTGAAAGTCCTGGTGTACCAACCGGCACATTCGTAGCAGCGTCCGTGTAGTAGGTATGGTCCAGCAGATTTGTGACATTGACCTGCGCCGTGACCTTCGATTCGCCGAGCTTAAAGCTATAGGCGGACATCAGATTCACGGTGGCGTAAGGTGAGAGGTAGGGATACTGATAGTACCCACTTGGCTGCGTGCTATACGGCTGTGAGCCGTGGTAGATGACGCCGCCGCCGATCTTCAAGCCCCTAAAGGTCTCGTCCTGGAAATCGTAGGTGGTCCAAAAACTTCCCAAAACGCGTGGAACGCCCCCAAGAGGCTGACCGAGAGTCCCCGTTTGGTCTGGGCCCGGATTGGTTTTGGTGATTTCGGTATTCTCATTGGAATAGGCGACGATCACGTCCCAGCCCGGCAGAATCCTGCCTTGGATATCGACTTCCGGCCCCTTGCCGCGCACCGCGCCGACCACGAGGGAGCAGCTGCCGGGCCCCCCGCCATTGCACACGTGGGCCGGGTTTGGATCGGGCTCGGTGACGTTCGTCTTGGTCAGATCGTAATAAGCGGCGGTGGCGCGGAGCCTCCCGTCGAAAAGCTCGACCTTGACACCTGCCTCCGCATCCGTCGAGTCCGTCGGCGGAGCGTATATATTAGGGTAGATCGTGCCAATGTTGGCGCTGAAACCCTGGGCGAAATTGGCATAGAAGCTCACCCACTCTTGCGGCCGCCACAACAGGCCGAAGCGGGGCGTCACACGCTGTTCCGTGTCCGCAGTCTTGACAATCGAATTAACGGCAAATGTCGACGGAAAGGAAAACCCAGGCCCAAATGGGAAAGTGCCGCCCACGAGGCCGCCATTCTGGCGGATATATTGATATCTCGCCCCCGCCAAAACAAAGAACTTATAAGGTAGCTCGATCTGATCTTGCGCATAGACACCAGCGGTGTCTTGGGGATTGACAGATTCTGTACTACCGAACAAGGCACCACCGGCGTCAAAGGAAGGGACGCCCGTATGAATAGGATTCCACACCGCGATGGGGGACGAATTCGCAAGTAAATTTTGGGTTGCTTCTAATGTGTAGTTAGTCAATTTGTAGAAATCGCCGCCCAGGAGCAAGGTATGCCGGGCGCCAAAAGTGTCGATGTGTCCGATAAGATCGACATTGGTTGAATACGTCGTTTGGGTTTCGTAAAGTTGCTCAAGCTGTCGGGAAAGCGTAGGCGTGGGGTTAGTGGAATCGAATCCGAACCCACTGGGTTCGACTATATTAGTATTAGACCGGAAATATGAGAATTGCCCCTTGACCGTCCAATCATTGGGGAATTGGTGGGACCAGGAGAGCGCGCTAAACAGCGTCGGTCCCACAGCGGGTGATGACTCAGCATAATTGAGGCTTCGCGCGAGGGGGACGAACTGGCCGTTGTTAAAAGGAACAAAGGGAAAATTATAACCGATCTTTGAATATAGATACTGGGCTTCGAGCTTCACCCAGGTTGCCCCGTCGATGTTCCATTTGATAACAGGCGCGAGGAACAAATTCATCACCGGCGTAAAATCGCTGGGGTAACCCCACGAAGCGGCATTGTTCTGATAGGACATGTCGAACCGGTAGAGCCAGGCCTTGTCCTCGGTGAGAGGGCCGGTGGCGTCCATGGTGGTGCGGTAGTTGCCGAAGGAGCCGATCTGTTGGCTCGCCTTATAATAGGGGGTATCCAGCGGCTGGTTGGTGTTGATATTGATGATGCCGCCCGGCTCGCTGAACCCCCAGAGCACGGCCCCCGCACCCTTGAGCACCTCGATGTTCGCTATGTTGGCGAATTGCAGGAAGTTGCTGGCACCGCCATCCACACGGAACCCGTCGCGGTAAATATTGGAAGTTCCAAACCCGCGAATCTGGATTTCAGAAAAGGGCGTGCCGTTAAATTGCGTTTGATTCGTGATCGAGACGTTGCTGACATTCGCCAGAGCCTGGTCGAGCGTGATGACCTGCTGATCCTTCAGCACCTGCTGGCTGACCGACTGAACATTCAGAGGCGTGTCCATGATGGGTGTGTCGGTCTTGGTGCCGGTGCTGGCGTCGGGCAAGACGTAAGAATTGTTGAAAGGGTCCTGTCCCGGCCCGGCGCCGCCGAAGCCGCCGCCCGTCCCCTCGCCGCCGCCGCCTGGCGCGCCTTGCTGGTTGGCGGTGACATCGACCGTCGGCAGGGTAATGGCAC
>CAYTRB010000187.1:0-6221 GCA_964440215.1 uncultured Methylocapsa sp.
TGCAGCCAGATTACCGATTTCACCTTCGGCGGAAAGTGCGGCTGTTTGGGAGATAAGGGGTCCAATAGGCTGTCCGCCAAGGCGGGAGTAGCGAAAATCCCTCCCCCTGGCATATGGGCGGCCAAGGTAAGACCGCCGAGGCCATAGACTGTGTTGAATAGCAGCTCGCGTCGAGATTTCGTGCTCATGAGGTTGTTTCTCTTTCGATGTTGTTGAAGACGTCAGAAGCGGTAAATGAAGTCGTTCGAGTTCACGACCACGTGGACTAGATCGACAAAGGTCGCTGCCCGTATCGGATCCAGCGACTGCGTATCTTTCAGGCCAATCGGAATCGCGATCGAGAATTTGCCGTCTTCCGCCTTTGCCCTGATGACCTTTTCGTGACTCACCAAAAATGCCAGCAACGTGTCTTTCTCGGTTTCGTCGGGATTCCGCGAGAACAAAATCTGATAGAGCCGGTCGAGTTGCGCCGATTCATCAAGTCCCGCCTCACGGATCACCCTTCCCGCCAAGGCTTGCGACCAAGAGAAGACGATGTCGCTGTTGAACAGCGTCAGCGCCTGTAGCGGGGTAGTGGTTACGTCACGCTTGCTATGCACCTGCTGGGAGGAGGCCATGTCGAAGGATTCGAGCAGCGGATAGGGAACGCTGCGCCGGGTGAAGATGTAGAGGCTTCGCCGGTTGAAATCCTGCGTATCCTTGGACACCTCCCAAAGATTTCCTGCGTTCAGATTTGAAGGCACGGGAGGAAACACGCTCGGGCCGCCGACTTTGTCGTTAAGCTTCCCGGATGCGACGAGCAGAGAGTCACGAATCTCCTCGGCCTCGAGGCGCTTGCGCGGAAACACGGCCAGCAGCTTGTTTTCAGGATCGGCGTTATGCGCATCCTCACGGTATGCCGAGGACTGGCGATAGACGCTCGACAACAAGATCTCCCGGTGGAGCTTCTTGACGCTCCAGCCTTGTGCGTTGACGAAATTATACGCCAGATAGTCCAGCAACTCGGGATTCGAGGGCTTGTCGCCGGCTTTCCCGAAATCGCTGACCGTGACCACGATGCCTTTCCCGAAATATTCATTCCAGACCCGGTTGACGAAGACCCGCCCCGTCAACGGATTCTGCGGGCTGGCGAGCCAGTTCGCCAGGGCTGTCCGGCGTCCCGATGACGTCGCTGTTGGCGTGATGACCGGCTTCTCGTCGGTCAGGGCCGCGGGGAACGCCGGCTGCACCTCATCCAAGGGTTTTTCATGATTGCCGCCAGAAAATACATAGCTAGGCGGCGCACTGGGATGGCCGAGTTCCGTCATGGCCGTGTAGGTGTTCGAACCCTTGGCGGGCTTGAGTTTGTCGAACTTCTTCAGATCCTCCGTGAGCTTTTTGTACTGCTGCCATCTCTCTTCAGCTTCCGGGCTGTATTCTGGGTTGTTTTCCTTGTCCTCGCCCGCTACTCGGAGATAGCCCGCGTAATCCGCCTCGGTCGTGACATTCTCAAGGCGGTGATTGATCCAACGATCATGTGGTGTCCACTCACTTTCGGGCTTGAAAATAGAGACACGGCTATCGGTCAGATAACGCTCTTTGTGATATTTTAGAGCCCTGTCTTTAATAGGCGCGATCAATACCGCTTGCTGAAAACGAATGTCCTTGGTGGCTTCGTCCCACTTCGCCCACTGCTTGTCATATTCGTGTTCGACGTCGCCTTTCGCCGCGGGAATCTTGTCGACTTCGCTCGTATTCGCAAAAAAGGACTGGAGCGAGTAGTAGTCCTGCTGAGTAAACTTGTCCGTCTTGTGATTGTGGCAGCGTGCGCAACCGACCGTGGTGCCGAGGATCGCCTGACCCACCGTATCGGTGATGTCGGTCGTGATTTGAAACTTCCTCTGAACCAGGTCGCGGGAATTATAATTGTCGGGATATCCCGCCAAAAAGCCGGTGGCGACCAGGATGTCCTGATTGCCCGGCGCCAATTCGTCACCAGCAATCTGCTCCTGGATGAAGCGGGAATAAGGCTTGTCCTGGTTGAACGCGTTGATCACATAATCGCGAAAACGCCACATGTCGGAGCGCGTCTGGTCGGTTTGGAAACCAGCGCTGTCCGCATACCGCGACAAATCGAGCCAGAGACGTGCCTGACGCTCTCCGAAATGCGGCGATGCCAGCAGACGATCCACCAACTTTTCATAGGCGTCCGGCGAAGTATCGGTCACGAAGGCCGCGGTTTCCTCCGGCGTGGGGATGAGGCCCCATGCATCCAAGGTCGCGCGCCGTATGAAGGTGGCGCGATCAGCGTCAGGTGACGGCTTTAAGCCTTTGGCTTCCAATTTCGCCAGGACAAATGCGTCAATCGGCGTCCGCACCCAGTCTTTTTGATTGATCGCAGGTTCGGCCGGAGTCTGCACCGCCTGCCACCCATAGGGCAGCCGTGACGACGGACTCGCCGCTTTAACCTCGCTGTCGACCGGCTTATCGTCTGCCAACGCGGCCGCAGTTGAAAGGCCTAACAAACCGGCCAGACATGCTTTCTTTAGTGTTTTCTTCATTGCCTAACCCCAATTTCGAGAATGTCCCAGAACATCGTTGGCTCGCCTGTCACTGTCGTCCCGTGGCTTCAATCTGGACTGGTCCATTCCGGCCTCAGTTTCCTCACACCGCCACTATAACCCTATTATTCCGATCGTGTTATAGCTAATTTCAGCACAGACGGCCCGCGAGGGCGTTTCTTCACATAGCAAGCGCCCAAAGCGAACTCGATTCATATTCCTATTAAATTTATCGAGAATGTCAATTGACTGGAATAATAGGCTGATATAAAAATTTGCAAGCGCTCAAGGCTGCCGGCACGTGTCCGCCTTTTGCCCAGCGGGAGTCATGGCAGCAAAGGAAACGGTTGGTTCACGCATCGCCAATTGAGTCCGTCACGTTCGCCACAACGACCCCCGCAAAGAACGATTTATCTGTTCCGCAGAACGGCCATTCACCAGGAGATGATGGGTGACAAAAAAGACAGCCAATGACTTTGCGCCAGAGGTGCTGAAACTTTTTGACCTTTACGTGCACGGCTTGACCAGCCGTCGAGGATTTCTGGATGGGGCCGCGAAATTTGCCGCCAGTGGCGCTGCCGCGGCAGGACTGCTCGACGCACTGAGCCCGCGCTTCGCCGAGGCCGAGCAAATCGCCAAGGACGATCCCCGTATCACGGCGAGCTATGTGGAGTATCCCTCACCCAGCGGCTACGGCACCTTGCGCGCCTATCTGGCGAAGCCTGCCCATGTGGAGGGGAAGCTCCCTACTGTGCTGGTTGTGCATGAGAATCGCGGCCTCAATCCTCACATCGAAGATATTG
Source organism: uncultured Methylocapsa sp. (assembly GCA_964440215.1). GTDB lineage: Bacteria > Pseudomonadota > Alphaproteobacteria > Rhizobiales > Beijerinckiaceae > Methylocapsa. Next base: position 3,344 of record CAYTRB010000187.1, read on the forward strand.
CCAGGCGGCTGGCGGTCGATCATTTTATCGCCTTTGCCCCGGATGCGCTCACCCCGCTCGGCGGCTATCCCGGCGACGAGGACAACGCGCGTGATCTTTTCCCCAAGCTTGATCAGGCCAAGACCCGCAATGACTTTATCGCAGCCTATAATTTCGTGAAGGCCCTGCCCGATAGTAACGGCAAAGTGGGCGTCGTCGGGTTTTGTTATGGCGGCGGCATTGCCAATTTCCTGGCGACCAAGCTCCCCGATCTCGCCGCTGCTGTACCCTTCTACGGGGCCCAGCCGACAGCCGAAGAAACGGCGAGCATAAAGGCGGCCCTCCTCATCCATTACGCCGGCGCCGACGATCGTATCAATGCGGGATGGCCAGCCTTTGAGGCCGCCCTAAAAGCCAATGGCATCGACTACCAGGCCTTTATCTATCCAGGCGTTCAGCATGGGTTCAACAACGATACCACGCCCCGCTATGACGCAGACGCCGCAAAGCTCGCCTGGCAACGCACCATCGAATTCTTCGATGCGCATCTGGGAAACAGCCGCAGCTGACGAAGCCCGGCCTTTGTTCATCAACTACTCCCGTACAAAAGGTAACAATGACAATGCATAAACTTCTGACTTGCGCTACAATGGCGCTCCTTCTCGCGGCGCCGCTGGCGCGTGCTGCGGACACGGCCACCCCCGCCGCTGCGCAACCGGCGGCTGCCGAATACAAGTTCAAGACGCCGAAGCTCAAGCGAGCAGAAATTGATGCTCTGCTGGCCAAGCCGGAAAGCCTGCTCGTCATTGACGTCCGGCGGCCCGATGAATTGACAAAAATCGGGGGCTTGCCCGTTTATCTCAGCATTCAGGCCAAGGATCTTGAAAGCAGTCTGGTCAATATCCCCAAAGATCGCAGTATCGTGACCGTCTCGAACCATGCCGGACGCGCCGGCGCCGCGGCCGATTTGCTCGCCAGCCATGGCTTCAAAGTGGCCGGTGCGATTGGGGTTGAGAATTACGAAGAGGAAGGCGGCACGCTGACCAAAATCGCGATACCAGCGCCTGCCGCGGCGGCAGCGCAACCGCCTGCTGCCGACGAATACAAGTACAAAACGACACGGCTCAAGCGCGCTGAAATCGAAGCCCTGCTGGCCAAGCCGGAAAACCTTCTCGTCATTGACGTTCGGCGGCCTGACGAAATCACGAAGACAGGCGGTTTACCGGTTTATCTCAGCATTCAGGCCAACGACGTCGAAAAAAATCTGGCCTATATCCCCAAAGATCGCGTTATCGTGACCGTCGCGAACCATTTCGGACGCAACGGCGCCGCGGGCGATCTGCTCGCCAGTCACGGTTTCAAAGTCGCCGGTGCCATTGCGGCCGAGTATTACGAAGCCGAAGGCGGCACGCTGACCAAAATCGCGCCGCAAGCGCCGCCTGCAGCAGCAGCGGTCCGCTGACTTTTTTCGAGAACGCAAACAAACACGACGCGCGAAACGTGTGTTTGACGCTATCCCAGATGTGAGACACGGGAGGAAATCATATGAAGCGCCTTGCAGTGTGGTTCGCCGTTTTTGGGGGCCTTCTGACGACGCCGGTTTGGGCGGCCTTGAAACCGGGCGACGCCGCGCCCGATTTCACCGCGCAAGCGGCGGTCGGCGGAAAGGACTTCACATTTTCCTTGTCCGACGCCCTGAAACGCGGACCCGTGGTCCTCTACTTCTACCCGAAGTCGTTCACCCGGGGCTGCACCATCGAGGCTCATGAATTTGCCGAAGCGGCGGCAAGCTTCGCGGAAGCAGGAGCAACCCTGATCGGATTGTCAAAAGACCCGATCGAGGTGCAGCGTGATTTCTCGACCCAGGAATGCCGCGACAAATTCCCGGTCGCGGCCGACCCCTCCCTATCCGTTATTCACGCTTATGACGCGCTAAGGGCCGGAGTTACCGCCTCCGGGGAGACCGTGTCAGACCGCATATCTTATGTGATCGCACCCGAGGGCACGGTTCTCTACTCCTATGTCGATCCGACGCCCGACAAGCATATCGAGAACACGCTGGCAATTGTGCGTCAGTGGCATGAGCAACATAAAAACTAAAGGAAAAGTGGATGAGAACCAAGTTAACCGCATACAAGTTGGCTACCGTCGCGGGTTTGGCCTGTGCTGTTTCGTTCCCTGCGAATGCGGAACTTCTTAACGAAAAGAACCTGTCAGCGTCGGTAGCTTTGACCATCGCGCAAACCGCTTACGAAAGCTGCGCACAACAGGGGTATCACGTGTCGGTGCATGTGGTCGGCCGCGAGGGCCAAGTCCTCGTTGCAATTCGAGGCGACGATTCATCGCCGCACACTTTAGAGAATAGTCTGCGCAAAGCCTATACAGCCCGCACTTTCCGGTCGCCCTCAGGGGACTTCGCGCAACGCGTGAAAGACAATCCCACCCTGGGAGTCGTTCATCTCCCCGGCGTGATTGCCTTGCAAGGCGCCTTACCGATCAAGGTCGGCGAAGACGTCATTGGCGCGGTCGGGGTTTCCGGTGCTCCCGGCGGCGACAAGGACGAGGCTTGCTCCAAAGCAGGCATCGACAAGGTGGCGGCGCAACTCAACTGATATGTTGAAGACTCATGTCTAAGCGGCTGAGCGAACAAGAAGTTTCGTGATTTCAGTGGGTTTTGATTCCTTCGGATTGGCCCCATCTGTGGATCGTCGATGATGGGCTCTGGTGCACACTATCGAAATCAACGTGACAAAACGTCCAGAGCTTGACTCGGCTCATGCAGCGAGAACTGCGTTCCAGTTTGCGGGCGCCCTGTTGTCTTTGACTTTCTATGATGCACCAGTTGCGCAACTCGAGGAAGCCGGGATCATCACCCAGATTCGGACGATCTGCGATGAGT
>CAYTRB010000188.1:0-6158 GCA_964440215.1 uncultured Methylocapsa sp.
ACTAGCAATAGAAGACCAATGAAAAGCTGCTCTCCTTCCGGCATCGCGCGGGCGGTCGCAGCGAAATCGGAGAAGGCCAAACTGCCTGTCGCTTGCGCTAAAAGGATGAACGCGAGGATCAGCGCAACAGAGCCTGCCTCAAGCAGGCCCAGCATAAACAAGACGGGGCGACCTATTTCCGGCGCCAAATCCTCGCGCAGGATCATGACCGCGCCACCCAGGCTCATAATCTCCCACGCCACGAGAAAGCTGACGGCGTCTTGCAAGCCAAACACACCAATTGCCCCAATGAGGCTTGCCGCGACACCAAACACCCTGCTTGTCTGACGCCTAGTCGGTGTACCGAGCCATGCGGCAAAAATGGCACCCGGCAGACCAAAGCCGAGCAGCCAAAGAGCGTCCGGCGAGAGCTGGAACACCGACCCCGACATGTCGCCTAGACCAAGCGGAGTGTGAACGGATTGCGAGCCCCCAGGCAACGTCGTGAGGACGAGCGCCAAAAATGCCAAGCCGCCGATCCCGATTAGTATGCGTGCGGCAAACGCGGCTTGGCCGGTCAAAGCGATCACCGCGGCAATGAACCAGGCTGCCAATCCGGCGGCCAGAAGGTCATTCGACAAGACGGCCTCCCTTCTCAAGGGATACCGGTGGGTCTTCGACCCAGGCCGCCGGATTGCACCGGCAGCCAGGCTTCTACACTCTCGACGTGTGCTTCGAGCCTGTCATCACTCCCCCGGAGATAGCGATTGTGCAATGGTGGTCAGATAATCCCACACGCTGGCGGGCCACCACAAACCTAGGACCAGGAGCGGCATGAGCGACAGCCGCATCGGCACGGCGCACCAGGCGCTCAATCGGCCGCCATCCGATTCCAGGGCGGGAGTCGGCTGGTAATACATAGTCCTGAAATGGTTCATGAACCCGATGAAAATGACGATCAGCAAGATCGCCATGATGAAGACGGCCCAGGAAAACGAAGGCTTCAGGCCCGCCTGCATAATGGTGAACTCGCTTAGGTAGAGGCCGAAGGGCGGCGCTCCGGTGATAGCGATGGCGCCCGCGAGCCAGAGCGCACCTTCGGTTGGGAAGCGGCGCCCAACACCCTGGATGGGCGCGATCTCCTTGGTCCCATAGGCGCGCATCATGTTCCCAGCGCCGAAAAACATGAGAGACTTGTTCAGCGAGTGATTGAGCATGTGGTAGAGCGCGCCCGCGACCCCCGGCACGCCGCCAAAGCCGAAGCCGAGCGCGACGATGCCCATATGCTCGATGCTGGAATAGACCATCAGCCGTTTCACTCCTTGTTGACGCACGATGAACAGAGCGCCGAGGAATAGCGACAGCACGCCAAATGCAACGAGAGCAAGTTGCGGGAGTAGTCCAAGATTGGCGGCCATTGCAACGCCAAGAAACCGCACGATCCCGATCATGGCCGTGTTCAAGAGCGATCCAGAGAGCATTGCCGATACCGGCGCCGGGCTTTCGCTATGGGCATCCGGCAGCCAGCTATGCATGGGCGCGAGGCCGACCTTGGTCCCGTAGCCGACGAGCACGAGCAGGAAGGCAAGCATAATCAGGGCGGGGTTCATTCGAGGCGCGATATCCGTCAGGACCCCCCATGTCATCTTGTATGTTGGTTTGAGCACAAAGCTGCCGCCCCAATAAAAAAGGATCGTTCTAAGCAGCGCCAGACTGATCCCTGCTGAAACAACCATGATATATTTCCAGGCGGCCTCCATGCTTTCGGCGTCGCGCTCGAAAGCGACCAGAAAGGTGCTGACAAGCGTGGTCAGCTCGATCGCGATCCAATAGACGCCCACCATGTTCATGAGCGGGCCGATCAATGTGGACAGGCCGAACCCAGCAAATAACGCGAAGAACCCGGAGAGGCGCTCATCCTCGTTCAGAAGCCGCATGTAACCGACGGCATAGATAGAGGCGAGGAAATAGACGATCGATGTGCATAGGATCACCCACGCGGAGACACCGTCCATCATAATATAGTCGTTCCAGAAGAGCAGCTGCTGTCCATTGATGAGGAACGGGAGCGGCAGTGCGCAGACAAGGGACACAGCGCTGGCAATAAGATTGAGCGCCTCCGCTACACGCGGCCGGCGTGAAACCTAGCATCCAATGACGGCCAGCGCCGGCGCCATTGCAACAGCAAGGATGAGCGCGCCGACCATCATCCCACCAATCTCTTGAGATCGAGACTGCTCGTCGTCCCGGCATGGGTCTGGAGATAGCCAACGAGTACGCCGAAACACGCAACAATGATGAGAAGATCGAAGAGGATGACGATCTCGATCAGGAGCGGCATGCCGGGCACGAGGATTTGCGAGCCGAGGAAGATCCCGTTCTCCAGCAACAGCAACCCAAGGATTTGGCTGACTGCCTCGTGTCGGACGGAGAGAATAAGAAAACCAATAAGCTTCATCGACAGCATGACTGTCAGCGCCAGGGTTACGACCGTGAGTTCCAGATGGAGACCAGCGGCGACTCTAAACGATACCGAAAGTGCCAGAAGCACGAATAAGGCACCGATACTGAGGCTTGTACTTGACTGCAGGAAGCGATGGATCTCGCGATCAACTTCCAACCGTCGGATAATCCGCCACACCAGATAGGGAAGCAGCAAACCGCGAAATAGCAGTGTCAGGATAGCTATCAGATAAAGCTCGGGTTAGCCGCCATAATAGCCAACAGCCGCGGAAAGCGCCGCGATGATCCAGGATTCCGCCGCGAACGCGTAGAGATAATTATTGAGCCAACGCGATCCCAACATGACGAATGCCAAGCGGAGGCTTGTGATCGTTAAAAGGCTGAAAAGCGATGAGGCAAGCGGACTAAGATGCTGGATGAACATGGTGGCCAACTCAACTGAGTTCCGAAGCGATAGCGGGAAGCCGATCAGCACAGGGATCAGAATCGGAATGACAACTATGCAAGGGAAGGCAGCGATCCGTGTCGCCTAGAACAACGACACTTGTACCGGCGCCGCGATCTCTTTGTGGAGAAGCTGCCAGCGGGCCCGCCAAGACTCGGAGATCGGGGGTCCCCGGGCGCGTTACACCCGTTCCTCTCGTTGAACGATGATGCGCTGAATGCGAGGCGTCAGGAACAGCACCGCCAGAACCTGGGCGATCAGGAGAAGGCTGCCTCGCGGGATCATGGGACGGCTCCGCCCATAGGCGGCCGCGCCCGGGTCTGGGGCACAAGCGTAAGTACATAGATCGTTCTGGGGATCGCCGGCTGCCTCTCATGCAAACTTCTCCTGCCATCCGAAGACGCAAGCAGGAGTCATCAGCCCCGAGGGCGGTCATATGGCGAACTCCATCGCCGGTAACGTCTCTTCGGGTTGGGAGGATTATGGTTAAAGAATAAAGGGATGGGGCTTCCCTAAACCGCTGGAACAGCTCATGGCTTCTACTGTGTATCGCGCGCTGTAGGGGCTTTTTTGTTGGCCAAATCGGGACAGGGCAAGGGAACTATCCACCTCATGGGCTGGGCTATCCTCAAATAGCAACGGATCATGGTCTGGGGGAAGGCAAGTCAATGCACGTTCCTAAAGATGCTGTGCTGCTCCGCATCTTCGTCGGCGAGGATCAGCGTTATCATTCCCACCCGCTATATGAGTCGATCGTCCTGAAGGCCCGCGAGCTAAATCTTGCGGGCGCGACCGTGCTTCGCGGGCCTGTGGGATTTGGGCACTCGAGCAAACTTCACACCACAGAGATTTTGCGTCTTTCCGGGGATCTTCCGATTATCATCGAAATTGTCGATAGTGATAAGAAGATCAATTCGTTCCTGCCTGTCCTGGATGAGATGATGGGGAGCGGCCTCGTAACTCTCGAGAAAGTCCAAGTCCTTGCCTATGGCGAGACAAGAATCCAGGATACGCTGGCGTGATTGCGGAATTGGGCAAGGTAGACGGCGCACCGTGAAGGTTCGTGATTTCAGAATCTTTTGCCAATTCTTTCTGAATGATGCATCTCGTTTAAGCATTGCACGCAAATACGGCGGTCTATCATGGCGATCTTCTTGATCGTGCATGGCTCTTGCGCGATAAAGGCCGCTCCCTGTCTCAAATGATCTGACGACAGCTCCCAATGAGCGAACCGGAAATGGCATATTATACCGTTCATACGGTAACTCCCCCGGCCCAGCCGCGCATAGCAAGGTTCTGGCTCAGGAATTTGCCTTATATCGCTTTGCTAGCGCTCACTCTATTTGGCGTGGCCTATACCAGCGTTTCGCACCAGCCTCCCACCCTATATTGGGAGTTTCTTACCGTTACGACGGGACTCTTTTGCGTAACCATGGGATGGCTTCATACGAGCGAATCCGAAGCTCGATTCCGGCTGGTTTGGACGCAAGCCCTCCACTGGTTGGCTTATTTTGTCGTGATGAATTTAGTGCTGTTGCCAGCTGTTCAAAAAATGCTAGCTGGGCCAGCAGCCGGGCTAGCGCTTCTGATGCTGCTGGCGCTTGGCACTTTTGACTCGGGGCTCCATATATCCTGGCAGATCGGCGTTCTCGGCCTTATCATGGCGTTTTGCGTGCAGGCGATGGCATTGCTCGTATAATTGACCTTTGAGCGATGCAAGTCTGGTCAAAACTCGCCTTCTAACATGAGCGCGAAGATCGTCGCAGGATCCTTGGTGCTAGCCGGCGCAGTAGAAGCTTGGCTCGATTGGCAGCAATCTAGAGAGAGTTCGGGAAAAGTTGACGCAACTTTTTCGATAAGAATGCTTTAGCCTCGGCGATCCACAAGTCAGCAGCGGCAGTCAGGACATCATTTGACAAGCCGACCCTTTTGAACGCGCTGTGGCGCCCGGTCGAGAAACATCAAGAGCGCCAGGATGATGGAAGCCGGGTTTGGCGGGCAACCGGGAAGATAGATGTCGACCGGCAGCACGCCCTCCAACCCATGGCCGCATGCATAGCCGCCACCTGCTACCCCACCCGAGACCGCACAAGTGCCGACCGCCATCACCCAGCGCGGCTCCGGCATCGCCTCATAGGCGGCCAGCAACGGGTCCCGCATCGCATGAGTCACCGGACCCGTCACCAGCAAGAGATCAGCAAAGCGGGGCGATGGTGTGAAAAAAATACCGAGCCGGTGGAGATTATAAAAAGGATTGTTCAATGCCTGCAGCTCCGACTCACATCCGTTGCAAGAGTCAGCATCGACGTGGCGGATAGGGAGGCTGCGGCGGAAGGGTTTGCGCTCAGTGTCAGGGGAGAACCCCGCATCATTGCCACTCGCGCTACCCGCCGAAACCAGATCCTCGCGCTGCCTCACTCCGAAAGCCCAATCGGTCGATGCCGTCATAGCCTTAGTCGGACAGACTTCGGTGCAAAGCTGGCAGACGTCGCAGGCCCATAGTCCACCTTGACATGCGCCTCGTCACCAGCGCCTAGCGTTATCGCCTCGGTGGGACAAACGGACACGCAGGCGCTGCAATCGCGCGCGCACTCCTCTGGACAATAGCGCGGCATACCCAGCACGCCGTCTTGTCCGTCGCTGCCATCACCCTGCGGCCATTTCGTTGTGGCACGGCCCTTGGCTAGTCCAAATAGAGTCCAGAGTGCCATCGTCGGTTTCTACCTCGCACAACCTGCAATGGTCAGCCCGAAGCTCGCTTCGTTGATTGCATAATCCATCATATTGGAGTCATGGACCGTTTCGGGGAGTGCGCGCCAATTGGAGAACGATGGCGACTTGATCTTCACCCGGGAGAGGCGGCCGCCCTCGCCGAAATGCACCGCGTAGAACAAGGTGCCGCAAGACGACTCACTCCATCCAAGCCCCTCCGAACTGGCGGCAACCGCACACATTGAGCGGATATCGCCCTTCGGAAGCAGCAGCAATATGCGCTGCATGACGATAAAGCTGGCGTCGATCTCGGCCATACGGACGCGCACGCACACAGGCGTCCCCCTCCCTCAAGACAGGAACAGTCAGCGGTACTTCCCCATAGGCCGCATGGGGATGGTCACGACGAAGGTCGCGATCGACACACGAGGCGCGATCAACGGGCCCCGTGGCGCCCTGGTCAAACGCCACCTTGCCGTCGAGTAATTGAACTTCCTCCGAAAAGGTGGACACCTTTGCTAAGCTCCTTTTGGAGCAGGAAGGTGTTTTATGGGTACGG
>CAYTRB010000189.1:0-6156 GCA_964440215.1 uncultured Methylocapsa sp.
TTAATGAGCTCGCATCGATAAGCGTAGCCCTGGAGGGGCCGCATCAAATCGAGATGATGCGGCCCTCAATTGCGCAAAAACCTATCTACTCAGAAACGCGATCACTGCTTATTGATCCACTCGTCAATATTCTTGCGCGCGGCATCCTTGCTCAAGCCGTAACGTTCTTGAATCACGCCTTCGAGCTGTTCGCGCTTGCCGGCAATCTTATCAAGATCGTCATCCGTAAGATTGCCCCATTGCTCCTTGACCTTGCCCTTTAATTGCTTCCAGTTTCCTTCGACACGATTCCAATCCATGGCAAGTTCCTTTCTCTATAACCCCCGTTGTGGTTCGTTAATGGCGGGTTGGCAGGAAGGTTCCGCAGCACTTTGTTCAACAAAATGTAAATCAAGCCGTATCTTGACTGCCTATTCGACCGGACTCGAACTTTGGTATTGCTTGCCTTCTGTCTATCGATCTGTTGAAATGGAGGCGGGAATTGAATGATGCAAGCAAGCAAGGCGACGCACACGGCCGCTCAGCGTAACGCCAAGTTTCGTGCAGCCGGATTGATCTGGACGATCACAATGTCGGGACAAACGGTCTCTTTGAACAATGGCTACAAGAAGGGATTGCCCTTGCGGCCGCCACCCCAATAAAAACGACCAATTACCGCTGCCCGAAGCACTTAAAGTAAGCCTGCGGAGACCATGATATCTCGGCGGAGTTCGTAGCCTTTGAAAGCCTGATCCTGCCAACGTGGACATTTGTTACGGCGACAAACAAATTAAGTTCTCTCATAGGCCGCAGCTTGGCGAAGCTGGCCGTCTTCTCGAGATGACCGCGCCAGGGATTGATGTTCAGGCGAACGAATCCCTATAGGCTCGAACAAGGGGTGAGAAAACAGGCCCGTCATAGTGAGGCCGTCGAGGGCAGCGGCGATCGCAATCCAGATCCAGGAACTTACGTTCGGCGAAAGGGAACGCGTCCGCATTGTTGATCGGTCGCTTGAACATGTCGAGATTTTTTCTCGGACCAGCGCCGCCGCCTTGTGAGGCGAGATTGACCTTTTTCTTGCCAGTCCAGCCGATCGGATCGGGCGCCTATTTCATGCCACCCCCTCGGCGAAGCTCACTCGGCTGTCCAGCCTCCATCGATCGAGTAATTGGATCCCGTGATTTGGGCCGCCGCATCCGAGCTGAGAAAGACAAACAGCGCGGCCACCTGATCGGCGGTCACGAATTGCTTTGTTGGCTGCGCCAGCAAGATCACGTCGTGGATGACTTGTTCACGCGTCAAGTGGCGTGCCTCCATTGTTTCGGGGATCTGCTTTTCGACAAGCGGCGTCCAAACATAGCCCGGTGAGACACAATTGACGGTGATCCCGAAGGTCGCTAGTTCAAGCGCCGCTGTTTTGGTGAGGCCGGCAAGTCCATGTTTCGCTGTCACATAGGCCGATTTAAACGGCGAGGCGACGAGCGAATGGGCCGAGGCCGTGCTGAGAATGCGGCCCCATTTGCGCGCCTTCATGCCGGGGATTGCGGCGGCCATTGCATGAAACGCGGCAGAAAGATTGATGGCGATGATCATGTCCCAATTGACGCGAGGAAATTCCTCGATTGGAGCGACATGTTGCACCCCGGCATTGTTCACAAGGATATCGACCGAACCAAGCTTGGTTTCCGCCTCCTTAACCATGGCGCGGATCTCGTCTGGCTTCGTCATGTCGGCACCAGAGTAAATCGAAGTGACGCCGAACTCCTTCTCGATTGCCGCCCGCTCGGCTTCGATCGCCGTGGCATCACCCATGCCATTGATCACGATATTGGCACCCTCCTTGGCGAGGGCACGGGCTATGGCAAGTCCAATGCCGCTGGTCGAACCGGTTACGATGGCATTGCGCGTTTCCAGTGTCATATGTCCTCCATGGGTTCGCGATGACGGGGCCCCGCCCGAATTGCCGTGCCGCCATGCTACAACGGAGCGGCGGAAAGATGAAACCAAAGCGAAGCTCAGTGCTTAAAAATCGCTTCCCCCATGAATTCAGGGTATAATGGCCGTATGAATGTTTCACGCGGAACACGCCGGGAGAAACTTCCCGAGGCCGGTGAGCTAGGGGGCCCGGGCCCCAAGGGTACATTGGCCGCGGCCCTGGCACTCTGCCGCCGCGACAAGATAAGTCTGACCCCCGGCAGGCGACGTATTCTTGAGATTCTTGCAAGCGAGGGCCGCCCGCTTGGCGCCTATGAGATGATTGACAGGGTGGCGGAGGTAACCGGCAAACGGCCAGCGCCAATTTCGATCTACCGGGCGCTGGATTTCCTTCTCGAAAACGGCCTTATCCATAGGCTCGCCTCCCGCAACGCCTTTCTCGCCTGCGGCCATGGACACGCCGCGCAGGAGCCGATCGTGTTTCTCATTTGTGATGTTTGCGGCGAGGTGGTCGAGGCGACATCCGCGGCGATGCGGGGAGCTCTCTCGGAGCTTGCTGGCGAAGCCCGTTTCTCCCCCCGCGCGCAGGTGATGGAAGTCGCTGGCCGCTGCCGGCTATGCGCTCAGACATAGGAGGCGACGACCAGTAGCCTGAGAGACAGTTGTCCCAGTCGCGCGACGAGCCGGCCCGGGCCGAGACCGGCCGGGGGAACAATTTGAAACTGGCTAGACACGCAACGTTTTCTTGCTTTTCATGCCTTACAACCTGTCGGAGCCTGATCACGACACACCCTTTTCTTCCGGCCCCCCACCACGCTGAGCCAGCAGAGGCCGAGCACCCCTAACGGCGCCGTTTCCAAAGCCCGCGTATCCACAAGGCGAGCCAGATGCTCCCGCCGATGACCACCGCGCCAAAACCGAGGTTGAACCACGGTATCGGCAGCTCTTCATCAGGCGCGGCGCGTTTGATGTTTGTCACATTGGGCACGACTGAGAAAATTTGGATACGCCAGCCATAATAGGTAAAAAGCGCCGTGCCGCGCTCGCCCGCGATGGATTGTGCCACCGCCTGGAGATCCGCCGAATTGAATTTGAAATAAAATGGAAAACCCCAGCCGGTATCCTCATTCCGAAACACCCGTGGTTTCTGTGTGTCGACATCCTCGGCAAAAACGTAGAAGACGTCATGCGCCGCCGGGTTGGCCTTGCTGCCGCCGACCGGACGCCGGGTTTCCGCTCCGACGATGCGCAAAATGGCGTGATGCGGCAGAAAATAGTCTAATAGCGCCACGGGGCCAGCAGCGAGCAACAAAACGATTACGGTGCCTATTAAAATATTGCGGAGCTTTGGTGCCATGTCGATTGTCCGATCCTTGACATAATATGAAACGCTGCCGTCATAATTTCGTGGCCCTAAATCCATTGGTGCCAAATGACGCCGGCGCTTTGTGTAACGCCCATTGATGCTATAAGGTAGCATAACGGCCGATGTCGAGTTGGAGGCGAGTAGCATTGCGCAGCTGGTTGGATTGCGTGCCCAAAAATCACATTTGGGTAAGACGTTGACGGCAAACCAATACCCCTAGGTGAGACATGAGGCTAGCACGGAACAGGGGCCGGCTGCGGCGTACCCGGTCCATAGGCTCTTGACGGCAAAAGTGTTTTTGTTCACCACTCTTTCATGACTGATCGAGTCAGGATCGCGTCACGCCCGCGGGACATGTCCGGCAGGCGCCTTTTTTCACAAGCCCGAGCCCCGCATGACACGCTCCAGCCTTCCGGTCTCCCCCGAACTTATTGACCCCGACGCGGCAGGCCCCCTGCCCCGCCGCCGTTCCACCGGTGTGCGAGTCGGTTGCGGCAAAGGTGCAATCATGGTCGGCGGCGGCGCGCCTACCGTCGTCCAATCCATGACCAATACGGATACGGCCGACATCGAGGGGACCGTGACCCAGGTCGCGGCGCTCGCCCGCGCGGGATCAGAGCTTGTCCGGATTACCGTCGATCGCGACGAAGCGGCGGCCGCCGTGCCGCATATCCGTGACCGCCTCCTGAAAACAGGATGCCATGTCCCCCTCATCGGCGATTTCCACTATATCGGCCATAAGCTCCTCGCCGATCATCCTGCTTGCGCCGAGGCGCTCGACAAATATCGAATCAATCCCGGCAATGTCGGCTTCAAGAACAAGCGGGACAAGCAATTCGGCCTCATCATTGAGACCGCGATCACCCATGGCAAGGCGGTGCGGATCGGCGCCAATTGGGGATCGCTCGATCAGGAACTGCTCACCGCCCTCATGGACGCCAATGCGAGTGCATCTTCGCCGCGCTCGGCAGGCGCGGTGATGCGCGAGGCGATGGTGCAATCGGCGCTATCCTCCGCCGCGCGGGCCGAGGAAATCGGCCTATCCCGGGATAGAATTATCCTGTCCGCAAAAGTCTCGGACGTGCAGCATCTCATTGCCGTGTATCGCACGCTCTCCCGGCGCAGCGATTACGCGCTGCATCTCGGCCTCACCGAAGCCGGCATGGGCTCGAAAGGCATTGTCGCCTCTTCCGCTGCGATGGGCATTTTGTTGCAGGAAGGGATCGGCGACACGATTAGAGTTTCGCTCACTCCCGAACCAGGTGGCGACCGAACATTGGAAGTGAAGGTGGCGCAAGAGCTTTTGCAGACCATGGGGTTTCGCACCTTCGTGCCGCTGGTTGCTGCCTGCCCTGGCTGCGGCCGCACAACCTCGACGGTTTTTCAGGAGCTCGCGCGGGATATCCAGGCCTATATTCGCGATGAGATGCCGCTATGGCGCGCACGCTATCCCGGTGTCGAGGCGCTGAATGTGGCGGTGATGGGGTGTATCGTCAACGGGCCAGGCGAATCGAAGCATGCCGACATCGGCATATCGCTGCCTGGCACCGGCGAGACACCGTCGGCGCCCGTGTTCATCGACGGGCAAAAAGCGATGACTTTACGCGGCACTGGCATCGCCGCCGAATTCAAGCAGATCGTCGATGATTATATCGAGCGCCGCTTTGGCGGGGCGAAGCGTGCGGCGGAATAACGGCGTCCCGTGTATTCTTTGAATTCGAGCGTTTTCTTGCCGAGTCCATGTTTCTGTCTGAGAGCTGCCCACGGTTAAAATGCTACACCTTGGGAGAGGACAGCACTCTGTGTGCTTCTCATCAGAGTTTACGCAATGATGTCAGGTGTAAGTTGATCTTCGAGAAACGCCACGCGGTCGCGCAGAAGGAGTTTGCGTTTTTTAAGCCTCTGGATTTGCAGCCGGTCTCCAGAGCCCACATGGAGCAATGCATCGATCGCGGCATCTAAATCCCTATGCTCCTGACTCAGACGCTCCAGTTCGGACCGCAACAAAGCGCGATCCTCCTCGTTTAGTTTATCCGCCATGAGCCGCCAGTTCTCCAGCTTTGCGTAACTTGGCTTTTATTTTAGCTCAAAAGCCAAGCCGGCTAAAGAACGCGCACGCTTAAAATTGTTTAGGTTCGATGCGCTTACCGGCGGGTTTCGAACGCCGCCTTTGACCGGACCTGGTCACAAAACGAGACGTATCGGCAGAGCCTGGGCTACACCTCTACGGCCAGAGGCGAAGCCATTCAGCATTTGCTAACGCCATTTGAGACAGCCGAACATTTGATCGAATTGACCAGCAAACCAGCTTCTCGAATTGAAAATTCTGTGGCATATTTACCAATAGATGTGGACTTTAACATGGAGTTCTGCATGTCACGTGATACTCATTTGGCCGCGCTCGGACAGCGTCATGAAGCGCTCGATAAGGAAATTGCAAAGGAATTGGCGCATCCCGCCAAAGACGAGTTAAAATTGGCCGAAATGAAACGGCGTAAGCTGCAACTTAAGGATGAAATCGCCAAATTGCAGTGCGACCCCGTGATACCCACCTTGCATTAAATTTCACGATCGTTTGACTGCTAGCACGGGTAGGGCTTACGGCAAAGCCGCGTTCCCCGCAGACCCATGTTTATGGAGCGCTCATATTCAAGACTGCCGGGCTGCCCGTGGCGGAAAAAAGAGCTCTATTTTCTTAGCAATAAAGCCCGGCAGCGTTCCAGCCGCCCCTTTGCTTGCCACGTAGGGCTTGACGGCACATCGTTTGACGTGCACCGGAATAGGTCTACAGCGTCAAAATCGGCGAGAATGGCGCTGCCTACGCGAAAGCACCCGTAGCTCAGCTGGATAGAGCGCTGCCCTCCGAAGGCAGAGGC
>CAYTRB010000190.1:0-6033 GCA_964440215.1 uncultured Methylocapsa sp.
TCTTCATTGCCACTTTGTGGGAGGCTTTAGTGCCGCCCACAAAGCAGCGACGATCAGGTGCGAGATCATCGATGGCCGAACTCCTCTTCACAACTGATACGTTCCGTCCCTTGAAGCGTTCCGTACCAGGCGTACCTATGTTGCTCAATGCCAATATGTGTTTGATCGAGCCGGCATGCGCGTGGTTGCTGCACATAGCCCTTGTGCGCGGGCGCACCCGTAGCGCTCAGACATGGCGCACCTACGGCGAGGCGCTCTATGACTGGTGGCAAACTCTGGAAGCCAACGGGTGGGCGTGGGACCGAGTCAGGTTTCATGAGGTCGCCGCCTACCGTGACTACATGCTGACTCATAGCAGCGACCATACCGGCCGGCCTTACGCCCGCGCCACGATTAACAGTCGGCTACGGATCCTTGCGCTATTCTACCGGTGGTGTGCCGCGTCCGGCCTGGTTACCGCAGCACCTTTTTCGTGGTCCGATGTCTCCGTTGCGCGGTGGAGGCCGGCGCCTTTTCTCGTACATCTGGACGCAAATAGCGGTATGCAATCTAGAAACGACCTCGTGGTCCGCCAGGTTCGGACTCTGCCGCGACCCCTCGCGCCAGACGACATCCGCCGCGTTATGGCTCCTCTCGGGGCACGCGATCGACTTATCATCGAATGGGCTGCGCTCACCGGAATGCGCAGGATGGAGATTGCGGGTCTAAGCAAGCGAGCGTTGCCGAGGACTAGCGGCATGGAGTTCACGACATCGCCAGTAGTTCCGATCCGGCTCGATGTCACGAAAGGCGCCAGGGTCCGCCAGGTCTACCCGCCCATGCCCCTGATCGACCGAACCCAGGCCTACTTGCACGAGGAGCGTGCAGTCACGGTGCGGCTGGCGCGCCTAAGAGCCCCTAACTATCAGGAGCCAGACGCGTTGTTCCTGACGAGCCGAGGCGAACCGATGACTGCACGCCGGATCGGCGCCATGTTCGCGCGGGCCAGTGCAGTTGCTGGTGTCGAGGCGACCTTCCATACACTTCGCCACACCTTCGCCGGCGTCATGCTGCGCCTGTTGCAGCGCCAAGCCGAAAGGGCGCCGGAGATGAACCCACTTCTGACTCTACAAACGATTTTGGGCCACGCTGACCTTTCTACAACGTCAATGTATCTCAGGATGGTGGCGATTGACCTCTCCTCGATTGAGGTGTTAATCGATGACCTCATTAGCGCCGTAGGCTAATCCTATGAAGCGCAAGCGAAAAAGCTATAAGCTCCCGCTGCATCCGAATGATTTCTCCACTACGGTCTATCCCAGCAGTTTGATCGTCCGTTTCCCGGATGTACGCGGAGCGCCCGGAGAGATTATTGATTTCTCCGCCTATGAACGACGAGCGCGCATGGCTGCAGAGCTTGCCTACGCCCTTTGCTGTTACGCAGCTGACCTAAATGAAATCTCCCGCCAAGGAATGCGGCGACGCCTCAGGAAATGGTTCTGCTTTCTAGACGAATACGATCCGGGGTACGAGGCTGTCTTGTCAGTCTCCGACGTTAGCAACGCGACGTTGCGCGCTTACATAGCGTGGCTCGACCGGCAGTCGTTCGCTAGGAAAACGAGATCTAACTACTGGTTAGGGATCAAACAACTTATGGTTTGGTTCCTTCGTCACCAGCCGGACTGGGTGCAAGCGGATTTGGAGCCACCATTCAATCCGTTCCCCCGTAGGAACATGGAGACGCAGCGGCGCGCGGCGTTAGGAAGCGCTGACCTAAAGGCAATACTCCAAGCTTGCCGAGACGACATCGAAGCGAGTTGGGAAGACTTCCAAAGAGGTCGTTCTCTGCTTGCCCGCGCCGGCCTTACGGCAGTTGCTGCGGCCCGGCCGTGCGATCTGGATTTCAACGATCTTGGTGTTTTGCTTGCCCTGATAGCCAATCGTTTCGACGGTATCATCCCGGGTCAACGACAGCAAGATCTCGGGGACAAAACATTTGGAAAATTAACTCGTGCAGTAAAGAGGCACGGCGGTATCCGGCGGGTTAGCCGTTTCCTGCATGCGAATCTAGACACCATCGTGCCTTACATCATTGCGATCGCTGCGCAGACGTTTGCTAATCCAGAGGCATTGCGGAACTTCCGGCGCGACTGCATGATCGAACACGTCATGCTTGAAGGACGCATTCTTGTGACATGGGGCAAGGGTCGCGCTGGCCAAATCCAGCGACGCAGCTTTCTGCGCGATCGGTCTCTATCAGTTCCAAATCTGATCGATCGGGTTCTGGCTCTGACTGAACCGCTCGTTTCTCACGCTCCGGCTAGTCAGAGGGACAAGCTATTTTTGTTTGGTGGCGTCACAGTCTCGCGGCGGATCGGTTTAATATCAGTAGGCTTGCTGGTCCAACACGTGCAGCGATTCATTAGGCGTCACGATCTGCGCGATATCAATGGTGCGGCGTTGGCTTTCACGTTGGCGTCCTTTCGCACTACCGGCCTAACGCTGGCCCACGCGGCGCTTGGTTATGATTTGACCAAAACGCAGGTTCTGGCAAACCATATTTCCCCGAGGACGACGCAGCTCTACGTCGATCAGCCTTTGATCAAGGAAGCTCAGGCTGTGGGGCTGGCCCGGCTTCAGGCCCGTTTCGTAGAGGCTGTGCGTCAGGGCGTGGCGGAGGAGAATCACATCGACCTGCCACCGGAGGTCGATAGGCATAATGCCACCGCGTCAGGATTCGTCTGCGCCGACCCGTTTGCGGGAATAGCGCCCGGTCAGCGAAAGGACAGGCTCTGTACCGCCTGGTTGGGTTGTTTCACCTGTCCTAATGCCATAATCCCGCTTGACGTCGACACGCTAAGCCGCCTGTTGTGCACGCGCGTTGCCCTCCTAATCGCGAGGGAAACGATAGTTGCGGATCGCTGGCGACTGCTTTACGCGCCTAAGCTGGAGATCCTTGAGCGGGACGTGCTGCCGCGCTTTCCGGCCGAAATACACGCTGTCGCTCAGGAGAGGGTAGATCGGATGCCGTTTCTCCCATCCATCGAATGATTGCGTCCTCTTCGCAGTTCTCTGGTGGGGACCAAGCCGCTGATTCGTGGATGGAGGCGCCAGTATCCTCCCGCAGTCGCTTCGGTGACGATCTCTGGTATCTTGATATTCATGTCGCCGGGCGTCGGCCAGATGAGAATCGACTCGTGTGGCGGGTGCAGCTACCCGATGGTTCGTACCTGACTGCTCCACAGCACGCTGCCATGCTCCGCGCCGCCAAGCAATATTTGTGGTCCATGGCGGTGGATCCGCCGCAAGGTCGCAAGCGCCTTTCGTCTGTTAGTTTGCGTGCGCACGGCGTTTTGTTGCTCGTGATTATGCGGTGGATGAGTTTGGAAGGGCTGACCGCCTTTCAGATGCTTGACCCGGCAGCGGTGAAGCGGCTCTGCGCCTGGCTCCGGGAACGCCCGAGCCGAACGGCAGGGGGGACCTTGAGGCCAAGCAGTCTGATCCTTTACCTCAACGTCATCAACACCATGTTCTGTCAACGAGCAAAGCTGACGGATAGTCCACTCATCGATCCGCTTATCGGAGAAACGACGGGCGATGCCGCCGGTATGAACCAGGCAACGCGAGGATCAATTCCATTTATTCCGGATGTGCTTGCTATCGACTTGCTTTCTAAGGCTTTGACGTGGGTCGAAAACTATTCGGCCAACATTCTTACCGCGTTCGAGAAGCGCACAGTCGTAGCCGCCACAGCCCGAGCAGCCGGCCGAAATAGCAAAGTCGCATGCAAAATCGCAGCAAGAGCCATGCGCCGCTCCGCTATTACAGGTCCGGATGGACTGCCGCTCATCGGAGGTTATGCCATTAATGGGGTGGCTGCACACTTGGGCACTGCTTGCTTTGTACTCATCGCTGGATTCGTTGGCATGCGAGTGAGCGAAATTTTATCCATAAAGGTCGGCGGGATTGAGTATCATCCGTTAGGTGAAGCTGGGATCAAACAGGCCTATATCGTTGGCCGTCTTTTCAAGACGTCGGACGATCCTCGCGGTCGAATCGAACGGTGGCTTGCACCGGTGCCGGTTGTACGCGCAGTTGAATGTCTAGAACGGCTTAGCATGCCACTTCGGACGGCGTCTGGACGCTTTGAGTTGTTCTTGGCTAAGAACTGCCAATATGGGACGATCGTGCCGACTACGAGCATGGATATGAATCATCGCCTGAGACTCTTTGCCAAGCATGTTCACGTGCCGCGCGAGGGAGATAAGGCGTGGCACTTTACTGCTCACCAATTTCGTAAAACCTTTGCCCGCTTCATTGCTCGGCGCGATCGGTCGCAGCTGCTCGGACTTGCCGATCACTTTAAGCATGTTTCACGGGCGATGACCTCGCGTGGATACGTCGGTACCGACTTCGGCCTGCATGAATTGGTGGACCAAGAGGGTCGCGTCGAGACAGCCCTTGCACTTGACGGTTTTCTGGCCAGTGATCGGCTCGGGGGACGCATGGGTGAACGAATCGCTGCCCGCAATGAGGCGTTCCGAGGTCGTGCTGGGGAGCAGGTCCGCCGCGACTATGTTGCGTTTGTGCTCGCTGAAACGGACCTACGCATCCACGCCTGCGATTATGGCTGGTGCGTGTTTCAGCCCGAAACCGCCCGCTGTGGCGGTGAGGCAGCGCCCAGCGAGGCTGGCCGGAGCCCGGCTGTATGCCTCGACTGCGTGAATTTCGTCGTCGATGACCGCCATATTCGGTACTGGGAGGATCGGCGCGGAAGAAATTTGGCATTACGGGACGATGCCAGTCCGCTCGTCCGTGCCGTTCTCGACGAGGTGATCGAACAGTGCGACAGGGTGCTGGGTCAAATCAAGGAGCGATAAAATGGTGGGCAAGGAAAGGGAGGCTCACTGCCGGACGTCTGTGGCTGATAAGACGGCCAGAGCATATCGTGCTGCTCTCAAACGTTTATCTGAGGGCCAGGCCACGCACCCGGACTTGGTCGGCCGACCTGTACGCATCGCGCCAGCCACTGTTGCACGCGAGGCGCGGCTTAGCCGCAACCCGCTCTATTCGACACACCGTGAGATCCTCGAAGAGATTGCGACCGCTGCTGGACAGCCAAGTTCAGGCGCCGATCTCGCCGCGGTCGTAGCGGGGTTGCGGATGGAGAACGCTGAATTGCGTGCCTCTTTGCGCAAATACTCTGTTGAGAAGCGTCAACTCGCGAGTGAAAACCTCACGCTGCTGCATCGAGCCAGGGTGGCGGAGGAAAAGCTTACCTCCATACAAAGCGTGCACGCAACGCAGCGCGCTTGATGTGAAAAAAGTGTGGCTTCCTCCGAGAGGCCATGTCGCTTGAAATCGCAGCGTGCCTTTCATTTCATGACGGCGAGTGTGGCGAGCGGTTCGATCCTGTCAAGGATGCGAAGCACCGTCTGCGACGGCGCGAGCGCAGCTCGCGTCCTTGACCGGATCGAATCCGTCTCGCCGATAATGCTCGTCATCAGATGAATCGCAAAATCTGGCAGTGACCGTGGGATTAAGTCCAGAATTTCTCACTTGAGTCGGCCTCGCGAAATTTATCGCGTGGCCATCCGGCACATGAGCCTGCCCCTTGATTGCAATTCTTTTCCCCTGATCAATTCTCGATTGGGCCTCGCTCGGCTTCCGTGC
This sequence comes from uncultured Methylocapsa sp., assembly GCA_964440215.1. GTDB lineage: Bacteria > Pseudomonadota > Alphaproteobacteria > Rhizobiales > Beijerinckiaceae > Methylocapsa. The sequence goes on from CAYTRB010000190.1 coordinate 5,653, forward strand.
AGGAACGGCTTTCCACACGTGGCAAGGACCGCAAATGAGGTGTGCGTATTCGCGCGGGTGACTGCTAGCCAGGTACTCGTGTTCGCGCAAGCCGCTGCTAACAAGGACACTTGCAAAGTAACCTAATGGAGCGCGCTGCCATGCCGAGATTCTCTGACTCGCTCGCCGATTCGCTTGATGATCCACTTGCCTGGGGGAACATCCCGCCTGCCCTCAATCCGCACCCTGACCCGGCCGCGGCGCTCGAGGCTTTGGCCGCCACTCTAACCAAGGCCCAAGCCGAAGCCGCCGCACAGGCCGGCCCAATTCTGGTTCTCGCCGGCGCAGGCACCGGCAAGACGTCCACCTTGACGGCCGCGGTTGTCCAACGCATTGCCGCCG
>CAYTRB010000191.1:0-4533 GCA_964440215.1 uncultured Methylocapsa sp.
CTCGGGCGAGGTGAAAACCTCATACACCGGACCGTCCGGGCGTGAAATCACGCTTGCTTATTGGGCGCCAGGCAATTTCGTTGGCGGGCCGGAGATATTCGGCGGCGGTCCTCACATGTGGTCCGGCCGAGCCATGCGCGCGACAGAGGTTTTGCATGTGCACGGCCGCGAGCTGCGCCAGCTGATGACGGAAATTCCCAATCTCGCCATCAGCCTAGTCGAGGCGCTGGAGCACAAGGGCAAGTGCTATTCGACGATGATCCATATGCTCGGAACGCGTTCCGCTACCGAGCGTCTCGCGTAAATGCTGATACTCCTCGCCGAGCGCGACGGACGCCGAACGCCTGCCGGCATCGTGATCGCGCGCCGGCTGACGCATGACGACTTTGCGGAAATGGTCGGCGCGACGCGCCAATGGGTGAGCACCATGCTGGAGCGCCTGACAAGCCAGGGCATGATCGACATTCAAAGGACACGCATCGTCATCCTCGACATGGACAGGTTGCGCCGCTTCGCGGGCTGTCAGGAAGAGGTACCGGCGCTCGTTAAGCCGGCTGGCTGAAGATGAGGGAGAACGACTTAAGGTGAGCCTGTCGCGCGCCAAATCCGGCACGATTGACCTTAATGCCGCGGCTTCCGCTGCGCGCAGCAAGACGTCTTTGCGCCGCGTCAAAACGTTCTTCCTGCGGTATGCCGTGCGGCTCGCGTCGCTCGCACTCTTCGTTGGCTTATGGCAATTCGCTTCCGCCTCGCATCTTCGTCTTGGATTCGTGACATTCGCCAATGTTCCGGCGCCGACCGAAGCCTTCGATGCCTTTGTTGCGTTGGCTCGTTCGGGCAAGCTCGTGCCGCATCTCGCCAGCAGCGTGTCGCGCGTCTTCGCGGGCTTTGCGAACGCAGCCGTGACAGGCATTGTTCTTGGACTGGCCATAGCACGGGCAAAACTCGCCGAGGATGTGTTCTTGCCCCTCCCTCGAGATCGCGCGCCCGATCCCGGCGGTCGCGTGGATCCCTCTAGCCATTCTGATGTTCCCTTCGGCCGAAGTGTCGATGATTCATCACCTTCACCGGTGCTCTGTTTCCAATTTTACTCAGCACGATCCAAGGCGTCGAAAACATAGATCAGCGCCTTATTGCTTCAGCGCGCAGCCTCGGCGCGGGGCGTGGTGCAATTCTGCGGGAGGTGATTATCCCCGGCGCCTTGCCGAACATCGTCACAGGTCTCGCGATCGGCATGGGAATCTCCTGGTTCTGTCTGGTGACCGCGGAAATGATTTCCGGTCAATTCGGCATCGGCTACTACACCTGGGAATCCTACACGCTGCAAAATTACGCGGACATTATCGTTGGCATACTGGTCATCGGTGCCCTCGGCATGGCGAGCAGCATCCTCGTGCGCAAGATCGGCGCCTGGCTTACACCTTGGCATGTAACAAAGTGAGGCGCAGCGGGACATGAATTGCTTCATGGCGCCGGCCGCCGCGTGAGAGGATGCCGTTCGAATAAAGTTCTTACGACAATGGGGATGATGACATGCGTGGACGCCAATTGTTCTCCTGCTTTTTCGCGTTGTTTTTCGCGGCGATTACCACAGGTGGCCTGGCACGTTCGGAAACGATCCGTGTTGCCGTCGGCACGCAGGATACGACAATCAACTGCGCGGCCGGCGGCCTGCTGATCCGGGAACTCAAGCTGCTCCAGAAATATCTCCCGCATGATGGAAAATACAAAGATGTAACTTACGACGTGGAATGGAAGAATTTCACCAGCGGCGCGCCGATCACGAATGAAATGGTGGCCGGTAAGCTCGATTTTGGCGCCATGGCTGATTTTCCTGGCTCCCTTAACGGCGCGCCTTCAAGAAGGCGGGCAAGCGCAGCCTTTTCATCGGCGTTCTCTCCGGCAGCGTAAAGGGCAGCGGCAATGGTATTGTCGTGCCAAGCGCATCTTCTGTTCAGTCGCTAGCGGAGTTGAAAAGCAAGACGATTTCCGCTCCTTTCGCCGAACTCTTCCCGAGCCGCGGCTTCGCACGCAAGATTTTCGATGGCTCGCAGGCCGGCTTTCCGACTTTCCACGGTCTTCTCGTCGACGGGGAGTACGCCAACAAATATCCTGAAGTCGTGGTCGCTTATCTTCGCGCGGCGATCGAAGCCAACACATTGTTGTCGGCCGAGACGGAAAAATACAGCGAACTCATCGCCAAAGTCACCGGCATCAATGCTCCGGTAAATTATCTGTTCCATGAACCGCTCGGCTTCCAGACACGTGATCTCACCTGGAAACCCGAGTATCGCAAGGACGTCGCGACCTCGGTCGAGACGCTCAAACTCTTGAAGCGCGCCGACACCGGCCTCGATCTTGATACGTTGATTACCGATAAGTACATTCGGGCGGCATTCGAAGCCTCTGGCCTCGATTACGATGCGCGACTCGCCGATTACGCGCCGCTCCCGCTTATTGCGAATGAAGTGGCGACCGGCAAGCCAATCAAGGACACGAAACGCGTTGCCGAAATATGGCTAAAGGACGAGCCGAAGGTTCGTCATTATGCGACGCCCGAATCGGCGCTGAAGGCACTCACGGGCTTCGAGAAGGCCGGCAAGGCGGCCTGCACCGTCTACGCACAAGATCACGACAAAGGCTTCAAGCTTCTGGCGGATCAAGCCTGGTTCGTCCTCTCCGCGAAAGGCGAGGTCGACGTCTTCCTGCTCAAGGGAGATGCCGACGGCTTCGCGCAGAAAAGCGGCGGCGAAGTGAAGGATTACAACGGGGCGAAACTGGCCGCGCAAGGCTTGCCGACGGCTTCGCGCTGAAAGCCTGATACAGGACGCCCTCTTCAGCTTTGCGTGCGTTTCGCCTCTATAACTCCAAAGCAAATGGGCAACAATAGCGCGAGGCTCCTGCGGGATGAGGGAAAGTAGAGACCGGTTACCGCCCATGGCCCGCGCTAAAATCTTGGAAGCGATCAATTTCATGATTTTGGATTGAGTTAATCGAGAATTATCGTGATCGCGTGACCGGAAGCTTATTCCGGTTCGCCAGCGCGTCATCCAAGCATTACCGGAAGGGCGATGCCCGGCTGACAAGCGTGCAGCGCGCGAGGAGCGCAGGCGCGTGAGAAACAGACGTGTGGGGGGAGCGTCGCGAAATTCAGAAATGGTTGCGGATTTGTCACAGCTCTCGTTACGGCCACGTGTTAGGTTTGTTGCTGCGCGGCAAGATCGTGAGTCGCGACCACTGGTGATTGAGATGGCGCATTTGCGCCTGGCGTTAGCCAATAGGACGGCGGATGCTCTACAAAATCCGAAAGAGGGCAGTTGCCGGCATTTCTTTGCGAGGCATTTTCGTCCCGGCGCTGCTCGTCACCTTGACGGGATGCGCGGTTGGTCCCGATTTCGCGCCACCCGTTGCGCCTGTGGCCGACACCTGGATCGAGTGGCGGAACAAGTCGCTGCAAACCGGACCTCAGGAGTACGAGGATTGGTGGCGTGTTTTCCATGATCCGATCCTCGACCGGCTGATCGAGATCGCCTATTCGCAAAATCTGACCCTATTGAGCGCCGGCACCAAAGTGCTCGAAGCCCGCGCCCAGTTGGGCGTTGCGATTGGCGAGTTCTGGCCTCAGAAACAAGCGGCGCTGGGCACGGTAAGCTATAATCTTTTGAGCCAAGCCAATGCTCAATCCAGTCCGGCGGCGGGCGCCGGCCAATCCAGTCCGTCGCCAGGTCAGACAATCACCAATTTCTGGTCCGATGGGATCGGCGTCCAGGCGGCATGGGAGCTGGATTTTTGGGGGAAATTTCGGCGCGGGGTTGAATCTGGCGATTCGGCTTATTTGGCCTCGATTGCGTCGTATGATGATGTCCTCGTGACGCTTCTCGGTGATGTCGCGAGCACTTATGTCGGCATCCGCACGTTTGAGAAGCAGATCGCGATCGCCCGCGAGAACATTGTCAAGCAGCGCGGGATTCTTGCCATCGCCCGCGACCGGTACAAGGGCGGCGCCGCAACCATGCTCGACGTCTACCAGGCGGAAAACGTGCTGGGCGCGACAGAGGCGACGGTGCCGCAGCTGACAATCCAATTGCAGCAAGGGTTGAATGCGCTCCGCGTGCTGCTCGGGATAGCTCCCGAGCCGCTCGGCTTCCTGCTTGCCCGCTCGACCGGCCAGATTCCCTCGGCTCCCCGGAAAGTCGTCGTCGGCGTGCCCGCGGATTTGCTGCGCCGCAGGCCTGACATTCGCGCAGCCGAATTGAAGGCTGCGGCGCAAAGTGCCCAAATCGGCGTGGCGCAAGCGGATCTCTACCCAGCGATCAGTATCTCAGGAGTGTTCGGCGGTCTCTCAAGCAACGTCGGCGGCCACAATCTATTGCAAGCGTTTCATCCGGTTGGCGAGGCCTTCTCGTTTGGCCCGTCGTTCCAATGGAACCTGTTGAATTATGGACAGATCACTAACAACGTCAGGCTGCAAGACGCGACCCTGCAGGAATATTTGGTCAGTTACCAAAATACCGTTTTGAAAGCGCAGCAGGA
>CAYTRB010000191.1:4633-6011 GCA_964440215.1 uncultured Methylocapsa sp.
GCGCTTGGCGGCGGCTGGCAGATCCGGGATGGCAATGGTTTCGTCAACGTTGCGACAAGCGAGGAGATGCGTAGCCGCACCAATTGGGGTTCGTTGCTGCCGGCTGCCGGCGAGCCGCCGGAGCCGGCGCCGGGTTTGCCTGGACCCGAGGACCGCGGCCCGACAGTTCGCGCGCCGGAGTGGTGAGGCTAACACAGAAAGAAAAAAGGCGGGTTTTCTATGCGGTCGAAGTTTCGCGGAGCAAAAGGCGAGGGCTGCCTGTCGAGAAAAGCCAAGCCGTGCCGGTGGCACGGCGCCGCCACTTTGGCGGTCGCTTTCGCCGTCTTCGGCGGATCGGCCGGAGTGGGTTTTGCCGAATCCTGGTGGGAGAAAATGACCACCAAGGGGGCCCCTGCTCCATCCGGGCAAACCGCCCCCGTGGCCCCCGCCGCTCCGCCGCAAAACGAAGCTCCCGGCACTGCGGCACCCGCCGCACCACCGGTATATGTTCCGACGGCGACCGGACCAGTCGTGCCGGTGATGCTGCCCAAGATCCAGAATGTTAGCGAATATATTGAGCTCACCGGCAATGCCGCTTCCGTGAATACGGTGAAGCTGATCGCCCGGGTGGAAGGCTATCTGGAGAAGATTCACTTCAAGGACGGACAGGTTGTCAAGAAAGGCGATTTGCTTTTCACGGTCCAGCAGGAGCAGTACCGGCAGCAGCTCATCCAAGCTGAAGCACAGGTCAAGGCCTATGAGGCAGCGCTTTACTACGCCAATATCGAAGTGAAACGCTATACGGCGCTAGCAAGGAAGGGTGCGGCGGCGCAGGTCGTGGTCGACAATTGGAACTTCCAGGCGAAAAAGACGGCGGCCGACCTTGCTTCGGCCAAGGCGCAAGTGGATATTGCCAAACTCAATCTGAGCTATACGGAAGTGAGGGCGCCCTTCGACGGCCAAATGGGGAGGCACCTCGTCGACCCCGGCAATACCGTCGGCGGCGCTGGTCAGCAAACCGTTCTTGCTGAGATCATGCAGCTTGATCCTATCTATGTCGTTGCCAATCTGAGCGAGCAAGATGTGTTGAATGTCCGGGCGAACCTTGGGCAACGCCGGTTGACCTACGATGAGCTTGTCAATATCCCGGTCGACGTCGGTATCGAGAAGGGCACTGGGTTTCGCTATCGCGGAACCCTTGAATATGCGGCGCCGCAAATCGATCCGCAGACTGGAACCTTGCTGTTGCGCGGCATCCTCAGAAATCCGAACCGGACCTTGCTGCCGGGCTTCTTCGTCCGGATCCGCGTTCCCAAGGGCCGTGACCTACCGGATGCGCTGCTGGTTCCTGACCGGGCTTTGCAGGCCGACCAAGCTGGCCGCTATCTTCTCGTTGTCA
>CAYTRB010000192.1:0-5998 GCA_964440215.1 uncultured Methylocapsa sp.
GGGGCTGATCGGGCGCGGCGGCGGGTTCCGCGGCGCCGACGGTGTCCCCCAAGAGAACGCCCAAGAGCGTGCCAAAGAGCGTGCCCAAGAAAAAGTCCGAGGAAGAGGGCAGGGGGCAAGGGAGGGGGCAGGGGAGGGCGCAGGGGAGGGGGGCGGCGTCCAGGGTCCGGCTCCGGATCTTGCGGATCTTGGCCAGACCCGCGCGCCCGCGTTCGCCGCGCCCGGAAAACCCGAAGCGCCGCCGGCCGCCGACCCCGCGCTTGCGCCACTCCGCCAGCCCGGCAAGGCCCCCGCCCCAGCGGCGCCGCCCAAAGACCCATTCGTCTATGACGAAACCTGGAACGAGGCAGAAAAACTCGCCGGCTGGCACGCCGGGATGGCAGAGGCCGACAGTTTGCCGCCGCTCCTCGGCGCGCTTCTGCTGGCCCACGCCTGGCAAGCCGAAGAGCCAATCCAGCGCCAGGCCCGGCTCGCGCCGCTCCTGGCCGGCCTCCATCTGCGCGCCCGCGGCCGCACCAAAACCCATCTTGCGAGTTTTTACCTCGGCCTGCGCCGCCTGCGGCCGAAGGAGCGGCCCCGGACTCCCCTCGATCACCTCCGCCAGGGGCTCGCGATCGTCGAAGCCGGCGCCCGCGAGGGCCTCGCCCAGCACGACCGGCTGATCCTGGCGCGGGCGCTGCTGGCGCGCAAGTGCCGGGGACGCCGGGAGACGTCGCATCTGCCGGCCCTGGCCGAGCTGCTGCTCGAGGCGCCCCTCGTCAGCGTCGCGATGATCGCGGAAAGACTCGCGATCAGCCCGCAGGCGGCGCAGATTCTGGTCGCGGAGCTCGGCGCAAGTCTGCGCGAGATCACCGGACGCCAACGCTACCGTGCTTGGACCATCGGCTGAGCAAACCGGCGAGACCAACGAGGCGATCGGACGTGTCCCGGTGCAAGGGATTGTTCCAGCCCGTCAGCCCGTTTTGTTGCCGAGCCCAACCGATCTTCCAAAGCCAATTGGCCGCAATGCTGTGAATAAGCGCCCATCGTCTCCGATTGAACGTCTTGGATATGCCGTTTCAGCCTATAGGACAGCATCATCAGGCGGAATCGGGGCATGCCTCTCCGCGCCGTGGTCCCGGGGAGCGGCAAACCTTGGCCTTTCGCTTCATCCATGCGGCAGACGTCCATCTCGATTCGCCGCTCCGCTCGCTGGCCCTTCGCGATCCTGACCTCGCCGAACTGATCGGGACCGCGACGCGCCGTGCTTTCGTGCGCATCATTGACCTCTGTCTCGACGAGCAGGTCGACGCGCTGCTTCTGGCCGGTGATCTCTATGACGGCGACCAGACCTCGATGAAGACGGCGCGGTTCCTGTCGGAGCAAATCCGGCGCCTGCATGAGGCCGGTATCCATGTCTTCGTCATCCGCGGCAACCACGACGCGCTGTCGCGGATCACAAAGGAGCTGACCTTTCCGGATTCGGTGAAGGTATTTGGAGGCCGCGCCGAAGCGATCGTGGTCGACCGATCCAACGGCGATTTTCCCGTCGCGATCCACGGCCTGAGCTTCGCACAGCCGCACGCGCCTGAAAGCCCGATCGGCAAGTACAAACTCCCCATCGAAGGCGCGGTGAACATCGGTCTTTTACATACGAGCCTCGCCGGCGCGCCGGGCCACGATCTCTATGCCCCGTGCAGCCTCGCCGATCTCCAGGCGGCAGGCTTCCGCTATTGGGCACTCGGCCATGTGCACAAGCGCTCGGTCGTGGAAGGAAAGTGCGCGATCGTGATGCCCGGCATGCCGCAGGGCCGGGACGTCAACGAGGCCGGCGCCAAATCCGTGACGCTGGTCACGGTCGCCGACGATCGATCGATCCGGATCGAGGAGCGCGTCACCAGCATCGCGCAGTTCGAGAGAGTCTCGATCGATGCGACGCGCATCGACGATTGGCGCGACCTGGTTGGGGCGCTTGGCAGAGTGATCGAACGCGCCCGCGATGGGTTGGCGTCAGAGCATTTGGTGGCCCGCGTGCACCTGACGGGGACGACGCCGCTCGCGTGGCGCATCCGGCGCGATCGCGATCTCCTCAAGACCGAGGTGGACGACCGAGCCTCCATGATCGGGGCCTGCTGGGTCGAGAGGCTGGAAGTCGACTGCAAAGCCCCCGGAGCGGCGGCTGCCTCACGGGATCATCCAATCACGGAGCTGCGCCGCCTGATCGACGAGGAGGTCATCCGGTCCGACGCCTATCAAGCGGAGGCGGTCGCTATCGCGGAGGAGCTTAGGACCCAACTCCCCCAGGAATGCCGGAACCTCCTCGGCGCGGACGCGGCGGCGTTCAAGGCCGCCGTCACGGAACTGGTGAAGGAAGGCATCGAGGATGTGCTCGCCCGGCTGCATGCGGGCGCAGAAGCGCGGGAGCCCTGATGCGTCTTAAGCGCCTCGACCTCGCCCGGTACGGCAAATTCACCGATCAGAGCATCGATTTCGGTGAGCGGATGGACGGCGAACCTGATCTGCACATCGTCTACGGGCCGAATGAGGCAGGCAAGTCGACGGCGCTTGCCGCCTTTCTTGATGTCCTCTTCGGGATCGAGACCCGGAGCCGTTTCAACTTCCTCCATCCCTACGCAACGATGCGGATCGGCGCATCCTTGGAGCTCCGCGGCGGGACAAGAGAGTTTCTTCGGGTCAAGCGACCGCAGAACAGCTTGCTCGATGCCAGCGAACGGCCAATCTCCGAGGGCGTCCTCCTCGGAGAACTCGGCGGCATCGATCGCGAGTCCTACCGCACCATGTTCTCGCTCGACGACGAAACGCTGGAGGCTGGCGGCGAGAGTATTCTCGCCAGCCAAGGCGATCTCGGCCAGCTCCTCTTCTCGGCGAGCGCCGGCCTTGCCGATCTAAGCCGTAGCCTGAGTGACCTTCGAACCGAAGCCGACGGATTTTATAAATATCGCGCCCGCAGCGGCGAGCTGTCGGACCTCAAGGGCCGGCTTGCCGCCCTGAAGGAACAGCGGGAACGCATCGATACCTTGGCGTCGCACTATGTCCAGCTGGTCGAGATCCGCGATCGGACGGGCTCACAGTACGAGGAGGCGATCGCCAGGCGTGGCCAGATCCAGTCGCGGATGGACGAGATTCAACGCCTTCTGAATGCGTTGCCGCGTTTGGCGGCGTCACGAAGTGTCCGCGAGCGCCTCGCGCCTTTCGCAGATCTCCCTGATGCGCCTCTCGGATGGGCCAAGGACTTGCCCCAGCTTCAGAAGGACGAGATTGAACTTGTGACACGCGCGCAAGGCCTCGCGGACGAGATCGCGCAGCTGTCGTCGGAACTGGACGCACTTGTCGTGGACGAAGCCGCGGTGAGCCTGACCGATAGGGTCGAACGCCTCGCCGATCTCCGCGCGCGCCATGTGACAGCAGAGAAGGACATTCCCGAACGCCGCCTGCAATTGCGGGAAGCCGAGCTGGTGATTTCCGGGATCCTCAGCCGGATTGAACGCAAAGGGGAGCCGGATCCGGCGCGTCTGACACTCCGCGCCTCCGTCGTCGGCGCCCTGCGGGAGTTGATCGAGACGCGATCGGGCGTCGAGGCTGCCCTGGAATCGGCGGAAGCCGAGTTGTCGGAGGTCCGGCGACGGCTCGATGGGGCACAGGCCAGGCTTGAGCAAGCCGGCGGCGGACAAGAGGTGGGACTGGGGAGCGAGACGCGGATATCGTCGCTCGTGGCGACCGTCGCAGCGCTGCGCGCCGATGATCATGCCGCGCGCCGTCGCCTCGCCGCCCGGTCTCGCGCAGCTCATCTCGAAACCCTGGCGGATCGGATCCGCGAGCTGCGGCCGTGGGAGGGTGACGTCCAGCAACTCGTCGAATTGGCGGTCCCCGAAGCTGGCACTATCGAGCGCTGGAAGATAGCGGCCGCTGAGGTCCAAAAGCAGATCGATCGGCACGAGGGTGAGGTCGAGCGTCTGACGACGGAACGCCTCCGGCTCAGGGCCGAGCTGGACGCCATCGGCAGCGTTGTCGGCGTTGTCAGTGATCAGGAGGCAAGCCGCGTCCGTACGGCCCGGGAGCAGGCATGGGCCAGTCATCGCCGAACGCTCGACGCTGCCTCCGCAGATGCTTTCGAGGCTGCCCTCCGGCACGACGACATCGTTACGAGCGCGCGATTGGCACATACGGCCGCCCTCGCGAAGCTTCACCAAATGACCCAAGCGCTGGCTGTCCTTGAGGTCGATCTCAGCCGCGCGCATCAACTGCGGGGTGCGTCGGAGACAACTCTCCAGCGTGTCGATGAAGAGATCACCGGCGCCTTGCGCGCGATGACGCCTGCCGTGCCGGGTGACATGCCTCTGCCGCAACTCGAGGTCTGGCTCACCCGCCGCGGCAAGGCGCTGGAGGTGAGGGCATCTATTCTTGCAGCAGAACGCGATCTGCATGAGGCGGACGCCGATGCCAAGGCCGCCCGGGAAAGGCTGACGGCCACACTTGTTGCGGCGGGCATAGCGTATGAAGCGGACGCGAGCGTTGAGATGCTTCTGGCGGCAGCGCAAGCCGCCATCGATCGTGAGGCCGAGTTGAAGAACTTACGGGACGCGGTCGAGGAAAGCCAGCGCGACCTGAAGAACCGCGAGCGCGATGTCGAGAAAGCCACCGTTGCTGACCAGAGATGGAGCGCTGCATGGGCCAAGGCGTGCTCGGCCTGCTGGCTGGGCGAGGCCGGCGCGGCGCCTTCGCTCGAAACGGTGCGCGAGAGTCTGGCTGCCGTTGCCGATCTCGGCCCCATGCTCGAGAAGCAGACCGGTCTCGCCGACCGCATTACCAAAATGGCAAAGGACCAGGCGGTTTTCGCGGTTGAGGTGGCGGCAATCGCTGACGAACTGGCCCTTGCCGCGTCGTCGGACGCAATCTTGGATGTCGCGCGGGCGATCAACGCCCGAGTCCAAACGGCGAATGCGGCGCAGGCGAGCCGGGCAGGGAAACAACAAAGTCTCGAAAGCGCCCGCGAAAGACAGTGCGGGCTTGCCGAAACACTCGCGATCCTGACGAAGCGCAAGGCCGAGATGACGGCTTTTTTTGGAGTCGGTTCGCTGGCGGAGGTCGGGGCGAAACTGCAGAGCATCGAAAGAAAGGCTGAACTTGATGAGCAGGCGGAGGCGGCCGCACGCGACATCCTCAATGCCCTCGGGTTGGCAACCATGGATGCGGCCGAACGCGCCCTCGACAGCGCCGATCGAGCCGCGCTCGAAGCGGAGTTCGCTGAGCTCAAAGCCCGCTTTGACGATCAGGACCAGCGCAGCCGCGATCTGTTCTCCGCCCACAGCAAGGCCGTCGATCGGGTCGAGGCCGTCGGAGGTGACGATGCCGTGGCAAGGATCGAGGAGCAGCGACGAACAATGCTCCTCGAGATCGAAGAGAGGGCGCTTCGTTACCTGAAGATACGGGTCGGCAGCGCCGCCGCCGAACAAGCATTGCGTGCCTATCGCGACCGGCATCGCAGTTCCATGATGGCGCGAGCCTCAGAGGCGTTTCAAACGATCAGCCGGGGAGCCTACACGGGCCTCGCCACCCAACCCGACAAGGACGATGAAATCCTGATCGCTCTCGCCGCAGAAGGCGGCTCAAAGCTCGCCTCCGAATTATCGAAGGGCACGCGCTTCCAGCTCTATCTGGCGCTTCGCGTGGCGGGCTATCACGAATTCGCTCGAACACGCCGGCCGGTGCCCTTCATCGCCGACGATATCCTGGAGACGTTCGATGATTTTCGGGCGGAGGAAGCGTTTCGGCTCTTCGCCGATATGGCCGGGGTCGGCCAAGTGATTTACCTAACCCATCATCGGCATCTGTGCGACATTGCGCAGCGGATTTGTCCCGGCGCACGGACGCACTGCCTTGGATAGCATGAGGCTGGATCAACCGCGAAAACGATCGCGTCGGGCCGGGCGCGCGGTCATGCCCGGCGTCGAGCATCGCCAGCACAAAAGTCTCGACGATCGGGCGGAGAATTCTCACC
>CAYTRB010000193.1:0-5997 GCA_964440215.1 uncultured Methylocapsa sp.
GCGGTGCCAAGAACGCCGCCGTAGCGGTTACGCCCCCTTCAGCGTGTCTTTGACGCCGCCGGCAGCATTCTGAACCTTTCCTGCCACCTGATCGGCCTTGCCCTCGGTCTCCAGTTTGGCATCGCCCAGCACCTTGCCGGCAACCTCCTTGATTTTGCCTTTGATCTCCTTCACCGATCCCTCGATACGATCTTTGTCCATGATTTGTTCTCCAACAAGTAAAGCCGCCCGGGTGGGACGTGCACACATTATGTTTGTTATGGATTGATTCTTACGACCAGTCACCGTGACTGGACATTGATGCAACTAGCCAGGAATCAACATAGTTCCGTCTAACCGGCAACCAATGAACAATTAATCGTGAATATTAGAAGTCTCGATTAGGATTAAAGGCATCGCTCCTACGAAAAAATTTGGTCACTTTGCGAAATTAATATTTACTTCGAAACTTGTTATATTTTCACTCTAGCAGTTCAGTGGTTGTTTTCTTTGATAGCGGCCACAATCGCTATAGTTCAATCGATGATCAGCGTCAGCTTGAAACGGCCGAAGGGGCCCTCCGACATCGTATTGGCGTGCAGGAGGATCACATAATCGCCGCTCGCAGGCAGGGTGTAGGGCGTGTCCTCGTCAACGGCATCTTGGGCGCCGCTGGGGCCGGTTATCGGAATCCCGGGGCCGGTCTTCAAACCTCCGCCTTCTGTGTGGAGGATGAGATTTTGCCCGGCTTTGGCGTCGAATTTGAAATAAAAATCGGGGTGTTCGCCCGATACGGCGCCCGTCGCTTCAATCGAGCGCGCGCCCGGCGCCATCTTGAGCACAACGGGGCAGGCCTCTTCGCCAGGCGTGCAGGCGTGCCCTGGCGCGGGACCCCAAAGCGCGGCGGCTGCTAAAACTGATAAGCTTGGTCCAATGCGCCGCATCATTCCCTCTCTCACAGATTTGGGCTGACCCGGATTCAGCCATAATCAGCATATTACGCTAGGTTAGTCGATTGGCGAAAATAGAGGACAATGCTTGGCGGGACTGGGAGGAGATCAATTCAAGCCGCTTCCTGCCGCGGGGACAGAGTGCGGCGCCGTTTCGATTGAGCTCGCTTCTGAGAGCACGCGCGCGCTGATCTTGCGCCTGTGCGCGTCCGCCTGGTTTCTCGTTCTTGGCGCGGCCGCCTTCAAGGAGGTCAATGGTCTGATCGAGGCCATTGCGGCTGGCCGGGCCAGTCCCGGCGCCTGGCCGGTGCTGATCGCGGATGTGTGCGTCGTCATCTTCTACACAATCATTGGCTGTATCATTGTGTTACGGCCAGAGCCGGTCAGCCGGGCCAAGGGGCTCGGACCGGTGCTGCTGACTTTGGCTGGCACCTATGCCGCCTGGATCATTCCGTTGCTGCCGCGCGGCCCGGAGTTGCCTGCGCTCTTTGCCGCATCGGCGGCGATCCTCCTCATCAGCGAAGCACTGATCCTTTACACACTCCTATCATTGGGTCTGTCGTTCAGCCTGATCCCCCAGGCGCGCAAACTCGTCGCCAGCGGGCCTTACGCCATCGTCCGGCATCCTCTTTACCTGTTCGAGGAGGCCGCGGTCGCGGGCATACTCTTGCAATATGCCTGGTTCGCGGCACTGCCATTCCTGATCCTGCATGTGACCGTGCAGATCAGACGCATGCAGCTTGAAGAAAAAATCCTTCAGAAGGCTTTCCCGGAATACGCCACCTATGCCCGGCGAACGCCGCGTCTCATTCCAGGTGTGTGGTGATGCCCCTGTTCGCCCGGTGCATGTGAGCCGCGCGTTTTTTTTACAAATAGCTCAACCACCAAGCATGCCGCCGCCGCTTCACATTGGCGAACCAGCAGCAGGCCGGATAAAGCGCGGCCATGATGAGAAGCCAGGCAACATAGGTACCAGTGAGGCTGAGGCCCAGTCCTTCCGGCGGCATGGCTTTTGCGCCGAAGCCGCGCAATTGGCCGAACGCAAAGCCCTCCGTGAGAAAAAGCGCGACGGCTGCGGCATGTGCGGCATAAAGGTGCAGGAGATAGATGAAAAGCGGCACCCGGCCGAAGGTCGCGAGCACCTCGCCGGCCAAACCCCCGCACCGCTCCATGGCCGGGAGCAAGAGAAGGGCCGGGCCTAGCGTGACGAGCGCATAGAGCAAGGAGGGCGGGTATTTGGTGACGTTGAGCATCGAGAGCGCGGTCATCACGGCATCGCGCTGCGGGCGCCACGGGTGTGGATCGCCATAAAAATTGGTTAGGCGAAGAGCCAGGAAAAGCGCAATCGCCGCAAGCCCGAGCAATATGAGCTGGGGCGCACGTGCGGCGGCCGGTTCCAGAAAAACGGGCCCCAGTCCGTAGCCCAGGGCCATGATGCCGATCCAGGGAAGCACCGGATAGCTCACCCCGCCCGGCAGGCCAAAGGGCAAGGTTCCGGGTTCATGGAGCAGGCTCCAAAGCGGGGCCCACGTACCGAACTGCGCCGCGTGCAGAGGATCGAGCAGATTGTGACTGGCGAGGATCAGGGCGCCGGTCAGCAGCACGGCGCGCGGCGGCAGAAAGATGAGCCCTGCCAGTGCGATCATGCTGCAACCGATGGCCCAGAGCGTGGCGAGGTGGAAGGGTCCGGGTTCAAGCGCCCATACCGGGCTCACGACGATGGCATCGAGCAGGATCAGCAGCACGCCGCGGGTCAGCAGGAAACGCGCGAGCGCGCCACGATCATCGAGCGTCCTTCCATGCAGGAACGCGGACGCGCCCGCGAGGAAAACGAAGGTTGGCGCGCAAAAATGGGTGATGAAGCGGGTCAGGAATAGCGCCGGATACGTCCGGGTCAGATCGGTGGGGTCGAAAGCGAGCGCCTCGGCGTTGAAGAAATCGCGCACATGATCGAGCGCCATCAGGACGATGACAAGCCCGCGCATCCGGTCGATCCCCGGCAGCCGGGCTCCCGCGTCTACAGGAGCGCGCGAGAGTTTTTCGGTGATAGGCGTTCCGGTACGATCAATCGCTCGGCTCACGGGTTGTGCCCCCGGCTGGCAGCAGCATCCCCTTAACTCTTCCTATTCAACAGTGGTTTCCGCCTTTTCCCGAACGATTCTGCGTGCGGCGCCAGTGCGTAGCGGCGGTTTTTTGCCTCGCCTCAACGGCAACTGCGCTCCATAGCGCGCCTCGAGCAAATCATAGAGCAGCCGCGCGGTCTGCACTTCGGCACCTTCCGGCCGGCCTGGTTTTGCCTTCGGCGTCCAGGCGTAAATATCGAAATGCGCCCAGGACTTCGTCCGTTCGACGAAACGGCGCAGAAAGAGCGCCGCGGTGATCGAACCGGCGAAGGGGCCGCCGGAGATATTGTTGAGATCGGCGAGCTTGCCTTCAAGCAGTTTGTCATAAGGGTCCCACAGGGGCAGGCGCCAAACCGGGTCCTCCGCCGCCGCGCCAAACCTTGCGATATCGGCGGCCAGCGCCTCGTCCATCGTGTAGAAAGGCGGCAGGTCGGGGCCAAGCGCGACCCGCGCGGCACCCGTTAGCGTGGCAAAATCGATGAGAAGCTCGGGCGCCTCCTCGTCGGCCAGAGCCAGGGCATCGGCGAGAATAAGCCGCCCCTCGGCGTCGGTATTGCCGATTTCGACGGTGAGACCTTTGTGGCTTTCATAGACGTCGCCCGGCCGGAAGGCATTGCCGGAAATCGCGTTCTCGACGATCGGAATGAGCACCCGCAAACGGATGGGAAGCTCCGCCTCCATGATCATCGCGGCGAGCGCCAGGGCGGTGGCGGCGCCGCCCATATCCTTTTTCATGAGGCTCATGGCGGCGTCAGGCTTGATGTCGAGCCCGCCTGAATCGAAGCAAACCCCCTTGCCGACCAGCGTCACTTTGGGCGCGGTCTCAGCCCCAAAGCGGAAATCGACGAGACGCGGCTCCTTTTCGGCGGCGCGGCCGACGGCGTGAATGAGCGGCAGGTTTGCGTCCAGGAGGGCGGCTCCGCGCGTGACTTCCGCTTCGGCCTGATGCTGCGCCGCGAGCGTCAGGGCGGCGGCTTCGAGCGCCTCCGGGTCCATGTCGTTGGCGGGCGTGTTGATGAGATCGCGTCCGAGAATGACGCCGCGCGCGATCCGCTCCACGCGGGCGGCATCGACGCCATCTGGAACACAAAGCTGCGGCGGGTCGCCGCTATTGGCCTTGTAGCGGCGGAAGCGGTAGCCAGACAGAATCCATGCCAGCGCGGCCAGCGCCGCGTCATGCGGCTCATTGGCGAAGCGGTAGAGGCCGGAAGGCAGCGCTGTCGCCAGTTGCCCCGGAAGCAAGAAATCGCGCGCCCTTGCCTCGGCACCCTCGATCCCGAAAAGGACTGCGGCGATCTCGCCGCCGGGCCCGGGCAGGATCTGGGAGCGGCCGGGAGATGGCTCGAAACCGCAGGCGGTCGCGAATGTTTGCTCTTGTGCATGGAGAGACGCGCGGATTTTGGGCCATGTCTCCTTGGTGACGAACCAGATCGGCGCCGCTTCTTGCGAGGGTTCAGGCCGGACCAGCATGGAAAACTCCTTAAGAAGCAATGTTTGGCGCCGCGGCGGCGCACCGCAAGCCAGGCTAAGGGTTAATCGCCGATGATCATGAAAGCAAACCGGGCCGACTCAGGAGCCGGCGCAAGAGCATGGCGGCGCGCATGAAACTTATGCCGGATGGACGATACAATAGGCTTGGACAGATTTTTGGCCGGCCAAACCGCCGGATTGGGTACCTCCCGGCCGGCGCCATGCAGTGGGTGTTTTTGGCGGCCTCGCTTTGTCTCGGCGGCTGCCAAACGAGCGGTCAACAAGATATCACCGGTTCGATCGGCAATGTATCCGATCACTCCGGGGGCGCCTCCGACTCGAATGGTCAGCGCTCGGCGGAGGATTGGGGCCGCCAGTACGACCGCAATCCGGATGACAAATCCGTCGCGATGAATTACGCGCGGGCTTTGCGCGGCCTATCCGAACAGGCTCAGGCCGTCGCGGTTTTGCAGCGGCTGTCGATCAAATTCCCGCGCGATGTGGAGGTGCTCGCCGCCTATGGCAAGGCCTTGGCCGAGGCCGGCAGGCCGCGCGAGGCGGCCGAGGTCTTGGTGCGTGCGCATATGCCAGAACGGCCGAATTGGTCGGTGCTTTCCGCGCAAGGCTCGGTGGCCGATCAGCTCGGCGATCATGAGCAAGCGCAAGCCTATTATGCGGCGGCTCTCAAAATCGTGCCGGCGCAGCCGCATGTTCTGTCCAATCTCGGGCTTTCCTTCGCGCTGTCGAAAAAATTGCCGGAAGCCGAAAAAGCCCTGAAAGAAGCCGCGGCGGCGCCCGATGCCGATAAGCCGGTGCGCCAGAATCTCGCGCTCGTCCTTGCCCTCGAAGGCAAATTCGCGAGCGCCGAGGATATCTCGCGGCGCGATCTCGACGCCAAGGATGCGAGCGCCAATGTGGCGGCGATCCGCCGGATGATTGCCCAGTCGAACACGTGGAAACAAATCCAGGCGCTCGACGCCGAGCCTAATCCGGGCGCCAAGACGCATAAGGCCTCGAGCGAGGAATAACAAACGCTGGCGCAGAGTCCGCGGCCTAGAGTCAGATTAGCATAGGTTTATACATAATAACGAGGCAAGCAATGTAGGATTAATGCTTATACCTGTTCTGCTACAGCTTCGAGATTCCAAGCAAAAACTTTAAAACAATTTGGAGCTCATGCCATTTAACAAGATGAAATGGCAGGCACGAAGCTTGGCGGGCACCCATGCGGGTCCCCCATTTTGGAAGGGAAAGGCATGCATCTTATTGATTTGATGAGCTGGTTCGATGAAGGATTTACGATGGTCGCCCTTTATGCTATGCCGTGGATCCTCAAATAGCCGCGTGATCACCGCTCACTGAGTGAGCGGTGTTTTCAATCCGTTTTTTGCCGTTTCTTGCGGTGTCTTGAGCGGCAGATTCAGCCGATCTCGATCAGCAGCGGCTCCAGCCCGGCGATGGTCGCTTCGATCTTG
>CAYTRB010000194.1:0-5948 GCA_964440215.1 uncultured Methylocapsa sp.
GAAGCGTCAGCGCCGCCAAATCCTTGCGGCCGGTGCGCAAAACATTGGTCGCGCCAATGTTGCCGGAGCCGATGGCGCGAAGATCCGAGGTTCCGGCGAGACGAGTTAGAACGAGGCCGAACGGGATCGCGCCGCAAAGATAGCCGAAGAGAAAGGCAAGAACGCTTTGGAGCACGTGGGAACCCAGGGTCTGTGATGAGCAAGCGGGCAACCTAGCCCTCCGGTGGCGGCGCGGCAACCGGTCAACCGAGCCCCATGATGTTAGCTCATTCGCCGACACGACGTTTGCCGCGCGTCATAACGCACAAGGTTGGTGCTCCCTGCCTGACGCCTGGTTCCGCTGGTACAAAATCGAGATGGGGGTCAGGCTTTTTCCGGCACGGCGGCAAGCTTGGACCGTCCGTGCTTGAGCAGGAACTTGCGCAACGGGCCATCGTAGAATTTGTCGAGCACCCAGCAAAACGGCACCAGAACGCCGATGAAACAAAAGCCCGCCCAAGGAGCGAAGGTCTCGGCCGGAAGGTTGGTCAGTTTTGTGATCATGCCATGGAAGAGCCAATAAAGCGGGTAGTGAATTGCGTAGACCGCATATGAGACCGAGCCCAAGACCTTGCAGACTCTCGCGCTGACCCCTTCCGGCTTGACCCAGAGAGCACAGTAGACAACCGCCGGGAACAAAAAAACGACAACGGCAAATTCGTAATAAGGTCGAACCGCGGCTGGAGGAATGGCGCCGAGCACTAATGCCACCACGCCAAGGATGATCCAAGGCATTAAGCCCGTCCACCAATGCTGGCCCAAGACCAAAGTCCTCCGAGCGAAGAGACGATACAGGAGCACGCCAGCAAAAAATGAATAAGCCACACGGACAAGACCGCCGGAGAAGCTTTTCGCGTTCCAGCCGACACTCAAATTGTGGTCGTGGCCGAATACCAAAATCACCGCCAGACCGAGTGCGGAAACGGCCATGATGGCAGCCAGGACACGGAGCGTAAGAAAACGAAACACAGCCGCGTAGACGATATTCACCAATAGCTCGTAAAACAAAGACCAAGCTGGAGGATTGAATGGAAACACCAGAAATAAAGTCGGATCAGGCAGCATCATAAGAGCCAGGACAACGCCTAACGGTAGATAACCCGTATAATCGTCATGACTAAAACCAGCCAGCATGTTGTATAGCCCGATCACCGTCCCTAATATATAGAGTGGATAAAGACGGATAAGACGTATTTTGATGAATTCCCGTACAGCAAGTCCGGATTGGAGACGGTGTTCATATGCATTCGTTATGACCACCCCGCTTAAAATAAAGAATATATCAACAGCGAGAAAGTTTTCTACAGATATCCCATTACCGAACAACAATCTTTTTGCGTGGAGCATAACGATCGCGATCGCGGCGACCCCTCGAATGCCGTCCAGAGAAATGAAATAGCGTCTAGCTGGCGGCATTTGGCCGGAAACCTTGTTACAGCTAATTGATCGAGGGGTTTTTTGACTTCGCAAAAAGGCCGTTTGCTTACTGCAACATTAGAGCAGACGGGCGCCGGCAACCCAGTTCAACCGGCTTGGGTCAGGAGGCAGTCTGGCGAAAGGAAAGTTGCCGCTTTCCAATGATTTTGCAATGCGAAATCTTAGTCATGCGGGCTCCCGTGTCCACGGCCATGACTTCAAAGCAGCGAGCCGCTCGGCTGAAATTTTCGTTGTCGTCAAGACACACCCTTGGTCTTTGATCGAAGATTGAGCGTGAAACGCTTCATGCCGATGCCTGGTGGCAGCGTGCGCGCCTTGACCAAACCCTCCTCCAGGCGTAACCAGGTCAGCGGGACACCTTTCCCCAACGAAAGGCGCACATCTGGGAGGATGTATATCGTGGTAACGGCCTATCCCGCCGCGCGCCCCGCGCGGCCCAATTTTTCTTGCGGCCCCTGCGCGAAGCACCCTGGCTGGCAACTCCAAAACCTTCAAGGCGCTCCCTTTGGGCGCTCGCACCGGTCCAAGGCCGGAAAGGCGAAACTCAAGCTCGCGATCGATTTGACCCGCGAGGTTTTACGGGTGCCGCGGGATTACCGGATCGGAATTATCCCCGGCTCCGATACCGGCGCGGTCGAGACGGCCTTGTGGTCCTTGCTCGGCCAGCGCGGCGTCGATGTGTTCGCCTGGGAATCCTTCAGCGAAGGCTGGGTCATCGATATCGTCGAGCATTTGAAGCTCAAGAATGCGCGGGCGTTCGTGGCGGACTATGGCAAGATCGCCGATCTCGCGGGCGCCGATTTCGATAATGATATCGTCTTCGCCTGGAACGGAACCACGTCTGGCGTGCGGGTTCCCAATGCCGATTGGATTGCGGCCGATCGCAAGGGCCTGACGATTTGCGACGCGACATCCGCCGCTTTCGCCCAGAATCTCGATTGGGCCAAGCTCGACGTCACCGCTTTCTCCTGGCAAAAAGCGCTCGGCGGCGAGGCCGCGCATGGCATGTTGATTCTGTCTCCGCGTGCCGTGGAGAGACTGGAGTCCTATACGCCGCCCTGGCCACTGCCGAAGCTGTTCCGCTTGACCCACGACGGCAAGTTGATCGAAGCCATATTCGAAGGCGAAACCATCAACACGCCTTCCCTCATCTGCGTCGAGGATTACATCGACGCCTTGAATTGGGGAAAATCGCTAGGCGGCCTCGATGCTCTTATCGCGCGCGCCAACGCCAATTCAAAGGCGCTCAGCGACTGGGTTGCACGAACGGCGTGGGTAGACTTTCTCGCCGCCGACCCAAAAGTCCGGTCGAACACCAGCGTCTGTCTCCAAATTGCCGATCCGGCCGTCGCGACGCTTACCCAAGCGAGCCAGGCCCAGTTTGCCAAATCGATCGAAAAATTGCTCGAAAAGGAAAAGGTCGCCTTTGACATCGGTTCCTACCGGGACGCGCCGCCCGGTCTGCGGATCTGGTGCGGCGCGACCATCGAGACGAGAGATATCGAGGCACTAACACCTTGGCTCGATTTCGCCTTCGCCAAAACCAAGGCGGCTCTCGCCAAGGCCGCTTGAGCCGCGCACGGATCAGCAATAGGGCGTCGCACCAGTCGCCCTTTGCGCACGGGCAGGCGGCGGGGTGGGCAGATCTATCAGGAGAGACCCCGTGGCTCCGCGTGTCTTGATTTCGGACGCCTTGTCGGCCGCCGCCGTCGCCATCTTCAAGGCACGCGGCGTCGAGACCGATTTTCAACCGGGACTCGGCAAGGACAAGGAGAAGCTCGCCAAAATCATCGGGGGGTTCGACGGCCTTGCCATTCGTTCGGCGACGAAGGTCTCGGCCAAACTTCTCGAACGCGCGGCCAAGCTGAAAGTCATCGGACGCGCCGGCATCGGCGTCGACAATGTCGATATTCCCGCCGCCACCGCAAAAGGGATTATCGTGATGAACACGCCCTATGGCAATTCCATCACCACCGCCGAACATGCGATCGCGTTGACCTTCGCACTCGCCCGCCAAATTCCCCAAGCCGATCTCTCGACCCAGGCCGGCAAATGGGAAAAGAACCGCTTCATGGGGGTCGAGATCACCGGCAAGGTGCTGGGCATCATCGGCTGCGGCAATATCGGGGCGATCGTCGCCGAGCGTGCGATCGGCTTGCACATGCATGTCATCGCCTTTGATCCCTACCTCTCGCCCGAACGCGCCCTTGATCTCGGGGTCGAGAAAGTGAGCCTTGACACCTTGCTTGGCCGCGCCGATTTCATAAGCCTGCACACGCCGTTGACGCCCCAGACCAGGAATATTTTGTCGGCGGACAATCTCGCCAAGACCAAGCCTGGCGTGCGGATCGTTAATTGCGCGCGGGGCGGGCTCGTCGATGAGGCGGCTTTGCGCGCGCTGCTTGATAGCGGTCACGTGGCGGGGGCCGCATTCGATGTGTTCGTCAACGAGCCGGCGACCGGAAATCCGCTGTTTGGCCATCCCAATGTGGTTTGCACGCCGCATCTTGGCGCCTCGACCAGCGAGGCGCAGGAGAATGTCGCTCTGCAAGTCGCCGAGCAAATGTCGGATTATTTGATCCGCGGCGCGATTTCGAACGCGGTCAATTTTCCCTCGATCACCGCCGAGGAAGCGCCCAAACTCAAGCCCTTCATCGCGCTCGCCGACCGGATCGGTTCATTCGCCGGACAACTTGTCGAGTGCGGACTCAAACAAGCGGTGATCACTTACGAAGGCGATGTGGCCGGATTGAAAACGAAAGCGCTGACCGCATCGGCGATCGCCGGGCTGTTGCGGCCCCAGCTCGCCGACGTCAATATCGTCTCGGCACCGGGCGTGGCCAAGGAGCGGGGCATCGCGATCGACGAAGTCACCCGCGCCGCCGAGACGGATTATGAATCGCTGATGACTCTATCGGTCGTAACGGAACATGACGAGCTGTCGATATCCGGCACCGTCTTTCACGATGGCAAACCGCGCGTCATTGCGATCAATGGGATCGAGGTCGATGCGGTCGTCGCCCCCTTGATGATTTTTGTCAGCAACGAAGACAAGCCGGGCTTCGTCGGCCGTTTCGCGAGCCTTCTCGGCAATGCCTCGATCAATATCGCGACTTTCGCCCTCGGCCGCGACCGCGCGGGCGGTTCGGCGATTGCCCTTGTCGAGGTGGATGCCGCGGTCCCGGAAAAAGTGCTCGCCGAAATAAGGACGCTGCCCGGCGTTAAGGAGGTCAAGGCCCTGGCGTTCTGAGATTCCTATTCTGTACCAATGGTTTACGTTATACAGGGTTAGACGGATAACCGGCTACGGCCCGATATACCGAGGAGAGGTCTCTCCATTCGCGCCCTCGTGGGCCTGCTGGACAGCGCGGCTACATTTTGACATGAAGGGCGCGCGAGTCGTCGATCATGCCTCATCCCGGCAAGGATGGCGAACAAGCGATTCATTTGAGTTAAAAAAGAGTTTGAAGGGGATTTCTGGATGACTAAGGGCGGGCAGTGCAAGACAATCATCATCGCAGCCTTGATGGCGCTCGGGTGGATGGGCAGCAAAGCGGACGCCGCGCAGTGCGGCAACACGTCGGCTGGCTTTGAGGCGTGGAAACAGCAATTCGCCGAGGAAGCAAGGGCAAAGGGCGTCAGCGCCGCCGCCCTCTCAGCCCTCTCGGGAGCTAGCTATGCGAACGCAACCATCGGCGCCGATCGTGGCCAGCATGGCTTCCATGTGTCGCTCGATCAATTTCTCTCTAGGCGTGGCGGCTCGGCCATCGCCGCGCGCGGGCGTGCGCTCAAGCAATCCGATGCGGCCCTCTTTGCGTCCATCCAGCAACGCTACGGTGTCCCGCCGGGGCCGCTCATTGCCATTTGGGGAATGGAGACGGGCTTTGGGGCTGTGCACGGGAATCAGAACATTTTGTCGTCTGTGGCGACCCTCGCCTATGACTGCCGCCGGTCGGCCTATTTCACCGATCAGCTCTACGCGGCTCTGACACTGATCGATCGTGGTGTCATCTCGGCGAGCACGCGAGGCTCCATGCACGGCGAGATCGGCCAGACACAGTTCCTGCCCAAGACAATCCTAGAGTACGGCACCGGCGGAAGCCTCGACAACGCGGCCAACGCGCTGTCCTCGACGGCGAATTTCCTCAAGGCTCACGGCTGGCAGGCGGGCGCCGGATACCAGCCCGGCGAAACCAATTTCGCGGCGATCCAGGCCTGGAATGCCGCTCCGGTCTATCAGCAAGCCATCGCGATTGTTGGCCGCCAGATCGACGGGCACTGAACGGGTTGCATGAAAAGAAAGTATAAGAACCGCGTGCGGCAGCCGGAAATTCCGCTCATGCCGGCGGCATAAAACTAAGCACGCGGTCTGTTGGAAAATCATAAAGCTTGCCTGTTTGCGTCCAGTCCGGCGCGCAGAGCGCGAGAATTTTCGGCGCGAGTTCTTCCGGCGTCCGCAAACTCATCGGGTC
>CAYTRB010000195.1:0-5935 GCA_964440215.1 uncultured Methylocapsa sp.
AGAGCGCGAGAATTTTCGGCGCGAGTTCTTCCGGCGTCCGCAAACTCATCGGGTCCTCGCCGGGCATGGCCGCCGCCCGCATGCGTGTGCGCAATGGCCCGGGATTGACCGCCATGACTCTTATGCGCGTGATATTCATGGTTTCCGCCGCATAGGTGCGGGCGAGAGCGTCGAGCGCGGCCTTGGTGACCGCATAAGGCCCCCAATAGGGTTTGAGATGAGCCGCATGTGCGGCGCCCGAGGAGATGAACACCGCGCGCCCAGTCTCGGCGGCGCGGAGCAAAGGGTCGAGCGACCGGATTAGCCGCCAATTGGCCGTCACATTGACCGCAACCGCCTCCTCCCATTGTTTTGGTTCGACATGGGCGAGCGGTGTCAACGGCCCTAGCACCCCGGCATTACCGATAAAGATATCGAGCTTGCCCCAGCGCTTGAAGATCGCGGCGCCAAGCCGGTCGAGCGCTTCGAAATCCTTGAGGTCGCAGGGCACGAGGGTCGCTTCGCTTCCCGCGCGGCGGATCCCATCGTCGAGATCCTCGAGCGCGCCTTGGGTGCGGGCGAGGGCGATCACATGGGCGCCGGAGCGGGCGAGGTCCAAAGCCACGGCGCGCCCGATGCCGCGCGAAGCGCCGGTCACGAGGGCGATGCGGCCTTCAAACGGGAGAGGCATGCAATTTATTCAAGCATAGCCTTGGCACGACGCCCTAACCCACTTCCGCGAGCAGCGAAAGCTGGGCCTTGGTGTCTCCCCCGATATCGGTGAGATTGGTCGGATAATCCCCGGTAAAACAATGGTCGGTATATTGCGGCCGGACCGGATCGCGGCCTTTTTCGCCCATCGCCCGGTAAATGCCATCGACCGAGAGAAAAGCGAGCGAATCACATCCGATATAGCTGCGCATTTCGTCGAGTGTGTGCGTCGCGGCGAGCAATTTATCGCGTTCCGGCGTATCGATCCCGTAATAGTCGGGATGAGTTATCGGCGGCGAGGAAATCCGGAAATGCACCTCGCGGGCGCCGGCGTCGCGCATCATCTGCACAATTTTCACGGACGTCGTCCCGCGCACGATCGAATCATCGATGAGCACGATGCTTTTGCCCGCGACAACCGCCCGATTGGCGCTATGTTTCAAACGCACGCCCAATTCCCGGCCGGATTGGAAGGGTTGAATGAAGGTGCGGCCGACATAGTGATTGCGGATAATGCCGAGTTCAAACGGAATGCCGGAATATTGCGCGAAGCCGATTGCCGCCGGCACACCGGAATCCGGGACGGGGATGACGACATCGGCATCGACCGGCGCCTCGTGCGCGAGTTCGGCGCCCATCGCCTTGCGAACGGTGTAAATGGGCTTTCCATGCACGATGGAATCGGGCCGCGCAAAATAAATATATTCAAAAATGCAGGGGCGCGCGGGCCTTGGAGGAAACGGCCGCAGGCTTTCGACACCTTCCTCGGAGATCACGACGATTTCGCCATTCGCGATATCGCGCACGAAACGCGCGCCGATAATGTCGAGCGCACAGGTTTCCGAGGCGAGAATGTAATGTCCATCGATTTCGCCAAGGACAAGCGGTCTGATTCCAAGCGGATCGCGAGCCCCGATTAGCTTCTTGTTGGTGAGCACGACAAGAGAATAGGCGCCCTCGATGGTTCGCAAGGCTTCTATGAACCGGTCGATCAATTGCGGGCGCCGGCTTCGCGCGACAAGATGAAGAATAACTTCCGTGTCGGAGGTCGACTGATAGATCGCGCCGTCTTGCACAAGATCGCGGCGGAGCGAAAGCCCATTGGTGAGATTGCCATTATGCGCGACCGCGAAGCCCCCCGTACTGAGTTCGGCGAAAAGCGGCTGGACATTGCGCAGAATGGTTTCGCCTGTCGTCGAATAGCGCACATGGCCGATGGCGGATTCTCCGGGCAGACGCTCGATCGTCGATGCCTTGGAGAAATGATCGCTGACAAGACCGAGCCGGCGTTCGGAATTATATCTGTGGCCGTCGAAAGTAACGATGCCCGCCGCCTCCTGACCGCGATGTTGCAAGGCATGCAGTCCAAGAGCCGTGATCGCCGCGGCGGCGGGATGGCCAAAAATTCCGAAAATCCCGCATTCCTCGCGCAGGCGATCGGCCTCGAGGTCGAGATCGAGGAGAGCGGCAGCCTTCGAATCCAAAGGCCCTGGGCTAAAATCGAGACTCTGTGCGGCGTCCTCCGCTTCATCCATCGACAGCCTCTCCAATGCTTTATGCATGATCCTCGCGTGCAAGGATTAAGGTTTCGCGATGGGATCACCCGATAATAACGCGGTAAGACTAACGGTACTTTAGAGCCTGTTCCGAAAAAGTTGACTGCCCTTGTTCGATAAGAACATGCTCTAACTTATTGAATCTGAGCGATTCCTTTTCGATCAGATGATTCCATCTGATCGAAAAGGAATCGCTCTAACCTGCGCACGGGCGAGCGGCACCCTATCGGCATGCAAGCCGCAAACGTCTTACAACCTACATAATTGACCTTGAGGCGAATGTCAGCCACGAACACGCGGCTGTGATCAAGTTTGTTTGGCGGGCTCGCGGAATCCGCTCGAAACCGGCAGATGTTTTCCCCAGAAATCCGAATGTCATCCCCAAAAATCATTGCCGGCTACTTGCCAATGCAGCGTTCCGCCGTGGAACCGCCGCAAAGGGGCAAGGATGTGACATAAGCGCGCCTATGTTCCCTTGCCCGTCTCGCCCTTCTTCGGCTCCTGATCCGTATCCGGCACCGACTCTTCGCTGGGGCCCATGGTTTTGGGCTTCTTGAGCTTGTTAAAAAGCCCTTCAAGATCATCTGGCATCGGTAGAACAGCCATGAGCTGATCGCCGGTTGCCTGCAAAAGCGGCCGCATGCGCGCGGTCTTGACCCATTCCGGCTGGGTCTGCACCGGCACCAGCCAATTGAAGAACACAAAGGCAATGACGCACAGGAGCAGCCCCCGGACCGCACCAAAGAGGAAGCCCAGCGAACGGTCGAGCGCCCCAACCTTGGAATCAAGAATCGCGTCCGACAATTTAACGGTGATCACGGATACGACGATCAAGGTGACCAAGAAAACCGCAGCGGCAGCAAGCCCGCGCGCGACATTCTCGTTGAGATCGGCTTTGATATAGGTTTTGACGTAAGGCACGACGAGCGGATGAAAATAAAAAGCGGCGACCGCTGCAGCGCCCCACGAGGCAATGGCGAGAACTTCGCGTGTAAAGCCACGCAACATCGCAAGGAAGGCGGAAATCAAGACGACGGCAATCAAGCCGAGATCGAGCCATGGTGGCATTATCTTTGGTCCTCGTCCCTTCAGTTTAGGGTGATCTCTCGCGGCCAGCCCGCCTAGAGCGCTTCCCGCTCAGATTCAAAGCGTTGGAGCATGTCCTAATCGAAAAAGTCGAGCGACTTTTTCGGGACATGATCGAATAGCCCTAAAAAATCGCCGAACTGGCTGGCTTTTCTCTTAATCGCCGCGACAAAGCAAGGGCCTCACCCTGTCCGTATTTTTTTCAATCGATAGCGATCCGCAGTCCAAACGGGTGTCCTTATAGGCTACGGCAGGATTTCAACCGCGTTTTGTCTGATTCTTGCCCGATTGATCCCCTCCAGCCGCTATAGCAGCGACAAGTCCCGAAATATGGGTGCAGCTTCGCACTGCTAGAGCTTTCACCGGGGTTTCGCCATTTTCCGGCGCGCCCTCGGGAATAGTGGCACGGCAAAAGCCCAATTTCGCGGCTTCCTTGAGCCGCGCGAGGCCATGCGCGACCGGCCGGATCGCGCCGGAAAGGGCGATTTCGCCAAAAAACACCGAATCGGCGGCAAGGCCGACGCCGCTCAAGGACGAAACAAGCGCCGCCGCCGCGGCGAGATCAGCGGCCGGCTCGCCGACACGCAAGCCGCCGGCAACATTGAGATAAATATCATATTGGCTAAGCTTGACGCCGCCATGCGCTTCGAGAACGGCGACAACCATGGCGAGCCGCGCCGTATCCCAGCCGACAACCGCCCGGCGCGGCGTGCCGAGCGGGCTAGGCGCGACGAGCGCCTGGATCTCGACGAGCAGCGGGCGTGTGCCTTCCATTCCGGCAAACACGGCAGCGCCGGGTGCCGCGGCATCCCGCGAAGACAGAAACAAAGCCGACGGGTTGGCGACCTCGGCAAGCCCGCGCCCGGTCATTTCGAAAACGCCAATTTCGTCTGTCGCACCAAAGCGGTTTTTGACCGCGCGCAGAATCCGGAAGTTGCGGCCGCCCTCGCCTTCGAAGGAAATCACCGCGTCGACCATATGTTCAACGACGCGGGGACCGGCGATTTGGCCATCCTTGGTGACATGCCCAACGAGGATCACCGCCGCGCCAGTTGTCTTCGCAAAACGGATCAGCGCTTGCGCGGCGCCGCGCACCTGCGAGACCGTGCCGGGCGTCGATTCGATGAGTTCAGTCCACATCGTCTGAATGGAATCAATGACAACAAGGGAAGGCCGCTTGCCATGCGAGAGCGTCGCGACGATATCCTCGACGCTGGTCTCGGCGGCGAGTTCGACGGGCGCCGCGGCAAGGCCAAGCCGCAAGGCGCGCAGCCGGATCTGGTCGACGGCCTCCTCGCCGGAGATATAGACAACGCGGCGGCCCGATGCGGCCATAGCAGCGCAGGCCTGAATGAGCAGCGTCGATTTGCCGATTCCGGGTTCGCCGCCAAGGAGAAGAACCGAGCCAGGCACGAAGCCGCCGCCGGTCACGCGGTCAAGTTCGCCAATGCCCGTCGTGACCCGCGGCGGCGGCGCCTGGTCCTCTTCGTGTAGGTTCGAGAGGCCAAACACCCGGCCCTTGCGCGCGCCCTGCGTGGCTCTCGCGCCTATGCCGGAAGATAGGCTTTCCTCGGCGATGCTGTTCCAAGCACCGCACGCCTCGCAGCGGCCTTGCCAGCGCTGGGCAATGGCCCCGCAATTTTGGCAAACGAAGGAAGCGTGAGTTTTGGCCATCGCCGGTCCTTAAGCGCTTTTATGTTTTGGCTTATACGTAAGCGCAACGCATCAGTTTAGCGACTGGCCGGTCAAGCGGGCGTCCCCTAAAAATGCTCCGGCAGGCTGTCCTCGCGCGCCAGATTGGAAAACCGTGTCATCTCGGCTTCGAAAGCAAGTTCGACCGTGCCAGTCGGGCCGTGCCGCTGTTTGCCGATGATGATTTCGGCTTTGCCATGCGCCTTTTCCATATCGGCCTGCCATTTGATGAATTCCTCGGTGCCCTCTCGCGGCTGCCTATTGTTCAAATAATATTCCTCGCGAAACACGAAGAGGACGACATCGGCGTCCTGCTCGATCGAGCCAGATTCCCGCAAATCGGACAATTGCGGGCGCTTATCATCCCGGTTCTCGACCTGCCGCGACAATTGCGAAAGCGCGATCACCGGAACGTTCAAATCCTTGGCGAGCGCCTTGAGCCCGGTGGTGATCTCGGTCACTTCCTGCACGCGGGAGTCGCTCCGCGATTTCGAGCCGCCGAGCAATTGCAGATAATCGATGACCAAAACATCGAGTCCGCGCTGCCGTTTGAGCCGCCGCGCCCGCGCCGCCAATTGGGCGATCGAAAGGCCGCCGCTTTGATCGATATAGAAAGGGATCGTCTGCATATCCCGCGCGGCCTGCGCGATGCGGTGGAATTCGGGCTCGCCGATGTCGCCGCGTCTGATCTTATAGGAAGGAACAACTGCCTGTTCGGCGATGATGCGGGTTGCCAATTGCTCGGCCGACATTTCAAGTGAGAAAAAGCCGACAATCCCGCCGTTGACGGTTTCTTCGGTCCCGTCGGGTTTTTGGCTGGATTCATGGGCGCGGGCGATGTTGAAGGCGATGTTGGTCGCAAGCGCGGTCTTGCCCATGCCGGGGCGCCCGGCGACGATGATCAAATCGGA
>CAYTRB010000196.1:0-5916 GCA_964440215.1 uncultured Methylocapsa sp.
CCGGTCTCCAGGCGGAACGCGGCAGGCAGCAACCCGCCCTCTCTCGTGCGGCGCTGTGATACAGCGCAATATTGCCCGAAATCCTCGATCTCGGGCACGGAGCATAGCACGGGGATAAGATTGAAATCGGCATAAAACGGTGCGGTGTTGGGCCGCATCCCGTTCAAGACATAAATCGCGGTGAGCGGCGCGATAGCGCGGACTGCGCGGCCTTCGAAAGGGTGGGCCACGAAGAAGGTCTTGCAGCCGGCCTCATACAGCGCTTTGACGACTGGATTGAGGCCCAGCCCATAGGCGTCGGCCTTGACGACGGCGCCGCATTCGGCGTCGCCACAGACCATCTGCAAGGTTTGCCAATTGGCGACGATCGCTTCGAGATCAACGGTAAGAATCGTTCCCGCTTCACTCGGAAATATTTCTGTGGTGACGTCCATTCTGTCTGCTGCTTCAAATCTCTCGACCCGCTACGATTGGAGTAGAGCAAAAACTCTGCCGTTTTTACCCGCCGGAGCACCAGCACCGGGCAAAAACCCAGCAGCTCGGGCTTTAAAATGGGGGCACATACGTGTTTTCGCAGCGTGGGCCATCGCAAACAATGCGAGCGCGACAATGTTCAAGGCGATCATTTGGGCGTTGCCGAAGATCTTCGCTGACTGCCGGGGACAGTTCGATGTGGACATCTCTCAATCTTACAATGTGACAATTGCATCCGGTTACGAACCTGGCTGATGTGCAAATGTGCCCATGTCTCAACCGCGCCCTTCACCGCCGCATATCCGGGGACACCAATCATCGAGAACGGTGACGAGGGCGCCATTGCTTAGCTGAGATTTAGCGTACCGCTCCGGCACATAGCCTTGATGTGGAGACGCGCGGCCGCTGCATGATTCTTGCTTCGCGAGCGGCATGACGCTGAAATTCTACATGACGCCGGGCTCCTGTTCGACCGGCATCCACATCCTGCTGGAGACACTCGAACTGCCGTTCGAGGTCTGGATCATCAACCTCCCCGCCGGGGAGCATCTTCGGCCCGAGTACCTCAAGATCAATCCCAGGGGTACGATCCCCACGCTCGTGCTCGACGACGGACGCGCCCTGACCGACTTCAAATCCATCGCGCTGTGGCTCGCTCAAACCTACCCGCGCGGCAAGCTGCTGCCGGATGATCCCGCCCTGGCTGCGCGCGCCATTGAGCTCCTCGACTTCGCGCTGATCCAGCTGCACGGCGAAGGCTACACGCGCATCTTTACCTCCGAACGCTACATCGCGTCGAGCGAGGCGCAGCAGGGACTGCACCTGAAGGATGACATTGCTTCGCATGGCCGCGAAATCGTCAGCCAGGCTTTCGGAATTCTCGAAAAGCGCATGCCGGCCGAAGGCTACGCTGTAGGGCCGCAGTTTTCGATTGCCGACGCGGCCCTGTTCTACAACGAGTTCTGGGCCGACAAGATTGGCATCCCGTTGCCGCCGCGTGTCGCTGCGCACTACCAGCGCGTACGCGCCCGACCTGTCGTGCGCCAGGTGCTGGCCGAGGAAGGGTACCGATCCTGACGGGGTTGGGCCGGGCGATAATAGGTTTCCCCTAAAAGACACGCGTTCGACGTCGCGTTTGCAACATTCGGCACCCTTGCCGCGCCTTGTCGGAGGCTTTTTTTGCTGGTCCAAAACTTGCCTGTTGCCGGTCAAACGTTCCTAAAGGCCACCCCGATGGCATTCACTTCCATCTGTCACACGAGTGCCGTGAGTGAAGGGGGCATGGGCCTCTTTCATGCCGGCCGCAAGAGCGTGCTCCTGGTCTGGCCGGCAGGCGGTGAGCTCAAGGCCTATCGCGGGCGCTGTCCGCATGGGGATATGCCTCTAAGCGACGCTGCCTTCGACGGGACGATCGTCACCTGCCTGCATCATTAGTGGGGCTTCGACTGCACCAGTGGCAAGTGCGTTACCCACCTCGTCCGCAACGTTCTTCACTCGTACGACTTGCGCGTGGAGGGTGACGATATTCAAGTCAACGTCGGACCCAACAAGGCAGCGGGTTCGCCGGCGTGACCCTCGTCGCCGGCTCATGCACGAAAGCGCGTGGCATGACGGATAGAGACCAATGGGTCATCTGGAACGGCTCCTTGGGATTTCTCGATATGGCGACGATAGGCCATGTCGAGGATGTCGAGAGCGGCAGGAGCGCCTTTCTGGCACCGCCCTACGACGTGGTGGGGCCGTTTAGTCTAGAAGAACTTGAAACACGGGGCCGGATCGCCTTTGGCGAATGTCTGGTTATGTCGCGGCAAAGATGGCAGGAGGATCAGGTCGATCTACGCTTCGAAGCGCAGAAAAAGCGCCGGGCCTTTCTGTTTCAGCCGAATTTCGACGACGATGCTGGGGAGCATCGTGAAGTCCTAAACCTACCGATGGAGGGCGCGCTCAAGCCGTCAGAGATCAATGCCGCCTTCCGTCGCCTGGCGAAGACGGCGCATCCCGATGCTGGCGG
Organism: uncultured Methylocapsa sp.; assembly: GCA_964440215.1. GTDB lineage: Bacteria > Pseudomonadota > Alphaproteobacteria > Rhizobiales > Beijerinckiaceae > Methylocapsa. The sequence goes on from CAYTRB010000196.1 coordinate 2,486, forward strand.
CAGCGGCGAACATTACCGTCGCATCGCGGAGGCACGCGACGTTCTGCTGAAGCAATTCGGGGTGCCGCGTAGTCTCGTTAGCTAGGCCCGTGACACAGCGCGAATGGGAAACTGGAGGGATTACTGTAAGAACCACGTCTGAAATCGCGTTGAGTATTGGCGCGCCACGGTCGATGAAGATGGGCACTATTGGTTCACCGTTGCCCGATGATGCGGGGACCAGCGACGCACTCTGTCAGCTGCCATCTTGGAAGGCTCTGATTCACTCTCAATGCAGTCTATGGGAAAAGAGAGAAGCTAACCTCCTAAAATTGCACAGGGTTCAGACATTTTCAGCCGCGTCGTCCATTATGTTAAACAGTGCAGCCCCGCAGGACTGGATTCTCACGCGTTTTCAGCCAGTCAAGGCATGTCGTGGTCGTGACCTTGCACCGACATTGAAGCAGAGCCTCTTGGAATGAGAATATAAAAAAACGCTTCGATTTAGGCATCATTGCGGCCCTTCCTCAATCTGTGTTTGAAAGCCAACGAGCTCGATTTTTCTAACACTTTGATAGATCAAACGGATTTGGCTTGGGTGACGCGGAAAGTTACTTAACGATGACGAACGACAAAATCTCTGACCAAACGCCCCGTAATTACAGCCGCTTGCAAGATCGGTCAGCGGCGCTTTTCACAGAGATTGAGGAAGAGCCATTATATTGAGGAAGAGCCATTATTATGAACGTATGCGCATTTGGGACCCGCACGGGAAACACCTTACTAATCGTGGCATTGACGTCTAACAAGCAAGTCTGATCACCACAAGAAAGCATTGGCGCCTTCATCGACAGGCGCCAGCCCGTGTGGAATGGGAAATGGCATGACATGAATGAGCTCGTCTATTCCGATGCCCTGATCGCTCGTGTTCTTCGTTCGGTGAAAACGATCGCTCTGGTCGGCGCCAGCACCAACTGGAACAGGCCAAGCTATTTCGTGATGAAATATTTGCAGGGCAAAGGCTATCGCGTGGTCCCAGTCAATCCGGGAGCGGCGGGACAGCAGCTGCTCGGCGAGACGGTACGCGAGAGCCTTACGCTGATCAAAGAGCCCGTCGACATGGTACAGATTTTCCGGCGTTCGGAAGCCGCGCCGCCGATCGTTGACGAGGCGATCAAGATTGGCGCCAAGGTCGTGTGGATGCAGCTCGGCGTCCGGCATGACGCAGCAGCAGCCAAGGCCGAGGCTATGGGCTTGACGGTGATCATGGACCGTTGCCCAAAAATCGAATTCGGCCGCCTTGGCGGCGAGCTTTCATGGTCTGGCGTCAATTCCGGTATCATTTCCGCTAAGCGGCGGTATCCCCCCAAACCTACCGCGAAAGCGGCGCCGGAGCCGGCGCAGGGTCATCGCGTTTTCGGGTTTGAGACGCGTTCGATCCACGCAGGGGCCGCACCCGACCCGGCCACTGGCGCCCGCATCACACCGATCTACCAGACGGTGTCCTATGTGTTCGAGGACTCCGACCAAGCAGCCTCGCTGTTCAACATGCATAGTTTCGGGCACGTCTATTCGCGCCTCTCCAATCCAACCGTGGCGGTGTTGGAGGAGCGCGTGGCCAGCCTCGAAGGGGGGCGCGCCGCCGTCGCCGCTGCATCCGGACATGCTGCGCAGTTCCTGATTTTTTTCACGCTTCTCGAGCCTAGCGATGAATTTGTCGCGTCGCGCAATCTTTATGGCGGCTCGCTCACACAATTCGGCCTCAGTTTCAAAAAGCTCGGCTGGACCTGCCATTTTGTCGATCCCACTCACCCCGAGAATTTCCGCAATGCTATCACAGAGCGGACCAAGGCGATTTTCGTCGAAAGCCTCGCCAATCCCGGCGGCGTGATCGTCGACCTCGAAGGAGTCGCGCAAATCGCGCATGAGGCGGGCATTCCATTCGTCGTCGACAATACCTTGGCCACGCCTTTCCTGTGCCGGCCGTTCGATTGGGGAGCGGACATCATCTGCCATTCGACGACCAAGTTTCTCGGGGGCCATGGCAATGCGCTGGGCGGCGTCGTGATCGAATCTGGCAAATTCGATTGGAAAAAGTCCGGCAAATTTCCATCGCTGACAGGGCCCGAGCCCGCCTACCATGGTCTCAACTTCTATGAGACTTTCGGCGATTTCGGTTTCACGACCAAGGCGCGCGCCGTCGCTCTGCGCGATTTCGGACCGGCGTTATCGCCGATGAATGCCTTTCTGACCTTGACGGGAATTGAGACACTGCCTTTGCGCATGGAACGGCATGTCGCCAACGCCAAAGCTGTGGCGGAATTCCTGGCGGGTCACGATAAGGTCGCGTGGGTGTCTTATGCGGGGTTGCCGTCGAGCCCATTCCATGCGTTGGCGCGCAAATATCTGCCGAAGGGACCAGGCGCAGTATTCACCTTTGGCGTCAAGGGAGGTTATGAGGCAGGGATAAGAGCGGTGGAGCAGGTGCAGCTTTTTTCCCATCTCGCCAATATCGGCGACACGCGCAGCCTCATCCTGCATCCCGCCAGCACCACGCATCGGCAATTGACGGACGAACAGCGGCTCGCTGCAGGGGCGGGGCCCGATGTCATCCGCCTCTCGGTCGGGCTGGAAACAGCGGACGATCTGATCGATGACCTCGATCAGGCCTTGAACGGATAACATTCCAGGACGAGGCAATATGCGCTCATGCCGATGGCTGCACGATCGCATACGGAGGCTCGGCGAGAGATGACACACATTCGGCTTTGCGCAAGGAGCGGACTTCATCATCAAACGAGATCAATGACCGGAGCGAGCCGAAAGAGAAAAGTCCGGTTCCAGGCGTGAGAATCCCGAGTGCGTGCTTCTCCTCGACACGATTTGTCCAGTGAGTGTCAATCGGCTTCGAATTTTGCCCCCTTCGGTCAGCAGGTTGAATCTGATTTGCGATCCCTTGGGAATCCCGATTCAATCAAAATGCGACATGCTCTAGGAGCGTGGACGCGGCTCTTGCGCTCAAAGACGAACGCCTGAAGTGAACAAATTGCTTGCTATATCAATATGAACAGCGTCTTCGATGTATCCTCGCCGAAACCAATGTGCGGATTATCATCCCCAGCGCCCGTCTTATTGACCCGCTTCGAGACCGGCCACAGGTGCAAAAGACCGTCGGGCGCGGGCCGCAAGAGCTCTACCCCAGCCTTCCTGGTTAGCCACGCCTCATGATCCCGCCGGTCGAGAAACACCGGCATACGGTCATGAATCGCCCGCGTGAAATCATTGACCGCCATCACGATCAGTGTGGCGCTCGCAATCATCTCCCCGCTCTCCGTGTCTTTCCATGAATCCCAACGGCCCGCGATCGACAGCACGGCGCCATCCGCTGCGCTGATAAACTAGTAGACCGCTTCTGAGGATCGACTCATATCAAACCGCTTCATTGATCTTGT
>CAYTRB010000197.1:0-5877 GCA_964440215.1 uncultured Methylocapsa sp.
TCCGGTCCTGCTCGGCCTGATCCCGGCGCTGCTGCCGGGCTTTGACTTTGTTAACGGCGGCTTGGATCCGGGCTTCGGCGGATTGGGAGGATTTTTTGTGGGTCATTTTGTATTCACCGCCTTTAACATTGGGGTTTTAATTTTTATTCTGGAGGGCCTTGGATGGCATTTTTGATCGATATATAGTGCACCCCATCCGATCATAATGCATCCCACAAATGCCACGGAAGAACTTACAGATTTGAACATCCCCACAATTACGAAGAAAGAAATACTAGTTGCTACGGCTCCCACTATGGATTGTTCTACTGTGTACTTATCAAAGATCTTTACCATTACCGAGCTTATCATTTTGGCTTTACTCCCAGAAGTTCTTTTTCTTTTTCCTTGCGGTAGAGTTATTGTTTATGATTTTATTAAACTTCCCCATCCCAGATGGTTGTTGTTGTTCTTTTGTTTCTTTCTTTGCATTGGTGCCTTTTTGTATAAATAATACAAAATCATCCGCCCGCTGCCGCCTTCGTACAATGCCGGGGCCACCCTCATATTTAGTTTTGGTTCTAAAAAATTCCATTCCCGCTAAGTCTTGTGCCGTATCTGGATTGAAATTTTCATATGCTGACCCAGTTAAACCGCGCCTCTTATATTCTTGCGATCTTGGCAATATTTCTTTAATCGTTGTACCATTTATTGTTCTAAAGAATGGTTTGAACCGTTCTTCAGTACCCATAATCTCTCTGGGGGTTGGAGCCGGGGAAATCTCCAAGTAATTGTAATATTTTGCCCCACGCCGCCTTTTCTTTTCTTCCTCGTCGTTTAACTTAAAAAGACTTGACATGTTTATTTGGTTTGTAATATCCATCTTTGTTGCGTTTTCGTTTTCGTTCCTGGCCCCGTTCTCATTTTGAGCGAGCTGCGATAATCCCAACATATCATACAAATTTATTTGGTCTAATCTCTGTTCCTGTTTTAGTCTTTGTTCCTGCCTTAATTGTTGACCGGTTAATAATGCAGACATATTTGCTGACGATAACGCTGGTTCTTGGAACAATGAAAGTGCCGATGAGAGTTCGCTCGACTGTGTAAGGGCTGATAGGTTGGCGGACGCTAAAGCGGACCGTTGTAATTGTGCCTGTTTTAACTTCTGGGCTTGCGAACCAGTAAGAGATTGTATCCGTTCCCTTTGTGAGAGGATGTTGTTAAGTAATTCGCTTGTGGGACGGGCAATGCCTTTTCGCTGGATCGTCATCAATTCTTCATATGCGTATTGTGGTTTGGGGGATAATCCACTTCCTTTTTGGTACTCTTCAAACTCCTGCGTATTGAGTTTTTTTGTTTTCTTTAAATACTCTGGGCCTTCCCACCATTGAGTTATTTCTGGAACGTTCTCAAATACGGGGTTGGGAGTGAGATTAAAACGCTCTGCATCTTCTATAGTCACCTCAGTACCTTGTTCCACAGAGGGGATTCCTATTTTTGGGCGGTATATTAATTGCTGCGATTGCGCCCTTGGCCTTGCCATTGTTGCACCACCAACCTTTATCAATTGGTTGAACCCGGCCCCAGGTAAATTGAGCGGTTGCGCCCCTTCCCACATTTCCGATCCTCTCCCACCAATCCGATTGTCGGTTGGGGTTATACCCCTATATCCAAAAATGGAAGACCCCATTCCGGATGATGGGATTCCGGTTATTTGATCTTCATAATCCTTGATGGTTCTCCAAGGCGGTAATGGGCGCGCATTCCCCAGTTCTGCCGGGTTCCCCGTTATATCTGGTGCAAAAATATCCGGTACATATAATTCCGATGCATTTCCTATTGTCGGATATATCCGGTTTACTTTAGAGAGCGCCTCCTTTCCGGCACCGGGTACCTTGAATAACGGCACATCAAATGCGTCATTGTACTCTGGCGTTATAACGGCCCCGGGTAACCCGAATTCCCCCACATCTTCCCACAATTCCTGTGCGTTTGACTGGTTCCACGGCACAAAATAACTAATGCCAGATCCTGTTGGCGCATTCCCAGACTCTAATGATGCGACCGGGGCAAAGAGAGTTGAATAACTTTCGATGCTTGGGTACGATACTATTTCTGCAGAGGGGTTAATAACCAATAATTGTGTTCCGTTTGACACTATAGGTGCGGGTGTAACCAATAAAGTAGTAACCGTAGGGGATTTTAATCTTGTTGATTGTGTTGGTTTATATTGGTATGGTGTGATCGAGGTTACATAAGGCCCGACGTTATAGCCATTTGACGAGGGTGTTGCCCTTATGTTTTGTCGTGATCCCATTGGCGCATTTGTTCCAGTAAGCGCCCCCATTGTAAGATCGAGATTATATACCGTTCTTCCGGCTAGCGGATTTGTTGTTACCGCAGTACCAAATAACAATGTGTTTATATTACTATTCTGATTTGTAGGCGCATTTGAAGAGAATATTGATGCTGCCGCTTGTTGGATTTGGTTGCGGTTCTGATAGGCAGTTATCCCGCCTACCACAGGTATAACCCACGGGATATATTTTTGGGCTGTTGCTGCTATGTTCTCTGCAATGTCGCTTCCCGCTCCGACTTCCCCCACCTCCCCATATAACGGGAGTGTTACAACCCCCCGATATTTTGGTTGAGTGACAACATTTACAAAGTTCTCTCCGAAAGAAAGTGCATTCCCAAATATGTTTGAGGTAGATGTTTGAAGTCCGGAAATTACTTTTGCTTCTTGTACTGTCCCGCCCCCCAACTGTTGTTGATTACCGGAGATAAATGTATAAAGTTCTGGTAGCGCATTAACACCAAACTTGTTATATAGGTTATTTAGTGTTATTGTTTCCTGTGGGGGGTTTTGATATACCGGTGCTTTGAGATTTGCCTGCACTGCCGGATTGGTAACGATTGGTTGCGCCGCCGCCACTATTTGCGGGGCGTTGGGGTTAATATACTGCCCAATGGTATTGTACCCCCAATTAAGTGCGCCAGCTGCTGCCTGTTTCCCTATCCCCTCTGCGATTTTAAATGGTACTGAAACAATGTTGGATATTTGTTGAATGTTAACTTTTGGTAAAGATTGCTGGGCCGATCTGCCTATATAACCCCCAATAACGTCACCCAATACAAGGTTGAGGTTCACAACCCCCATCGCGTTCCCTATCGCCCCATTGAGATCTGCGGACAACCCGCTTGGTTGGTTTACTGTTGTTGTAATCGTGGGAATTGAGGTTGTTTCTGGAGTTTCTATTGTAGTTACTTGTTGGTTCCCAAATAAAGATATTGTTTTGATCGGAATTCCCTTGGTGGTATTTGCCACACCATATGTTGTTACGGTTTCGGTCCCCGGCCCGAATAAATAGTCGTGTGCTTGGATAACCTCATTTGAGATCCAAGGCATGTTGGGGCTGCCGGGGAACATCGAAGGGAAACTACTTACCCATATATCGAACGGAGAGGTTAAAGTTGTTGCAATTGAACTTCCTGCCCGGGGGATTGTTGTTAAAGAGATGGGTGGCTGAGAACCTTGCGTTGCTTTTTGCGCTGCCAATGAGTATGATGCTTGGTCGTATCGTCCGATTTGTATTGGTTGGATGTTAAGGTTCCACGGAACTACTGCGCCGTTTGCCCCTGCCATAGAGATCGCGCCTGCATTTGATGGGGCGGTAATCGGGGCTTCTACGGTTATCAGCTCAGACTTGCTTAAGTTCACATTCCCCGGGTTAATATATCCGGCTAAGTTCCAGGGGGCACGAGCCGTCATATCTGAATAATTATATGAACCGTAAGGGATTGGGTTGGTTAAATTGAGCGGGGCAACTACCCCCCCATATGGCTCTGAGCCGAGCCGCGATAGGGGGATTGTCCCGCCAACTTGTGAGAGGTATGTTTCGATTTGTTTACCTGACACCGGGTTTAAAGCCAATGTTGGGGCGGATATAATTGGGGTTGCAATCGGTTGACCCGTCACCGGGTTAAATACATCGGTAGTTTCTGCTGCATAAGAGAACATGCCCGATTGTAAAGCATTTCTTCCTGCACTAAATACAATCAGATTCCAGTTTCCTGCCGGATCTTGTGTATACCCGGTGATCCCCCCGGAAGGCTCCCCAACTACTTTAACATTTGTATATTGGTACTGACTGTAGTTGTTTTTCGGGCCATAAATTACTGGGAAAATCTGACTTTCGCCCGGTTGGATATTCATAAGACCCGAGGAGTATAAGTTCTGGTTGTATTGGATTAATGCATTAGCATACGAGGCTATTGTTGGATCTACCTGAGGGGACACCAATGCAACCGGATTAAATATCGCTTGGAAGTTTGTGTTTATTGGCATTGCTCCAGTTATATTTCCTTGCGGGTTTAACCCAAACAATGCGGGTTCTTCCCCAATTATAGTGAAAGGTGCGTTCATCATTGCTAATGATTTGGGTAGATTGACTGCCCCCGGTTGAGAATATGAGGCAAAGTTCCACGGTGCTTGCATACCATATTTGGCTGAACCGAGAGTACGTGCATCGAGCGGTTGGACTATCCCCCCATATGCTTCCGACCCCAGACGACTGTATGGTGGTGTAGCCCCACCGGGCTGCCGTGCCCCCTGTATTGCGGTAAGTAATTGCTGGACATTGGGGTTATTCTGGTATGCGGGGATTGCTTCGTAAGATGGGGTAACATAAGTAAATGGATCAAATTGGTTAACAACCGCCGGTGTTTCGGCAATCAATGAAAATGTTCCAGACTGTAAAGAGTTCTGACCCCCCATTGAAATGAGTTCCCACACGTTGCCCGGCCCGGGAAGCTGTTGATAAACACCATATCCGGTTGCACCCAATCCCACTCTGACGTTTGGGATCTGTTCTTGCACAAAGTTACCGAATGAGACATACACATCCGGAAGGATTTCGGAAAGTTGCCCGGATTTCGGGTTAGAAATTGTTGCCGGGAGATCTTGCGGGATTAACCCATTTATAACGTCTGAGTAGTTTATAATAAACGAGCCTTTTTGTAACCCGGTTAATTTTTGGGTATTTGCGCTTGCCGTATCAATCGATGGGATGGTAAATTGGATATAACCGGTATAGTTTGGATTGGACTCGGTGCTTTGTGGGGTTGTTTGGGTATTGATCGATGCTTCATATTGTCGCGCCGCAATCTCAAAATTATACCAATCGGTAGACCCCGGTTTATATGGATTTGATATTTGCCCTTGGTTGTTGATCCCCCCTTGCGCTTTGAGGTTCGCATATTCTTGGGACGCTTTTGATAGCGGGGCAGATGGCGACCCTGAAGGTGCTATATATTGTAAATAGTTTTGGTAATTAGGATTGTCCTGAGCATTTTGAGGATTCTGTTGTGTGTTTGTCGATGCTTCGTACTCCCGGGCTGCTGCATCAAAATTAACCCATTGTGTATATTGCGTTCTCGGGTTGTAAGGGTTAACAATCGGCGTTCCCGGTCCCGCCCAACCCTGCGCTTGCAATGCATATTGGGCTTGTGCCGGCGTCGCTGTTTTTGCCCCACCAACAACATTCTGGACTGCTGCATTAAGGGTTGCCGTGGTTGCCAGCGTATTGCCGCCAATAGTGTTTGTAATGGCGTTGTTGCCCATTGTGAATAGATTATTAGAAGTCCCGAGAACATTTTCCATATTGACGAGATCGGCAACATATTGAGATTGCCCTTCACTTTGCAGCGTTTTCCCTTCTTGTTGCAATAGTGTTGCTGCCGTGACATCGTTGTGGCCAACACTGATTGATGCTTGCAATTGATTAAACGCGGTTAAATTTTCAAACGCTACGGCGTTCCCGCCGCCTTTCGCAACGTTGCTCATCCACCCCTGCGTATCCAGATTAACCGCCGCGTTCTGCTGGGCGATGTAATTCT
>CAYTRB010000198.1:0-5854 GCA_964440215.1 uncultured Methylocapsa sp.
CACTAGGCTCGAAAACACATTCGGCGGGTTCGCAGCCTCCGTGCAGTGTCTCGTCTAAAACAAAATGGGTCGAGCAATAAGGGCAGATCGCGTCTTGGTCGGCGCCCATGTCGATGAAAATATGCGGATGGTCGAATGGCGGCAAAGCACCGACGCACATGAATTCCTTGGCGCCGACCCGCACGAGCGGAACGCCTGGCTGGTTGTGAAAATGCGGAATGCCGTGCGCAGCCATGACCGTGCCCCATGTCAATGAAATCGCGGGCAACATAAGCGAATGGCATGGATTTGGATAGCCCTTTGGCGGCGCCGCCAAGGCTGATTAAACGTGCCGCTGAAATTGAGTCACGGTGTCGCACCCTTCGACAATTTGCGCCAGATCAAATCCTTGCCCTTAGCAGCCGCACATTATGCAAGCCGCTCGGTAGGCCGGGTGGCAGGCCGTCATCCCTTCGTAGGGCGGGGAGCGACGGCGCCGCCGGCCGGATCCTACCGGGCTTACATTATAGAATGATAGGGAGACGCACGATGGCTATTGTTAATCCCACAATGGGCAGCTCAATTGACACAATTGAAGGGAGCGGTCCTAGCCTTGTGATTCTAACCGCGATGATCATTATCTTCAGCGCGGCCGCATTTTTTACCGGGCGCCTCTATGGGCGGACGGGAATGATCGCTGTTATTGCTGGATTTGTCGTCGTTGTAACCGGTCTCTATACACTTGGGGGCTTGCACTTCGGCTAATCAAGCCTCTTAGATCCGGTGTGGCGCGGTGGCGCGCCACACCATCCCTACGCCGAAATCCGGCGGCCGCGCTCGTTCTTCCCCTGCCCCTCGACCTCCGCTCCCGTCACACAATCCAACATTTCTTTGGCAGAGGTCTTCGCAGCGCGATGGAGCGGCTGCCAAACCTGTGGGTTTTCTCATTCGAAGAAAGATGAAAGAACCGGGCGGACCCATCGGCGCGAGCGGTTGCGCCAGGATCGGCCGGAGGCGAATGCGGTGAAGAGCGCACCACCCGATTGGTTTACCCGCGGCATAGGGCATATTTGGCTGCCTTACACGCAGATGAAAACGGCAGTGGATCCGCTTCCCGTTGTACGCACGCAAGGTAGCCGCATCACCCTCGCCGATGGCCGAGAGCTCATCGATGGGATCGCCAGCTGGTGGACAGCCTGCCACGGCTATAACCACCCCCATATTCGTGCGGCAATCGAAAAGCAGCTCGCGCTCATGCCGCATGTCATGTTCGGCGGGCTGGTGCATGAGCCGGCGCTCGATCTGGCACGGCGGCTCGTGGCCTGCCTCCCGGATGGACTGAGTCGCGTTTTTTTCTGCGACAGCGGTTCGGTTGCGGTCGAAGTCGCGATGAAGATGGCGGTGCAGTTTTGGCTTAATAAAGGCATTACCGAGCGTAGCCGATTCGTTGCCTTCAAGGGCGGCTATCACGGCGATACATTCGCGGCCATGTCGGTTTGCGATCCCGAGGAGGGGATGCACGGCCTCTTCGCCAATGTCTTACCGCAACAACTCATCACGGATCTTCCCGTCGATCCCGTTTCCGGGCAGGCTTTCGATGCCTTGCTTGAGCGTTACGCGCAAGACCTCGCCGGCATCCTTGTCGAGCCTTTGGTGCAAGGCGCGGGCGGTATGCTGTTTCACGATGCGCCAGTGCTGAGGCATTTGCGGGCCTCCGCCGACCGGCACGGGCTGTTGCTGATCTTTGATGAAGTTTTCACCGGTTTTGGCCGTACCGGCAGCCTGTTCGCCTGCGAGGCGGCAGGTGTTACCCCGGATATTATCACGCTCTCAAAAGCCTTGACCGGCGGGACGATGGGGCTTGGCGCGACGATCGCGACGAACAAAGTGTTCGAGGCTTTTCTGTCGGACGAGCCAAACCACGCGCTGATGCATGGCCCGACTTTCATGGCCAATCCGCTTGCCTGCGCCGCCGCCAATGCCTCACTCGATCTCTTCGCAGCCGAGCCGCGCCTTCGCCAAGTCGCAGCGATCGAAGCAGCGCTTATCCGGGGCCTCGAACCGGCCCGAACCTTGCCGTTTGTCCGCGACGTACGGGTGAAAGGCGCCATCGGTGTAGTCGAACTCGATCGCATCGACGATCTGAGTACTTTAAAACACCGTTTCATCGATGCCGGCGTTTTCGTGCGGCCCTTCCGCAATATCGTCTATCTGACACCCGCCTTTACCATAAGCGAGGAGGATCTGAACCGCCTCACCAGCGCGGTCGTTTCGGTTCTTGAACAATGGATTCGGCTTTAGGGTCTGCTTCGAACTCCTCGCCCCTCTTCCTGAGGAGATGGCGATTCCCGGGGTTTACCTGGGGACGCGACTCGAAGGATACGATACGCCCTCGCCCATCGAACCAAAGCTGGTCATAATTCACTGAGGCGGCATGTCAGCTTGGTGCCAGCTCCACGGCGTTTTATGACGAATGCCTCACTTTTCTCTTACGGCTTAGATCGAAATGGCAACATTGCTCAAACCTCTCGCGGCACAAGATGGCCGCCAGTCGGAGACGGCGCTTGCCGTCGCGCGCGGCACCAGGCGGCTGTTGCGGCGCCTTGACTATTCGACCATCACCGAATTGCCGCTGCTCACGGGCCGCCGCGCCGATATCGTCGCGCTCTCCATGGACGCCACGATTATCATCGTCGAGATCAAATCCTCTGTCGCCGATTTTCGCGCGGATACAAAATGGCGCGAATATCGCGCCCATTGCGACAAATTCTATTTCGCCATACCCGAGAGCGTGCCCGTCGACATCATGCCCGAGGACGCCGGGCTCATTCTGGCCGATGCCTATGCGGCTGATATTTTGCGGCAAGCGCCGGAACACCGGGTGGCCCCGGCCACGCGCCGCGCCGTGCTCATGCGCTTCGCCCATGCGGCGGCGCATCGCCTCCATCGCCTAAGCGATCCAGGCGGGTGGCGCAGGCCCGCCGAACCTCTTCATGTACAAGATTGACTCATATAAAAATGTAAAATATATTCAAATACTTATATGATATAATTAAAGCATTAATTCTAATATTTTCCTTTAAGATTCTGAGTTGCAATGGGCTGTAGGGGCGGCTTCGCAAGATAGACTTCTCTGGGGCTAACACTCAAATGCGGGGCCGGTCTTAAAGTTTGGGCAGCTGTGCGATCAGCCTCTCATAAAGTGGATTTTCGGCCGAAAAGACATAGTCCTGCGCCGCGACACAGACATGGGCAGCGCCCTGCGCGATCAGCCAATCGGCCAGCGGAGCGGCTTTTTCCCTCGGGCAATTCAGGGTTAGGCGCCCATCGGCGGACTGAAACCGCAGCCGGGCGGAAAATGCCGCCTTCGCCTCCGCCGCTAAAGACTCCGCGAACCGCGAAAGCAGGGCCGTGACTTCGCGCGTGGTGCGCGCCTCCTCCTCCGCCGCGATGCGCGAAAGAATGACACGGGCCAATTCGCGTTGCTCCCGGCTCCAATCCGCCCGCAGCGAGGCTACGAGATTGGCCTGCGAGCGCAAAATCGAGCCATCGTCGAGAATTTTCAGCGCATTGGCGGCCAGCGTCGCGCCCGTCGTCGTAATATCAACGACAAGCTCGGCCTTGCCCGCCACCGGTGCGCCTTCGGTCGCGCCGAGACTTTCCACGATACGGTAATCGGCGACATGCCGCTCGGCGAAAAAACGCCGGGTCAGATGCACATATTTGGTGGCAACCCGCATCCGCTCGCCGCGCCGCGCCCGGTAGGCAGCCGCCACATCCTCGAGATCCGCCATGGTTTTCACATCGATCCAGGCGCGGGGCACGGCCACCACCACATGCGCATGGCCAAAGCCGAGCGGCGCTAGGAGTTCGACCCTCGTTTCCGCGTCGGCGATGGTTTCGCGAATGAGATCCTCGCCGGTGACGCCGAGATGCACATGGCCTGCCGCCAATTGCGTGACAATATCGGCGGCGGAAAGAAACGCGATTTCGACATTCTCCAGGCCGGCCAGGGTCCCGCGATAATCCCGAGCGCCGCCGCCCTTCGCAATGTCGAGTCCGGCACGCGCGAAAAACGCCGCGGCGTTTTCCTGCAGCCGCCCTTTCGAGGGAATGGCGAGCACGAGAGGAGAGGCTTGGCCGCGCAACCTCATAGCCCGTCTCCGTTCCGGCTCAAGCGGCCGGTCCAGATCGCCGCGCCAATGGCGGGTATCGGCGTCTTCGCGCCGAGCGCTTGCGGGAGCCCATCGTAGCGGCCGCCGCCTACGGCGGGCTCTCCCCCACGGCCTTTCTCATAGGCCTCGAAAACAAAGCCCTTATAATAGTCGAGATTACGGGTGAATCTCGCGCTGAAATGGAGTTTGGCGGCATCAAGCCCCTGCCCCGCGATTAGCCCGAGCCTCGTATCGAAACTGTCGAGAATGGCGGAAAGATCAAGTTTCGCATCGCGAGCGAGCGCGCGCAGCCGCGCGGAAGCGTCGTGAGGGTTGCCCTCGACGCTCAAAAATTGTTCGATGACGGCGCGCTTCTCGGGCGGCAATCCGGAGCCCGACTTGAGTGCCGCTTGTTCGAGGAAACGATCAGCGATCTCTCCTGGGGTGCGGCCGCCGGCCGGGGCGATGCCCGCGATCGACAAAAGGTCCTCGACCAGGGCCCGCGCACCCTGCTTATCGGTCCCTTCGAGGACGCCGAGGACACCCGAATGATCGGTGCCGTTCAAGCCTAAACTCGTAATCGCGTCGAGGGATTTGCCTTGACTATGGCCGCGTGCAATGCGGCGGCGCCATTGCGGCGGAAGATCCAGCGCTTCAAGAAGCCTGGAAAAAAGCCCGGCATCGCCGATCCGCACGGATAAGGGCGAGGTGGACCCGGAATTTGGCATCGCGGCGGCGGCGGCGTCGAGCGCGAGAGCGAGGATTTCCGCATCCGCCGTCTCAAGATCCGGGCGGCCGAAATTCTCGATGCCCGCCTGGGTGAATTCGCTGTCTTCTCCGGGGCGAAAGCGGAAAACCGGCCCGCAATAGCAGAAGGCGGCTCGGGCTCCGGCGGCGGCGCCCGCGAGATAGGCGGATAGAACCGGGATCGTATATTCCGGCCGCAGGCAATAGTCGGCGCCGGAAAGATCGCTCGTGAGATAGAGCTGGGCGCGCAGCTCCTCGCCGGAATCGAAGAAGATCGAGGCCGGCTGCAGAATGGGCGGCTCAATGCGCGCATATCCGGCCCCGGTCAGATGGACGATAATGCGTTCGGCGCGCGGGTCGGTGAAAGACAAGGGGTTTCCCCGGAAAACTCAGGAAATGCCGCCCCTCTTAGCAAGACGAGGCGTGCGGCGCGACTGGTTTTGGTGAAATAGGAGGCTTGCTACGGCGCGAAGCCCCTAGGCGTGGCGGGCCAGGACTTCCCTGACAGCGTGCACAAGCTGATCCTCGGGGACGCTGAACTGCGCCTTGGCGCGGAGTTCGAGATAATCGGCGCGGTCCTTGGTGGAGGCGGCGAGTTCGGCGCCGAGCTTAAGATCGCGGATCGTCACTTGCGGCGGCAGCTGATCGCGCTCGTTCGAGCCCTGGATGACGGCGCAGATCGAGCCGCGCTTGTCGGCGTATTTGAGCTGCGCGTTCATGCCGGATGACCCGAGGTAGAGTTCGGCGGGGATATTTTCCGCGCGAAGTTTTGTGACAAAATTCTGGTAGCGGGCGAGCTGATCCTTGTCGAGGACGAGGACGACGACCGGTCCACGCTGCGAATGCGAGGCAACGATTGGGGAATTGATCGCTTTAAGCGCGGAATAGAGCCGGGAGACCCCAATAGAGAAGCCGGTCGCCGGGACATTCTCGCCGCGAAAACGGCCGACGAGGCCATCGTACCGGCCTCCCCC
>CAYTRB010000199.1:0-5837 GCA_964440215.1 uncultured Methylocapsa sp.
ACAGCAGCGCGTAGTGCTAATCAGTCAGTTCCATCCCGCCTTGATGGAGCCCTTATCCTTTCTTTTGTGGTAACACGTACTAGTAATACGCCCACTACTCCGCTCCAAGACAACTGATCTGCCATGTCCGCCCCCCCGCTGCCGACAGCACAAGCAGATTTCGGTCTTAGGGAGAAGATTTATCGCCCGGCTTTACCTCTTCGATCCCGCCCTGTAGAAGCAGGCGCAACATAAAGCCCGGTCCGCAAGGGCTTGTCGCCTTGCCCCAAACCCCCGCGATCAACCACGCATGATTTTGTTTCGCTCGCTCCTCTTCCAAGTGGCGTTTTATCTACTCACAACCGTGCTCGCGATTGTCGGCCTGCCTGTTCTTTTGCTAGACCGGCATAGGGTGCAAGCTTACGCGAAGTTCTGGACCGGCACGGCGGTCTGGCTGCTTGAAACAATTTGCGGCACCAAGCTTGTGTGGCGCGGCCTCGAAAATCTGCCGAGCGGCGCGTGTATTATAGCGGCAAAGCATCAGTCCACGCTCGAGACTATGGCGCTCACCACAAAGGGCGCGGATTTTTCCTACATTCTCAAACGCGAGCTGACGGCGATCCCTATTTTCGGCTGGTATCTCAAGGGCGCCGGGCAAGTCGCCATCGACCGCGCCAAGCGCGGACAGGCTTTGCCTGATCTCACCCGGCAAGTGCGTGAGGCGATGGAGCAGGGCCGCCAGATCATTATTTTTCCCGAAGGCACGCGCAAGCCTGTCGGTGCGCCGCCAGAATATAAGTCAGGGGTTGCGCATCTCTATGCCGATACGGGAGCGCTCTGTGTGCCGGTCGCGTTGAACACCGGCCTCTACTGGCCGCGCCGCAGGCTTTTGATAAATCCCGGCAGGGTCACGATCGCCTTCCTCGAGCCCATTCCACCAGGCCTCGACAAGCAGAGTTTTCAGCAGCTTTTGGAAAACCGGATCGAAACGGCTACGGCGGAACTCATTAACGAGGCGATCGCCGCCGATCCCTCGTTGAAACGCGCGCGAACGAGGCCTGATGTTGCGATTTCATAGGCGCGGTTTTTCAAACCTATAGTGGGTCTAGTCAGATCCTCAGCTTCTTGAAGACCGGTTCGGGGATCAGCTTGATAATGATCATGATGACCTTCCAAATCGGTTTGACGTAAATGACATCTCGGAACCGAACGGTGACCGCATTGAAAATTGCTTGGGCCACTTGTTCCGGCTCTGCGGTGAGGAGGCCAGGTAGATTCATGTCTTTAGTCATACGCGTGCGTACGAAGCCTGGCTTGACCGTGATGACCCGGACTTTTGTCTTGCCGAGCCGGTTTCTCAAGCCGGAGATAAATGCCGTTAGCCCGGCTTTGCTGGCGCCATAGAAATAATTCGACGCCCGCCCTCGCTCGCCGGCGACGGAGCTCACGGCGACGATTGTACCCGTACCGCGGGCTAAGAAGCGTTCGGCGAACAGGCTAAGAAGGAGAGTGGGGCCTTCAAAATTCGACCGAATGATGCTTATCGCATGTGCAGTCTCGATTTCTGCACGTGGCTGTTCGCCGAGAAGGCCGATGACGCAGAGAATCGTGTCTGGCAGCACTGGCAGATCTCGGACGAAAGCCTCAAGCCCTTCGGTGTCGAGAATATCGAGCTGGTGCAGCGATACCTTCGCGCCGGTTCGCGCCCCAATGTCTTGTCCGTCTCGCTGCAGCGCTCCGAGATCGCGTCCGGCAAGCAGAATCTGCACGCCTTCCTTAGCGAAGCGCAGCGCGCTCGCGCGGCCGATGTCTGAAGTACCTCCGAGGACGAGGAGCGATTCACCTTTGACCATGCTCTTAGCTGCTCCTTATAGTCCGAGCCGATGCGACAACCGCGATGCGATACGATCTTGTGTTCCGCTCTGTCGCCGGATCTCCCGGAAGCGTTGAAGATTTGGATAACTCGATTCGAATGTTGCGCGCGATTGCCGAGCGTCCTTGGCAAGATAGATCCGGCCGCCAGCCGCCACGACGAGACGATCGAGGCCATCAAGAAAGTCGAAAACGCCCCGATCGATCGAAATGTCGAGCGCTAGCGTAAATCCAGGACATGGGAACGACAGTAACCCCATCGAGGACGCTCCGAATCTCTTGAGGACGGCAAGAAAGGATGCGTTGCCGCGCTTACCGATCCGCGCGAGAATTTCGCCGATGACATCATGCGCATGTTCGGCAGGCACTACGCTTTGATGCTGCAAGAAGCCGGGCCGGCCATAGATCTTGTTCCAATCAAGAACGCTGTCCAGGGGGAAGAAAAAGGGATCGGTGTCGCTTAGGAAGGTCTTTCCTGCGGCCGCCACGCCTTTGCGGAAATAGATTTCGTTGAAAGCGGCGACGCTCCAGCGGTTGAGCGTGAAATGAGGCAAATCGACTGGCACTGAAATGCGTTGCGCTCGTCGCGGCGGCGTGCGCGCCGCGCCGGGCATGAGGGCGTCGACATCGGCCTTGGAGGCATGTTCGCCAAGATAAATCAACGAACGGCCAAGTGCAGGGCCTTTCGCCAGACAATCGATCCAGGCAGCCGAATAAGGCACATCGTCGTGTTGCGACAAAATGGTAAGAGCCGCCGCGAGATCAGCAGCGACCATCGTGTTTTGCTTGATCCATCCGGTCGCGACGCGCGAAAGATGGAAGGTTGATTGCAAAATCGTTCCAGTAAGACCCATGCCGCCAATCGTCGCTTCGAAGAGGTCGGCATTGTCCACGGGCGAACAGGTCACAATTTTACCGTCTGGCAGCGCAAGCAACAAGGATTCGATATGATTGCCAAAACTGCCGGCGCCATGCTGATTCTTGCCGTGGATATCCGCCGCGATCATACCGCCCACAGTAACGAGCTTCGTTCCGGGCACGACAGGCGGGAAAAACCCGCGTGGCAGAAATTCCGATATGATATCGGCGAGCAGAACCCCGGATTCGACGGTTAACCGTCCGCTGTCCTCGTCCCAACTGCAAAAGCGATCGAGCCGACGCAGGGAGAGACAGGTTGTCATGCCGATCGCCGCGTCGCCATAGGCGCGTCCATTGCCGCGCGGGATGAAACCGGACAGTCCCGGTTGCAGACGCATCACATCCCTCGGAGAGATCGGCTCCAAAACCGTCGCCTCGAAAGACGGGAAACGGCCCCAACCGGTCACTTTCATGATTGGGCCTTCTGCTTGAAAGTGAAACGCCGATCAAGGAAATATTTGGCGAAATTGCCGATCGCTAGACCAATGACCGCGCCGAGATATTTGGCGAAATTGGTGCCTCCGATTGCCAGGAAGGCGATTTCAAAACCCCAAAAAACAAGAGTCATCGCTACGCTGAACGAAGCATAGAGAAAGATCTTATAGAATTCACGAGAGATGTTGTCATAATTGTCAAAAAAGATCCAGTGTTTGTCGAAGAGGTATTTGACGACAAAACCGACCGCCGTACCGGCCAATATCGAGATGGCTAACGGTTGAACGGGGGTGAGGCCGAAGACAATCGCTTGGGTCAGCAGGTTCATGACACCGGCGATGATCGCAAACGAGACGTAGCGCACCGAAACAGTGAGCGCGCTGTCTCCATCAACTTGTCTTGAGGATTTAACGCTCATCGAAAGCTTGAAAATCAAACAGCGGCGAGCATAACGGCTGCGATGCAGGCGCCCGCGATAATACTGACGCGATCCTTTAAAGCGAAAACTATTGGATCGTCGTGGACGATACGGCGGTGTGCCATCAGCAGCATGCGGCTAATCCAATACATGAGAATCGGACAGATGAGCCAAAGAAGCTGGGGCCGGCGGTAGAGCGCATGCACAGTATCGGAGGATATATAAAGGGCGAAGACTGTGACTGCGTTGAAGCCTGCGGCACCCGACAGCGCGGCGACGATTTGCATGTCGCTCTGTTTATAATTGCGATTTTCCGGATCAGGCAATTCCCGATCGAGGCGCGTCGCAAGTTCGACATATCGTTTGACCAAGGCGAGTGAGGCGAAAATGAACATCGAAAAGGCGAGAAGCCATTCCGATACCATCACATTGATTGCCACGGCCCCGCCGATCACGCGTAGGGTGTACAACGACGCTAAAACTACAACATCTATCAGCATCTTTGTCTTAAGCCAAAAGCTATAGGCGTTCGTCAAAGCAAAATAAAACACAAGAACACCGAGAAAGGGCAACGACACCCAAGCAGCCAGTGCGGTTGCACTAAAAAACAAGATTGGCGCCGCTATAACAGCATGCAAAATGGGAATCGTCCCCGCGGCCAGCGGGCGGTTCTTCTTGGTCGGGTGTCTGCGGTCGGAGGATAAATCGATGATGTCGTTAAGGATATACACGCTTGACGCGCAGAGAGAAAACGCAACTGTGGCCAGGAAAGAGTCGAGAAATGATCCGAGGTCGAATTTATGCGCAGTGAATATAGGCAAGAAGACCAGCGCATTTTTCGCGTATTGATGAACTCGAAAGAGCCTCAGCCACGTTGCCAAGGTCGGTTTAGGAGAATCGATGACTTCAACCCCCATCGCCGCGAGCTCCTTGTCCAAGCTCGATGAGGTCCGGACGCCGATCCGTTTCGAGGCTGCCGCCCACACATGGACATCGGCCTGATCATTCCCAATATAGTCGAAGCCTCCTTCGCCGAACTTCTCGACAAGAATGCGCGCCTTGTTCCGCCCCGAGAGATTTGTAGAGTCGTCGGAGCCAAACCAGCCGGCGAAAAACCCAAAATGGTCCGCGATAGCGGACACGAAACGGGCGTTGCTGGCAGACGCGATATAGACTTGGCGGCTAGCCTTAACTGCCTCGCGGATGAGGCTGAGAACTGCCTCGTCATAGGGCAAGGACGCTGGATCAAGATCAACACCCTCCGCCACCACCGCCTTGAAATAAGCCTTACCTCGGCGTAAAGCGAAAAAAAGAGGAAAGATGATAAAAGGATCGCGGCGTGCACGCTTGAAAAAGGCTTCGATGAGCAGGTCGGACTTTATCATAGTACCGTCAAGATCAACGATGAGAGGCACTTGGAGCTTGTCGGATTCATCGGACTCGAAAGTCTCAGTAATCATGTGTTGCCTATTCGCGCGTATATTGGAACGGCGGACACACAATTAAATTGCTTGCTGTCCTTGCGTTTCGAGTAAATCTTGCTCGATGCATGGCCGTCAACCGGTCCATTCCGGTATTGCCATCGAGTGGGGCCGGGCAGTTCGCCCGCGCCGCCATCAACCGCTTCGGCAGACCGATGGTATGCGGCGATCCAATAGGCGTCGCCCTGAAAACAATATCGCTTCCATTCGCCCAGCCATCCAAATAGATGGCCGATCCTCTCCTGCGGTATGCCATCTGCCAGCAGCGGGATGGCGTATTCGATTGCCTCATCTTCCAGAAACTCCTTGACCTCTGGGTTAGTGAAGTCCGCATGGCTATTAAATGGGTGGCGAAGCCTTGCCGCGATGGCGCGACACAATCTATTTCAACTCATTATCACATACATCGGGATTGTGCACGTCGCCGGGAAGCAATTCTAAAGATAGCCAGGCTTGGAGACCCCTTGCAATGTTTGGGATTTGCAGGAGGCGGATCAAGGAAGAGCCGCCAAACGCACCCATTTAGATCGGCATGCGCAGCTCGAAACTTAGGTTGGCGAGTTGTTACGGCGGTATCGTATGTTGATCGTCGTCTGGCCTACTTTGCGGCCATTTTGGCCGCTCTCAGTATATCTCCACCTCTACCACTGTCAAAATTTGCTTGGCCAGGGCGTCAGTTTTGTAGCGTTCCGGCTGGCGGAGCTATTAGAGCATATCGGCTGTAACTTCCGGCG
>CAYTRB010000200.1:0-5742 GCA_964440215.1 uncultured Methylocapsa sp.
TGTATGCCCGCACCCGGCTTCCGACCTTTGCTCTCAAGGGCTGGTCGATTGCCTACGTTCTTCTGTTCGTTGGCCCGTTCATGATCTTCCCGAACGTCGGGCTCAATGAATGGGGTCACACCTTCTGGTTCATGGAGGAACTGTTTGTTGCTCCGCTGCACTGGATGTTCGTGTTCTTCGGCTGGTTCTCGCTGGCGGTCTTCGGCGTTGCACTGCAGATCCTCGGTCGCGTCGTCGAGCTTGCCAAGGGCTATGAGGACGTGGTCGGTCTCGAACCGGCTGAATAAACTAAGCGCTCGTGTTGAGGACCCCTGGGTCTGACCGCGCTGCGTTCAGCCCGCTAGGCCGGCCGCTCTCCCGGATTTGAGCTTTATCCGAGGGGCGGCCGAGCCAGGGCTGGCAATAATATTATATGCCAACTGAAATTTACTCCGTTTATCCGGCGATTGGCTCCGGAAGGAGTAACTGGGAGGATAGTATGCTACGAGATAAATCAATTAAGACCGGGGCGTGCCCGGTGACCGAATCGATCCCGGCATCGCCGGGCATCGAAGGCGGCGCCGGATCGAACCCGCCGGTCGCGGCTCCCAACATAGGCGCATTGGCGGGAGCAGTGTCTGGCTCTCCGTTCACTTCCCGCGCCGAGGCCGCCACCGCCGTCAAGACCGCCGACCTTCTGCTGATAATCGCCCTGTTTCTGATCATGATCGGCGGCTATCACGTCCACGCCATGTTGACCATGGGTGACTGGGACTTCTGGGTTGACTGGAAAGACCGGCGCTTCTGGCCAACCGTGCTGCCCATCATGCTTGTCACTTTCCCGGCTGCCGCCCAATATTTCTTCTGGGTGCATTTCCGGTTGCCGTTTGGCGCGACTTTCCTTTGTCTTGCTCTACTAACCGGCGAATGGATCGACCGTTACGTCAGCTTCTGGGGCTGGACCTTCTTCCCGATCACCCTTTGCTGGCCGACCTCGCTTATTCCAATGGCCCTGTACCTCGACATCGTGTTGCTGCTCAGCAAGAGTTGGATCATTACCGCGATCGTCGGTTCGATGGGCTTCTCGCTGCTCCTCTACCCGAACAATTGGGTGATCTTGGCTCCCTATCATCAAGCCAGTGAGCAATATGGCACGCTCATGAGCTTGGCCGACATCATCGGCTTCCACTACGTTCGTACCTCGATGCCGGAATACATCAGAATTATCGAACGCGGCACGATGCGTACCTTCGGTAAGGACGTCGTGGGTGTGGCGTCATTCTTCGCCGGGTTCGTTTCGATCATCGTGTATTTCGTCTGGTGGAACGTCGGCAAGATGTTCTCGACCGTGAAATACATGGAGACCATCTGACCCGCGGCCGCACAGTCCCGCAGGGGGCTTGTGGTCGAATTTTAGCGATTAGTAGCAATAGGCACGGCTTTGCCGTGTGGGGAGTTCACAATGAAAACAACAATGTTAAGTTCTCTGGCGCGCCATGCCAAGCGCCAAGCGGGGAGGCTCTGGGCCCTTGGTTTGGCCGCTGGACTCGCCGTGACGATGGCAGCCACCGGTCCCGCTGACGCCCATGGCGAGAAATCGCAAGCGGCGTTCCTCCGGATGCGGACTCTGAACTGGTATGACCTGAAATGGTCGAAGACGAGCGTTAGCGTCAACGAAGAATATGAAATCACCGGCAAGCTGCACATCATGAATGCTTGGCCGGCGGCGGTTCATATTCCGGATCGCGCCTTCGTGAATACCGGGCAGCCAGGCGCTGTCGCGAACCGCGAAGCGGTTTTCGTCGGCGGACAGTTCGCTCCGCGCGCCTTGCAACTCGAGGTGGGTAAGACCTATGAGTTCAGGGTAGTCCTCAGAGCCCGGCGTCCCGGACACTGGCATACCCATGTCCAATTGAGCGTCGAGACCGGCGGCCCGATCCCCGGACCAGGCCAATATGTCGACATCAAGGGCAATTTCAACGACTTCACCGATCCGGTGAAATTGTTGAACGGGACCACCGTCGATATCGAGACCTATAAGCTCGGCAATATCTACCTGTGGCATCTCCTGTGGTATGTCGCGGGTGCCGTGTGGATCGCCTATTGGTTCAGCAAGCGCGGCTTGATCGGCCGGTTTGCGTGGGTTGCTTCCGGAAAGGGAGAAGAGGTTGTTACACCTCAGGATCGTTTGGTCGGGGCCATCTCCCTTGCCGCGGTTCTGGGTACCGTCATCATCTTCTATGCGATCACGGTGAGCAGCTATCCGAATACAATTCCGTTGCAGGCAGGTGATTTCCGGAACATTCCGGCGCTTGCTGGTGAAGTAAACGATGGGCCGCTCAAAATCACATATCTGGGCGGATCCTATAAGGTGCCTGGCCGTGAGTTGGTGGCCAATTTCAAGATCACCAACGACGGCAAGGAAGCAGTGCGGATCGGCGAATTTAACACCGCTGGCCTTCGCTTCTTGAACCCTGATGTGTACACGACCAAAGTGGACTATCCGGACTATCTCTTGGCGGAACGCGGCCTGACTTTGAGCGACAACGCTCCGATTCAGCCCGGCGAAACCAAGGAGATTTCGCTTACCGTTCAGGACGCACGGTGGGATACGGAACGTCTTTCGGGTCTGGCCTATGACGTCGATAGCTCGTTTGCTGGCGTCTTGTTCTTCTTTACGGCGAGCGGAACACGCTATCCCATGGAAGTCGGCGGACCGGTTATTCCGACCTTCTTGCCTGTCTAAGACGGTTCCTTCGACAGTCTGTCAAGGATAGTACAACAATGCATAAATTCCCCCGTTGGAGCAGTAGCGCCAGCGGGGGAATTGATTTTGGGAGGTTTATCATAACATGACCATACGAGGATTAGCCGCGTGGTTCCTTGCCACGTTTCTGCTCACCTCGGCCGCATATGCCCATGGCGGGGTGGGCATGGTGGACAACAGATGTGTTTTGCGAATTGGGCCGGATCTCATGTTCTTCACCGGATACCAGCCGCAAAATTCCCGAGGTGAGTTTTGTGACGATATTCCAAGTCCCGGGCTAACGGTTGTCGCGCTCGACATGCAAGAAACCGAGCTCCGTGATATGCTTACGGAAATCCGCATCATCAGGGACGATGGAAGTCACACACGCATGAATGGCCTCCCGGTCTTGACGGACGCGGAGCTGGCGAGCAAAGAAGTTCTCGAACCCGTTACCATCAATTATCTGCCGCCGAAGAAGTATCCGACGGGAACGTTGACCTTCTCACACACCTTCCCGGAAAATGGGAAATTCATCGGCATCGTGACGGTGCGAAACGAACACGGCCAAACCTTTGTTTCCCAATTCCCATTTGCGGTGGGTCAACCGCTCGGTAAAAGCGTGGCGCTCTACGGCTTGTTGGCTGCGGCAGGGCTCGCCGCGATTTACGGTCTATGGCGTTACGGCGGCCAGAAGCCTAAGACCGCTCCCGCTGCCCCAAAGGGACCGGCGTAAGAAGCCTCGACTTGGCTGCGGTGTGCAGCCGGGGATAAATTGCTCTTGTAAAAGAACGAAGGTCCGCGCAAGCGAACCTTCGAAAATCCACTATTATGGGCCAGAGCGGCAACAACCGGATGTCGCTGCTCGCGAGGCTTCCTAACTCGCGCAGCAACCCTTGCGGCTAAACATGCCGCATGGACGCCGACAGACAAACTTCAGCTGAACCTTTGAGTACAACCATGAAACTGACCGTCCCTTCCTTGAAGCTGACCCTTCCTTCCCCCATTCAAAAAATGGTTGGCATCTTGAATTGGAAGCTCGGCCCGGAAGTGTTGCCGAAATCCCAAAATCTGCTGGCGGCCAGCCTCGTTGCTTTCGCCGTGGCCCTATTCCTGCGCCAAGTCATGGAGTATTCCGTGGCGCGGGCGGCGGCGAGCGGCATCGGAGGTGCGCTGGTCTTGGCCGCGGTCGCCTTCCTTTGCGCGAGCGTATCAGGCTATCGGGAGCGGCTCACGCAGACGCTTTGCGCGCTGGCTTTGGGTGGCGCCGCGGTAATTTTTGTAACGGTGCTTCTGCGGTTTCTCCTGATCGTCTCTCTGGTCTTTGTTGACACCTCGGAAGAGGGGTTGCCCTACACCAACGTTATGGAACTGGCCAACTTCATCCTATTTCCGCTCTTTGTTTGGAATGTCTTCGTGTTCGCCGCTTTGTTCCGGAGATCGTTCCGGCCGAGCGTGGCCGTTTCCTTCGCGATCGCCATTCCCCTGGTGATGCTGGTCGACTTTTGGGTGCCAGTCGCATTCCGGTCGCTTTAGTTCGCGAGTAACGGCGAGCGAATCTGAGATCTGGTTTTCGTTCGCGCAAACATATTCCGGCAAAGCGGCTTTAGGGAATGTCTGCGCGTCCCATTGCGGGTTCATTTGCTCTTAGGCTAGCCTCTCGCAGATTTGCCAATGTTGCGAACCGCAATGCGGGGAAAGCAATCCGCTTCCGGACGCAGGCGGTTTGGCGGTGGCTGGTTCTGTTCGAGGACTGAATGACAGGCAATACAATCGCCTACCAAGGTGAGCCAGGCGCCAATTCCCATATCGCCTGCAGCAACGTCTATCCCGAATGGGAATCCTTGCCCTGCGCAACGTTTGAGGATGCCCTGGCGGCAATCGCCGATGGGACCGCCGGGCTCGGCATGATTCCGATCGAGAATTCGATCGCTGGACGGGTCGCCGACATCCATCATCTTTTACCGGGCTCCGGACTCTATATCGTCGGAGAATATTTTTTGCCGATCCATTTTCAATTGCTCGGCGTCAAGGGCGCCAAGCTTAAATCTGTGACATCGGTCTATAGCCATGTGCACGCGCTCGGCCAATGCCGCAAGGTCATCCGCGCCCATGGCCTTGCCGCGCATGTGACCGGAGATACCGCCGGGTCGGCGCGGGAGGTGGCGGAATGGGCAGATCCGGCCCGCGCCGCGATCGCGACGCGCCTCGCCGCCGATATCTATCATCTCGACGTCCTCGCCGCCGATATCGAGGACGAACCGCACAACACGACCCGTTTCGTCGTTCTTTCAAAAGTCCCGCGGTGGGCGAAGCCCGCCAACGGCCATGTCGTGACGAGCTTTGTATTCCGGGTCCGCAATGTGCCGGCGGCGCTTTACAAGGCGCTCGGCGGATTCGCCACCAATGGCGTCAATATGACCAA
Organism: uncultured Methylocapsa sp.; assembly: GCA_964440215.1. Lineage (GTDB taxonomy): Bacteria > Pseudomonadota > Alphaproteobacteria > Rhizobiales > Beijerinckiaceae > Methylocapsa. The sequence continues at coordinate 5,151 of CAYTRB010000200.1, forward strand.
GCTCGAAAGCTACATGGTCGAAGGGGAGTTCACGGCGACCCAATTCCTGGCCGACGTCGAGGCTCACCCGGAGGAACCGGCCCTTGCGCGCGCGTTGGAGGAACTGGCGTTCTTTTGCAAGGAGCTGAAGATCCTTGGCGTCTATCCGGCGCATCCGTTTCGGATCGAAAGTCAACGGCGCGAACGGCTGGATCCATAACCGCGCCGGCGGGGATGGGTCAGGCCAACATGATTAGGCTCATGACGTAGGCCGTTGCAGCAGACAAGGGAACGCCGATAGGCTGTCTGATTATGCTTAAGAGTGCTGCTCTGCATCTTGATTTCATCGCTCGGTACGTAAGGCACGCGAAATTAATCCGGAGAAGGCTACCAGCCCCGATTGATCACCGCTTTGGGCCGCGAGTCGACATTCGCTCAACGCGCTTAACTCGGGCGCTTCAAGGCGTCCCTAAAGCGCCCAGGCGCTTCAAAGCGTCCTTGCTGCTTTGCAGATCAGGCGCCAATGCCAGCGCCCGCCGGAAGTCGGCAATGGCTTCCTGCTTGCGGCCGAGCGCCTCGAAGATGAGGCCGCGCGTATCGAGCGCCTCGGGGT
>CAYTRB010000201.1:0-5695 GCA_964440215.1 uncultured Methylocapsa sp.
GAACGTGAAATTATCGATATTCACCGCCGTGTCCGCCGCGCGAACCGGCAAAGCCGGAATGGCGGCGAATAAAAATGCGATAATTATTGCGCGGGCACGGTGCCTGGCGCGAAATCGATCCATTTTGGATTTCCTTCCTGTTAACTGGTGGCAAGCGGCGTATCGGTGATCGCGAGAGCTTCTTTGCCGTGCCGCACTTCGACGCTTGTGATGCCCAGCAAACTGCGAAGTTTTTCGGCGGGCACGAGCATGGGTCCGGGCGCCGAAGCGGTTCCAGGTGCCGGTTGCGGGAAGGCCGTAGACCTCGCGGTATGGAAGGTAACATTGCCTTCCACTTTCTGCACCAATTGATGGATATGGCCATTGAGCACGGTGACCGAGCCAAACCGCGTAAGAAGAGCGAGCGCACGCGCCGAATCTTCCGTACCCCAGCCCCAATCGGCGGAAATGATCCAAAGCGGAATATGGGCGAAGACGACGACCGGTGTCGAGGTTCCTTTGCCTTTGAGATCCTCCGCGAGCCAAGCCAGTTGCTCCTCGCCGAGCGAACCCATGCCGCCCGCTTTCAAATTGGCGACATTGACGAGGCCGATGAAATGCGCGCCGCCAGCGTCGAAAGAATACCAGCCGCTGCCCTTGGTGTTCTTGCCAAAGCGATCAAGATAGGCCTTGCCCTTGTCTTCGTCGACGAGATCGTGCTCGCCCGGCACGTAATGAACATCGAGCTTGGCTTCGCCAATGGTTTTTTCGGCATCGTCGAATTGCCCGGGCCTCGAAAGATGGGTGATATCGCCGGTATGGATCATGAAGGCTGGCTTGGCTGGAAGCGCGCTCACCTTACCGATCGCTTCCTTCAGAGTTCCCAGCGCGTCGGGGTTGGCCGGTTTGTTGAAGCCGATATGGCTGTCGGAAATTTGCAGGAAGCTGAAACCCGTGGCCTCCTTTCCAGCCGCTTGCGCCGTCCCCATGCCAAGGAGCTGCGAGGATTTTGGAACACCTCCATTGAGCGTCCAGAGGACACCGGTGCCGGCCCAGAGCATGCATTCGAGGGCACCGCGCCGGTCGATTCCTGTGTCTTGCTTGTTGTCAGACATGTTTTCTTCTCCATCCACCGCGCCACCGCGGTTTTGCTCCGTTGTCACAGACTAGACTTGCCGGCTGGTCTTTTTATTCCCGGCGGCCAAAAAAATTCCTGGCGCGGTAGCCGCGCCAGGCAGGCCGGTGCCCCCAGCCGGTTCAGGGGTACACGTCGCGGCCGCGATTTAGACTTGTAATCATGCCGGACGGTATGCCGGGGCGCGATACTCTCTTGATTTTCTCGAACTTTCGAAATTTTGAACAAGCAGAGTCGCGATCAGTGAACGAGCGCGCAAGTATTTCACCGAGATGGCACTGCCACATCTCGACGACGCTTATGGCATGCTATGACCTTCAGCCCGAAGGAATAGATCCTTGCATACTTCCATGGGGATGATCGCCATCGTCTCGCCGTTCATTTTGCCGATCCTGACGGTCACGTTCTTGCCGCTCCGAAGTTTGACGATATGTTCCTTTTGATATTCCAAACCATCTAGGCCTGCCGCAAAAGCAGCGGACGCGATTCCAATGGACGCAATAACCGCCAAAGCGCGGCAAATCTTTATGTTCATGAGCGTCTCCTTTGTACCCAAGGCTGGTCGCATAAGCGAAGCTTTTGAAGTCTATTGCCTGATCGACAGCGAGGTCCGTGGCCTATCGCTGTGTTCTTCTGAGAGTTTCTGGGCAGAGAACGCGAATAGTTGCGGCCGATTGAATTACGCCGGTTGGGCGTTTCACGGGACTTCGACGGACAGGCCGCCGGACCGGCTCCGCGGGAAAGCCTAAGAGCTACGTTGCCGCGTCCGCGCCGGCGTCCTGCCGGGTTGACATCAGCACCGCTCACCATCGGTGAGTTTGGAACCGGGCGGTGTTGCCGGCGATGTTCCAATTTTGGCAATCGGGGAGGGATGCCTTTCGGCCAGAACATTTGCCCACATTCCGAAGGCGGCCAGGCCGAACACAACGGCCGGAATGAACAGGATTTTGAGGATCGTCTTCATGTTCGGTTCTCCGTGCTAAAAGGCCCGGTCGCGAGATCCCGGCGGCGAATGTCCGGGATCCCGGAGACCACCGGTGCGCATCACGCGATGTCGACGTGTCCATTGCCTTCCGGCGCGGCATAGGAAGCGGTATCACCGACATGCCCGTTGCCTTCCGGAGATGCATAGGTGGCGATATCGATGTGGCCGTTGCCTTCCGGCGCGCCATACGACGCGACAGCGGCGCCGGAGAAAAGCAAGGCGGAGCCAAGAAATGCGAGTTTGAGGATAGTCATTATCAGTCTCCTTTGGCGCCGCCGGTGGGGCGACCCCAGGAGCGGCTTTGCATAAAGGCTGCGGCATTGTGCCGTTGCTACTGAGGAGACTTGGCGGGGTGCCCGTTTATTCCCCGGCCTTGCAAATTTTTCGTGGGCTTTCTTATCTCGCTGTGCCGGGCCGCCTGGAACGAAGGGGGATCCGCATTGTTTCGCGAAAGCATGTCCCGACGATTTGAATCGAAATCAATCCTGTAACGTCTATGCTTATGCGCAAGGACGGCCCCAGTTTGATCGCTATTCCGCAGCCGAGCCATCCTTGGCTGTACGGCCAGATGGCGCTCGCCTGGGGCAACGCCCACTTCGCCGCGCCGGTGCTCGTTACCGTCCTGCTGCACCTTGTTTTACACGTCTGGTATTTCGGCCCTTCGCGACAGTTGCGTTCACCGTACCCAAAAATGCTAAACACCAGGGCACAGACGCTTTCCCGAACCGGATACGCATGGCCCCCCCTCTCCTTTTGCTGCAAAATATTTCGCTCACCCTTGGCGGTAAACCTCTGCTCGATGGAGCCTCGCTCTCGGTCTCGGCGGGCGAGCGTTTGTGCCTCGTGGGGCGCAATGGCTCGGGCAAATCGACGCTTCTCAACATCGCGGCCGGACTTGTTGAGCCAGATAGCGGGACGCGCTTTCTGCAGCCTGGCGCCAACCTGCGGTATTTGCCGCAGGAGCCCGAACTTGCCGGCCATGCCACGACAATAGCCTATGTCGAGGCAGGACTTGGCCCCACCGATGATCGCCATCGCGCGCGGACACTCTTGAACGAGCTGGGGCTGACCGGCGAGGAAGATTCGGCGCGGCTTTCCGGCGGCGAGACGAGGCGGGCGGCGCTTGCCCGGGCACTCGCGCCGGAGCCTGATATTTTGCTTCTCGACGAGCCGACCAATCATCTCGATCTACCGGCAATCGAATGGCTCGAGGCGGAGTTGAAAGTCACCCGCTCCGCCCTCGTGATCATCAGCCACGACCGCAGATTCTTGCAAACTCTTTTGCGCAGCACGGCGTGGCTCGATCGCGGGCGCACCCGTGTCCTTTCGCAGGGCTTTGCCCAATTCGAGACTTGGCGCGATAGCGTGCTTGAAGAGGAAGAACGCGCCGGACATAAGCTCGATCGCAAGATCGCCGCGGAAGAAGACTGGCTGCGCTATGGCGTAACCGCCCGGCGCAAGCGCAACCAAAAGCGTCTCGGCAATCTTGTCTCGATGCGCGACGAGCGTCGCCAGCGCAGCGTTGCAAGAGCGGTCAAATTCGAGGCCGCCGAAGCGGACCTGTCCGGCAAGCTCGTGATCGAAGCCAAGGATGTGGGAAAATCCTTTGGCGAGCGCGTCATCGTCAAGTCTTTCTCGATCCGCATTTTGCGTGGCGATCGTCTCGGCCTGATCGGTGCCAATGGCGCCGGAAAGACGACGCTCCTCGGTCTTTTGACCGGGGCCTTGGCGCCGGATCAAGGCTCTGTCCGTCACGGCGCCAATCTCTTGCTGGCGTCGCTCGACCAGGGCCGGGCGAGCCTCGATCCGGGAACAATCTTGAAAGACGCGCTCACAGGCGGCGGCAGCGATTTCGTCGAGATCAATGGCGAGCGCAAGCATGTCATTGGATATATGAAGGAGTTTTTATTCGGCCCGGAACAGGCGCGCACGCCGATCGGGCGGCTTTCGGGCGGCGAACGTGGAAGGCTGATGCTGGCAAAGGTCTTGGCGAGGCCGTCCAACCTCCTCGTTCTCGACGAGCCGACCAACGACCTCGATCTCGAAACGCTCGATCTTTTGCAGGAAATGCTCAGCGACTACAAAGGGACCTTGCTGGTCGTCAGTCATGACCGCGATTTTCTCGACCGGCTGACGACATCGGTGCTGGTTGCCGAGGGAGGCGGCGGCTGGACCGAATATGCAGGCGGTTATTCCGATATGGTCGCGCAGCGCGGGGCAGGCGTGAGCGGCGTCCCCGTTTCCCTGGCGCCCGCGGCTGCCAAGGACAAGCCAAAGCTGGCCGCCGCACAGCTACAACAGCCGAAGCCGCGCCTGAGCTTCAAGGAAAAACATATGCTCGAGACTTTGCCGGCACGAATCGAGGCCTTGCGCGGGCGCAAGGCAAGCCTCCAGTCTCTTCTCGATGACTCGGGACTTTACGCGCGCGACCCAGCGAAATTCGGGGAAATCTCGTCGGAATTCGCGAAAGCCGAAGCGGCGCTGGTTGAGGCCGAGGAGCGTTGGCTCGCTCTGGAGATACTCCGGGAGGGAAGCGAAGGCTAATAGGGAAAGGCCAAGCGGCGTTTCGGATTGATCTCAGGTACTTGCTAACAACTCTGAAAGATGGGGAAGGAAAGTCCACGGATTTTTACGCATCTTTTGGCTCACGCTTTGCGTTAAACGTGAGAACATCTCAAGGCACGAAAGTCCTTGGAAATTTAATTGAACGAATTCAGCAACATGAAGGACTGAAATGAAAACCCTTGGCGCATTCATCCTCATCGCGGTGCCGCTGGCTGTGCCTTGCGCGGCTTTTGCGCAGAAGTATACCCCACCGTCTCCGAATGCGCCAAGTTATCCACAAAGCTACGACCCTTGCCAGCCAGGATATTCTCTGCAGTCGCAAGATCGTGCGGCTTATGATTGCGCCGGAACGCGCGGGCGCATTGGTCTAGGCGCGGACCCGATGCACCCCGAAGGGCCGGGCAATTTTTCGGGCCCGGGGCGCTGAAAAATTGCCGCCGCAACCGTGCCCTGTCCCGGCTGTGCCAGCGCGCCGAATTCACCTCTTTAGAATGAAAACCAGCCGCAGCCTCGCCCTTAACTCTTGAGAGTCCCAGGGAGGAAAGCGAAAGATTGGGTCTATGACTGTGATAATTTTGAGACATGCCCAGCCAATCGCTAAGCATTCCCGCCTTTGAGCCATCGCTATTTTTATAAATAAAATTTTAAAATCAAGAAGTTGCATAATTTCTGGGTGTTTCTTTTGCTTGGCGCCGTCATCTCAACGACTCGCAATCGTCATATATCGCCGCTAAACAACCTTACTGCGGCTTGTTTGACACGTCTCAACGAAGGCGCCGCGGCGGTTCCATCAGGTCTGCAATAGGTGCCGTTGAGTTGGATTTGCAACGGGTGTGGCCTGAATACTACAGTTTGCTTACAGACTATGTAGTAAGGTCTGTTTAACGGGCGTGAACTTGACAGGCAATTGCCGCTCACGCCGCATGAATCACATGGATCCGGATGGGTCCTTTCCTTGGGGGATATGACATGAAATTGCTGAAAGGGCTGCTTCTGGGTTCGGCGGCGAGCCTGGCTATGATCGCCCAGGG
>CAYTRB010000202.1:0-5691 GCA_964440215.1 uncultured Methylocapsa sp.
CTGCTGAAGCGTTGTTGGCCGGTGGCAAATGGCAAAAGGTTAGCTGGCGGCGGGGCACCAAAGGCCGGCTGACATGTCTCTTCGCGGCCCACCGTGTCCGCGTTGCGGATGGCCACAAGCACCGCATGCGCGACAATCGCATGCAGTGCATGCCTGGCGACGAGGTCTGGCTCGTCGGCGAGCGCCAGTCGACTGGAGAGCAAAAATTCTACGTGTCGAACTTACCAGCCGATGCGAGCCTCAAGATGCTCGCCGTCACGATTAAAGCCTGGTGGGTCTGTGAGCAGGCCCACCAGCAGATCAAGGAAGAGATCGGCCTCGACCACTTCGAAGGTCGCTCCTGGACCGGCTTACATCGACATGCTTTGATGACAATGATCGCCTACGTCTTTCTCCCATCCCGCCACCTCAAAGCAGCGGGACAGAAAAAAAAGAGTCGGGGGACCGCCGCCACAACCAAGCTTGCCGGCCATCAGGCAAGCCATCCTCGACCTCTTTGCTCGGCCTTCACCCAGGCGATGCCCCCACTATGAGAAACTCATCGCCGACGCCGTCGAAACCAAACTGCCAAAGTAGTGCTAAGCACTCCCTGGCGGATCGCTTGTCTGAGGATGCGCTTCATGACAAAGTCCATGGACACCACACGCAACCCTTAGAGCCTGGCAGATGGCGGACTTGTATGACACCAAAACCTCCTCGCCTCAATACGGCCCGGCGCGGCCACGGCTCGTGCTGCGCGTCGGCATCACCGGCATGCGCAGTCTGGACGCCGTGAGAGTCAAAGAAGCCTTACCCAGTCAATTGCACAGCGTGCTGGATCTGGTGAGGAATGAGATGGTGGCACTTGCCATGGATACGGCCGTCGCCGACGTGTACGAAGGCGGCGGTAAAAAGGGGCCTGTGCCTTTCGAGTTGCGCTTTCTCTCGCCACTCGCGCGCGGCGCCGACCGGCTTGCGGCGAAGGCCGCACATGATCTCGGCTATAAGTTGTTTGTGCCGATGCCTTTCCCTCAGGCCGAATATGAAGAGGATTTTACCGTCTCCAAAAAGCCTGAGGAGCCCGGGCTCTCCGCCAACGGGGATTTGAATGAGTTTAAAGATTTGCTTGAACTCGTGGACAAGGATAATCGGCTGGAGCTCGATGGCAGCCGGAAAGAGGAAAATCGCGCTTATGAGAACGTCGGCCGTTTCGTGGTGCGCAACAGCGACCTTCTGATCGCGATTTGGGACGGGGACTATGCAGGAGGTGGCCCGGGCGGCACGGGGGAGATTATTCGCTACGCCGCGCGCGTTGGCGTGCCGGTATGGTGGATCCACGCCACCAAGGCATGTGAACCCGTTTGGATCGCCGCTATCCAAGATCTGCGCGAGCTGTGTTGTGACACGCCGCCTCCCGAAAAAAAGCATAAGGAAACGTGCGAAAAATTGCTCCAGTCGTATCTCGGAAAGCAAATCCGGCCGCCGCCGCCTGTGAAGCGTGATTGCGATGGGCCTATAAGATGGCTGGCGCGGCAATTCCAGGCAAGGAAAGCCTCGCCGGAGGTGGTCTATTTCGACGAAAGTTTGCCACCGCTCAAACGGCGCGATCCACCGGAAGATCGCGCCGTGGCGGACTATTGGTTGGATCTTTACGATCCCGCTGACGCCCTCGCCAGAAAAAACGCCGCCCGCTACCGGGGCTCCTATACGTGGCTATTCATCTTGGCCACCATGGCTCTTGTACTCGGCGCTGCCGCGTTTCTGTTCCACCATGTGGAACCGGCGCCCTTCGTACTGGCGGCGCTGGAATTTCTTACACTTCTGGTAATCGCCACAATCATTATTGCCGCCATATACTGCGAGTGGCAAGAGTGCTCGATCGAATACCGGCTTCTCGCGGAATTGTGCCGCAAGCAGCGAGTGCTGGCACGGCTCGGCCGTGCCGTCTCTCTTGGGACGGTGCGCCACATGGAGACGCCTTACCGCGCCAATTGGGTGGCCTGGCTGTTTGCAGCCTTCCTGCGCGCGGCGCCGCTGCCATGCGGTGTCATCGCTGAGGAGACGCTGTCAGACATTCGCGACAAGGATGTACTGGGCGAAAACGGCCTGATCGGAGTACAATGGCGCTATCACAGGGACCGTTACAAAAGGGTAAAACGCAAAGGGACGTACTTTGATTTATGGGCCCAGCGGACCTTTATCCTTGTTTGCCTCTTCGTCGCTTTAAAGTTGGCGGCAACCTGGTGGCACTGGGACCCAGGCTTGGCCCTTGGCGCATTCGCAAAGTTGAAGGATTCCAGAGAGCACTGTGGCTGGGATCTTGGCTTGGGCCTGGGCTTCTTCGCCATCGTGCTGGCGGCTGGCTCGGCGGCGCTGGTGGGATATCGAAGCTATGCCGAGCTGCAGCATTTGGCCGAACAATCACACTACATGAAGCGCGAACTCAGCGTGGCAACCGCGAGAGTCAAGGCGTTGAACTTGGCGTGTCCAATGGCCTCGCAGGACCTTGGCGACGAGACCTTTTTGGTGGCGAACCTGATGCTACGAGATCTGGAAGGCTGGGCGCTCTTGTTCGGGACCAAGGCTATAGGCCCTTGATAGGGATAGGTGTCATTTTCCGGCGTCCCGGCCCTTCAAACCCGCACTGGCCGCGGAGCCCCGCATGGCATAGTTTTACTCTCTCCAATCGTTTGGACATACGGCAAAAAACGAGATCCTCCATGCCTTATCGCGCCATTTGCTTCGTCATCATGCCGTTTGGCAGGAAGCCCGACGCGTCCGGCCGGGAGATCGACTTCGATGTCATCTTCAAGGACATCATCGAGCCTGCGATCCGCGACATTGGTTTCGAGTCCGTGCGCGCCGACGAGGAGGTCAATGCCGGGATTATCCACAAAGCGATGTTCGAGCGTCTCGCGCTCAGCGAATACGCGATCGCCGATCTGACCATTTTCAATCCCAATGTCTATTATGAACTCGGCGTGCGGCACGCCGTCCGCCCGCAGACGACCGTACTGCTGGCCGCCGAGGCGAGCCGCCTGCCCTTCGACATCGGCAATCTCCGCGCCTTGCCTTATGCGCTCGACGAGAAAGGCCGGCCCAAGGACGCGCCAGCGGCGCGCGCGGCGCTCGCCCAGCGACTCGACTATTGCAAACGGCACGACGAGCCGGACAGTCCGCTCTTCCAGCTCTTCAACGGTTTCAGATGTCCGGAAGTCGATCACAGCAAGACCGATATTTTCCGGCAGGAAATCGCCTATTCCCAGGATCTTAAAACCAAGCTCCGCCAGGCGCGCGCCGAGGGGCGCGGCAAGGACATAATTGCGCTCGACGCGGTGCGCACGGAGCTGAACGACATCGGCACGCTCGAAGCTGGCGTCGTCATAGATCTTTTTTTGTCCTATCGCGGCGCCGAAGCCTACGACAAGATGATCGGCCTCTACCGCGAGATGGACCCCGTCCTCCAGCACACCGTGCTGGCGCGGGAGCAATACGCCTTCTCGCTCAATCGCGCCGGACAAAGCGATGACGCCGAGGCCGTTTTGCGAAAGCTGATCGAGGATCGCGGGCCGTCGAGCGAGACCTACGGCCTCCTGGGACGCGTTTATAAGGATCGTTGGGAGGCCGCGAGGAAAGCGCACGACATCACGGCATCGGCATGGGCGGAAGCGGCGATCGAGGCCTATCTCAAGGGTTTTGAAGCCGATTGGCGCGATGCCTATCCTGGCGTCAACGCCGTGACGCTGATCGCGCTAACCGATCCCGAAGACACGCGCATCGCGAAGCTCGCGCCGGTGGTGCGCTACGCGGTCGAGCGTAAGATCGAACGCGGTTCTGGCGACTATTGGGATTACGCGACGCTCATTGAACTTGCCGTGATCGCGGGGAACATTGGCGAGGCGGAGAAATGCCTGCCCAAGGCGGCCGCCAATCTGCGCGAGCCCTGGGAACCGGCAACCACGGCGCGCAATCTTTCGCTGATCCGCGACGCCTGGCGGGACGCCGGAAAGGACGTGACGCGGCTCAACGCGATCATCGCGGTGCTGGACTCGCGCGGGGCGGCGTAAATCCGCTTTTCAGGCGGCTTTCCCATGATAATGTCGGGGCCATGGCCCATGACGTCTTCATCAGCTACACCATCGCCGACAAGGCAGCGGCCGACGCCGTCTGCCACCGGCTTGAGGAAGCGGGCATCCGCTGCTGGTTTGCCCCGCGCGATGTCGGTTTTGGGGACTGGGGCGCTTCGATCGTCGAGGCAATTGGCGCGGCGAAACTCTTCGTCATGATCCTTTCGGCGGCAGCGAACGCCTCGCCCAACGTCCTCGACGAGGTCGTGACGGCGCTTGACGCTGGCGCGACCGTCATCCCGTTCCGGATCGAGGACATTCGCCCGACCGGCGCCTTGCGGCTGCGCCTCAGCCGCCTGCATTGGCTCGACGCGCTGAGCTCGCCCCTCGATCAGCATATCGACCGCCTGATCGAGATCGCGAAGCGGATCCTTCCGGCGGCGGAAGCCGAAGGCGAAGCAGCGGCGCCCCGGCAGGAAGAACAGGCCCGGCAGTCTGTTGGAGAGCCGTTGCCTCTTCTTCATGTCGCGGAAGAAAGCCACTTGCGGACCGTATCGCCGGAACCGCAGCGCGCCACTGAGCCGACTAAGCTGGAGCAGGCCGGGGAAAGCCTCGCCGCAGCGCCGCCACCGCCGCTGCAGCCGCCGTCCCCAGTTTCGCCGCCCGCCCCGAAATTGATCAATCGGGCGGTTGCAGCTGGCGCGCTTGCGGTGCTCGCGCTCGGCGGCGGGGCCGCTCTGCTGTTCTTCAGCAAGAATGAGATTTCGCCAACCCCAGCACCCCCGTCCGTCGTCAACTCGGAGCAGATGGAGTTCGATGACGCCATGGTGAGCGACACGATCACGGCGCTGGAAACCTTCGTGAAGAAGAATCCCAATAGCCCATTGGTGAAAACTGCCAAACGCGAACGCGAAAAAATCGCACAGCGAATGGAGGAAGCCGCAAAACGCGAAGCCGAGCAGGCGGCGGCGGCCGCGAAGCGCAAGGCTGACCAGGAGGCGGCGGAAGCCACGAAGCGCAAGGCTGACCAGGAGGTGGCGGAAGCCACGAAGCGCAAGGCTGACCAGGAGGCGGCGGAAGCCGCGAAGCGCAAGCTTGACCATGAGGCGGCGGCGGCCGCCCAGCCTTCCGCCCCTGCCACACGGCCAGAAGCCCCGGCGCCGAATCCACCGCAAACGACGACATTAACAGTCCAACGGGCGCCTGTGACGGACTGCGATCGATTGGCTGCCGACGTGGAGGACCCCGATCGAATCGCAGGGGTTAAAGGCGTGCGGTACACTACCCAGATCAATATTGATCTCGCGCTGCCTGCTTGTGTGTCGGGAACCAAGGCCTATCCAGCGGAGCGGCGGCTGGCATATCAACTTGGCCTCGTCCTTTATGCCGCGAAACGCTTTGACGAGGCCCGCAAGGTTCTCGGTGAAGCCGACAAAGCAGGCAGTACTTCAGCAAGGGATCTCCTCGGGAGGATGTATCTCGACGGCGAGGGCGTCGCCATTGATAAGGTTGAAGCCGTTCGGCTCTTTCGCCAGGCGGCAGATTTGGGCAATTCCGACGCCGTGAATGATCTCGGCTACAGCTATGCGCACGGCGAGGGCGTCACGAAGGATCAGGCAAAAGCTGTACAGCTTTACCGCCAGGC
>CAYTRB010000203.1:0-5644 GCA_964440215.1 uncultured Methylocapsa sp.
CCAAGCTCCTTGCCAAGCTCCTTGAGTTATACATGATCATATACATGATCATGTGAGCTGCGGCAATGGCTTAACATTCCTCTATCGGATGTGCAGCGGATTTGCGCGCATGGATTTTAACGCATACGGCAAAGCATTCTTGAAGGCAGGCCGCCACCGTGCCATATTTAATTTCATGCGACAGGTTCTAAACGACATTGAAGCTGGAAAGCTGGCGGACGAGCTCAAGAGGCGGGGCATCAAACCAAGCCAAAGGCTTCGTGTCATCGTCGAAAGCATTGACAGCGATGATCTGCCGGTGACCGCCATTAACGCTTCTGGCGGCGCCTTTGATTGGCTGGCCGAGGAGCCGGATCTCTATAGCGATGCGGATTTGGTTGAGCGCTACCGCGCATGACGGGCATTCCGTTTGGCGCCATCGTCTTGACCGACTTCCCGTTCACCGATCTTTCCTCCGCCAAGCGCCGCCCGGCACTGGTGGTTTCCACCGATAACGATCGCCGGACAGATGTCGTCGTTGCATACATCACTTCGGTTCCCCACGCGGAACAACTGGACGCGGCGCCGATCGCGCCAACACCAGGGAACGGGCTAAAAGTTCCGTCCCTGGTCCGCTTCGATAAGCTCGCTACCCTGGATGTTAGCATTCTTGCCGGACGGCTTGGTTCTGCCGATCCGGCGTGGTTAGCCGAGAACCGGCTCACATTCATCGCTGTTTTCGGCTTTTCCACTTTGGGAAACTGATTTCCACTGAGGTTCGCGGTAAGCGCCGAACGGTTAGTTCTTATCCTTATCAACCAGCTTGTTGGCGCCGATCCAGGGCATCATGGCGCGCAGCCGCGCGCCGACTTCCTCGATTGGATGCGCGGCGGATTTTGCCCGCATGGCTTTGAAAGACGTCTGATTGACTTCGTTCTCAAGCATCCAATCGCGGGCGAAGCGGCCCGATTGAATGTCCCCTAAAACCCGCTTCATCTCGGCCTTGGTTTGCTCCGTGATGATTCGCGGGCCTGAAACATATTCGCCATATTCGGCGGTGTTCGAGACCGAATAATTCATATTCGCGATGCCGCCCTCATAGATGAGATCCACGATGAGTTTTACTTCGTGCAAACATTCGAAGTATGCCATCTCCGGCGCGTAGCCCGCCTCGACCAAGGTTTCAAAACCATTGCGGATCAGCTCGACAAGGCCGCCGCAAAGCACGACTTGCTCGCCAAAGAGATCCGTCTCGCATTCTTCCCGGAAGGTCGTTTCGATGAGGCCCGCGCGGCCGCCGCCGATCGCCGCACCATAGGAAAGGGCGAGGTCATGCGCATTGCCGGACGGGTTGCGGGCGACCGCGACGAGACAGGGAACGCCGCCGCCGCGCTTATATTCCGAGCGAACCGTATGGCCCGGCCCCTTCGGCGCGACCATCAAAACATCGAGATCGCCGCGCGGCTCGATCAAATTAAAATGAATGTTGAGGCCATGCGCGAACATCAAGGCCGCGCCCTGCCTCAGGTTGAGTTGGAGATGATCGCGATAGATGTCGCGTTGCAGCTCATCGGGGGCAAGCAGCATCACCACATCGGCCCATTTGGCGGCGTCGGCAACGGTCTTCACTTCAAGCCCAACGGCAGCAGCTTTTTTGGCCGTGGCGGAATCCTCGCGCAGAGCGACGCAGACATCCTTGACGCCCGATTCCCGCAGATTCAAGGCGTGGGCATGGCCTTGGCTTCCATAGCCGATGATCGCAACTTTTCTACCCTTAATGAGATTGATATCGGCATCGGAATCATAATAGACGCGCATGTCGCAGGTTTCCTCCTTCGCTGACCGGCCTTGTGGCCGCTTCAAATGGCATGGATTTAGGTTTTAGACCAGTCCGAAATCTGGGATCCAACCGCGTGTTTGAACGTTTGTAAGGTGAAGCTGCAAGCTTCGGGTGACAGACGCAGGCGGTGCCGTGAGTATGGTGGCGGCCTTGGCGGTCATGCGCAGCGATTATTCGCGTCCTGTGCACTTTACCCTAACCGGTATCTCCTGAAATCAGGACTCAGGTCAGATGGGCTCATGAGTCGAAAAGGAGCACGCTGGCCCTGTCGCGGTGATGGATCAAAGGCACCTCAAAGCACGGAGTGAGATGATGGAACAACTGGCCAATACGTTTGAGAGTCACATGGAATTTGCCGATATCCCCGGTACGCCGCTGAAAGTTTCGCGCGTCGCAATCGGCACCTGGGCCATAGGCGGCTGGATGTGGGGCGGAACCGATGAATCCGAATCGATTTCCACTCTTCGCGCCGCATTGGATCATGGCATCACGGTCATCGATACCGCCCCCGTCTATGGGTTCGGCCATTCGGAGGAAATCGTTGGAAAGGCCCTCGCCGATGGCCGCCTGCGCTCGCGCGTGATCATCGCCACGAAGGCCGGGCTTGAATGGCGGGAGGGCAAAGTCTTTCGCAATGCCAGCCGCGACCGGATCAAGCGCGAGTTCCAAGACTCTTTGCAAAGACTCCGCACCGATCACATCGATATCTACCAGGTTCACTGGCCGGATCCGCTGACCCCGATCGAAGAAACCGCGGAGGCGATGCATACATTGTTCAAAGAGGGAAAGATCGGTGCCATCGGCGTCAGCAATTTTTCCGTGGACCAGATGGAGCAGTTCCGCCGCAGCGCGCCGATCCATGTGCTGCAGCCGCCTTATAATTTGTTCGAGCGGGACATCGAGGCGGAGATTCTCCCCTATTGTCTCAGAAACAAGATTGCGACATTCGGTTACGGCGCCTTGTGCCGGGGTCTTTTGTCCGGCCGGATGGGGCGAGACACGAACTTCGGCGGCGATGATTTGCGCCGCGTCGACCCGAAATTCCAGCAGCCGCGCTATGATCAATATCTCGCCGCCGTGCAACGGCTCGACCGGCTCGCCCGGGACCGTTTCGGCAAGCATGTCATTCAGTTGGCGGTCCGCTGGATGCTAGACCAGGGGGTGACCACGGCGCTGTGGGGCGCGCGGCATCCCGGTCAACTGCAACCGATCGATGAAGTGTCCGGCTGGTCGCTCGATGCGGAAGCCAAGAATGAGATCGAGCAGATCCTCCGTGAGACGATCACAGATCCTGTCGGACCGGAATTCATGGCACCGCCCGCGCGATCCTGAGCGGATTGGTGCTCGCTTCCGGAACTACGTCGGATTCGGCCCGCGCGACATGGCGGCGACACCGGTGCGCGACACCTCGACGAGGCCGATCGGGCGCATGAGCTCGATGAACTGATCGATCTTGCCGACGGCGCCGGTCAGCTCGAACACGAAGCTCTCGATGGAAGCATCGATGACTCGTGCGCGAAAAGCGTCGGCGAGACGCAAGGCCTCGTCGCGGTTTTGCCCGGTTCCAGACACTTTGATCATCGCAAGCTCGCGCTCGACCGCATTGCCGCGCAAGGTCAGATCGGTGACCTTGTGGATTGGCACAAGCCGTTCCAGCTGATGGCCGATCTGCTCGATCGCCTCGGGCGTGCCCGAGGTGACGATGGTGATACGCGAAAGATGTTCCGCATGGGCCACCTCGGCGACCGTTAGGCTTTCGATATTGTAGCCTCGTCCAGAAAACAGCCCAACGACGCGGGCCAGCACACCCGGCTCGTTATCGACCAGAACCGAGAGCGTATGGACCTCGATATTGGGCTTGCCGATGGCCGAGGAATAGGGCGAGAGGGGCGCCGCCGGAGCATTCATGGCATTACACCAGCATCTTGCCGGCGGCATCGATCGCGGTTTCGAGTTCCGCGTCGTGACCGGGCAGAATCATCTCATTATGCGCCTTGCCGGAGGGTATCATTGGCAGGCAATTTTCGGTCTTGTCGACGACGCAATCGAAGATGACCGTTCGCGGCGTCTCCAGCATTTCCATGATGGCGTCGTCGAGTTTGGCCGGATCCGAGCAGCGGATGCCATGCGCGCCATAGGCGTCCGCGAGCTTGACGAAATCCGGCAGCGCCTCCGAATAGCTTTCGGAATAACGGCCATCATGCAGGAGTTCCTGCCATTGCCGCACCATGCCCATATATTCGTTGTTCAGGATGAAGATCTTGACCGGCAGGCGGTATTGCGCCGCAGTCGAGAGTTCTTGAATGTTCATGAGGATCGAGGCCTCGCCGGCGATATCGATGACAAGGGCGCGCGGATGCGCCATCTGCGCGCCGATCGCCGCCGGAAGCCCATAGCCCATGGTGCCGAGGCCGCCCGACGTCAGCCAGCGGTTCGGCGCCTCAAAATGATAGTGCTGCGCCGCCCACATCTGATGCTGGCCGACCTCGGTCGTGATGTAGGTGTCGCGCCCTTTCGTCAATTCGTAAAGACGCTGCACCGCATATTGCGGCTTGATCACCTCCTTCGAGTTCTTGAAGGACAGCGACTTGCGCGACCGCCATTTCTCGATTTGCGCCTGCCATTTGGCGAGCGCCGCTGTGTCTGGCGCAAGGTCCCGGCCCCGCCATACGTCAATGAGCTGGCGCAGCACATGCGTGCAATCACCGACGATGCCGAGATCGACTTTCACATTCTTGTTGATCGAGGACGGATCGATATCGATATGGATCTTCTTCGAACCCGGCGAAAACGCATCGAGCCGTCCGGTGATGCGATCGTCGAAGCGGGCGCCGATCGCGATCATCAGATCGCAATCATGCATCGCATTATTGGCTTCATAGGTGCCGTGCATGCCGAGCATGCCGAGCCAATTTTTTCCAGATGCTGGATAGGCGCCAAGCCCCATCAAGGTCGAGGTGAGCGGAAACCCGGTGAGGCCGGCAAGCTCGCGCAGCAGGCGCGAAGCCTCGGGTCCCGAATTGATAATGCCGCCGCCGGTATAAAAGACAGGACGCCGCGCCGATGCCATGAGCAGAGCCGCCTGCTCGATCCGGTCCAAATCGCCATCGAGCTTTGGCCTATAGGTCTTATGCTCGATGTTGCGCGGCCCGGTGTAGGTGCCGATCGCGAATTGCACATCCTTCGGAATATCGACGACGACCGGCCCCGGACGCCCGTTTTGGGCCACGTAAAAAGCCTCGTGCAAAACGCGCGGCAGATCCTCGATCTGACGGACAAGATAATTATGCTTGGTGCAATGCCGTGTGATGCCGACGGTATCGCATTCCTGAAAGGCGTCGGAACCGATGAGATGGGTCGGCACCTGGCCGGTGATGCAGACCACGGGAATCGAATCCATGAGCGCATCGGTCAAGCCGGTCACCGCATTGGTGGCGCCGGGACCCGAGGTCACCAAAAGCACGCCGGCCTTGCCGCTCGAACGGGCGAAGCCTTCTGCCGCATGGGCCGCCCCCTGTTCGTGGCGCACCAGCACATGCTTGATGTGCTTTTGGTGGTAGAGGGCATCGTAAATGGGCAGGACAGCGCCGCCCGGATAGCCGAAAATCGTTTCGACACCCTGGTCCCGCAAAGCCCGGACGACCATTTCCGCGCCGGTCATGATATTGGTCATCTCTTGCTCCACAGGCTCTGTTACGAAAAGCATGTTTGCGATTTCCTGGATTTGGGCAACAAAAAAGGCCCCTAAGGGCCTCGGATATGCGCCAGTTCCGGGAGTACGAAGCCTATCTCCGTCCCGTCTCCGGCGCGCAAGTTACGATAAGA
>CAYTRB010000204.1:0-5600 GCA_964440215.1 uncultured Methylocapsa sp.
TTCCTTGGTGATCATCGCCTGGCGGGAGCGGTTATATTTCATGGTTTGTTTCTTAATCATCTCGCCCGCATTGCGCGAGGCGTTGTCCATGGCGCTCATCCGCGCGCCTTGTTCCGACGCGGCATTTTCAAGGAGCGCCCGCAAGATCTGAATCGAAATGTTGCGCGGCAGGAGTTCCGCGAGAATCTCTTCCTCGTCCGGCTCATAGTCGTAAGCTGCGCCAGCTGGCGCAGCTTTCGCGTCCGCCGGCAGAGCGAGAGGAATAATTTGCTGCGCGGTCGGAATTTGCGAGATCACCGACTTGAACCGCGAGTAAAACAAAGTGCAGACGTCGAATTCGCCGCCTGCGTGCAATGAAACGATCTTGCGGCCGATCGCGTCGGCATTGTCGAAACCAAGCGAGCGCACCGCGCGCAGATCGATCACTTCGATGATCTGGCGTCCGAATTGCCGGCGCAAAATGTCATAGCCTTTCTTGCCGACGCAAAGGATTTTGACCGTCTTGCCTTGCCCAGTGAGCGACAGCGCCGTCTCGCGCGCGAGACGGGCGATCGAGGAATTGAAAGCGCCGCAAAGACCGCGCTCCGCGGTGCAGACGACCAAGAGATGGACCGTGTCGCCGCCGCCACCAAGCAGGCGCGGAACATGCCCGCTCGTCCCGACCGAGGCGGCGAGATTGGTCACAACCTTGTCCATCCGCTCGGCGTAGGGCCGTGCCGCGACCGCCGCATTCTGCGCGCGCCGCAATTTCGCGGCCGCGACCATCTGCATGGCCTTGGTGATCTTTTGAGTTGCTTTGACGGAGGCAATCCGGTTGCGCAGATCCTTCAACGAGGGCATGGTTTTTCCGCTTCACCTCTATCCGGGCGCCGCCTGCGCAAGGGCAAGTCTCGATTCAAGCGCAAATCTCGATCACGCAAAGTTCTTGGCGTAAGTATCGACAATCGATTTGAGTTTCTGGCCTGATTCTTCGGAGAGATCTTTCGAGACGCGAATCGCATCGAGGAGATCGGCATGGTTCGCGCGCAAAAGGGTGAGGAGCCCCTCCTCGAAGGCCGCCACCCGGTCAACCGGAAACGCATCGAGATAGCCATTGACCCCGGCATAAACCACGCAAACCTGCTCTTCCATCTTCAAAGGCGAAAACTGCGCCTGTTTCAAAAGCTCGGTCAGGCGCGAGCCGCGTGCGAGCAGGCGCTGCGTCGTCGCATCAAGATCGGAACCAAACTGCGCGAAAGCCGCCATTTCGCGGTATTGCGCGAGCTCGCCCTTGATCTTACCAGCGACCTTTTTCATCGCCTTGGTTTGCGCGGACGAGCCGACGCGCGAGACGGAAAGGCCGACATTCACGGCAGGTCTTATGCCTTGATAGAAAAGATCCGTCTCAAGAAAGATCTGGCCGTCGGTAATCGAGATGACATTCGTCGGAATATAGGCCGAAACGTCATTGGCTTGCGTTTCGATCACCGGCAGAGCCGTGAGCGAGCCCGCGCCATGCGTGTCGTTGAGTTTCGCCGCGCGCTCAAGCAACCGCGAATGCAGATAGAACACATCGCCAGGATAGGCCTCGCGTCCCGGCGGGCGACGCAACAAAAGCGACATTTGGCGGTAGGCGACGGCTTGTTTGGAGAGATCATCATAGATGATCAAGGCGTGCATCCCGTTGTCGCGGAAATATTCGCCCATCGCGCAGCCGGCGAAAGGCGCCAGGAACTGCATCGGCGCCGGATCGGACGCGGTTGCCGCGACGATAATCGAATAGGGCAATGCGCCCTGCTCTTCCAAGACCTTCACGAATTGCGCGACGGTCGAGCGCTTCTGGCCGACAGCGACATAGACGCAATAGAGCTTCAGCTTTTCATCGTCGCCCTGGTTCAGCGGCTTTTGATTGAGAATGGTATCGAGCGCCACCGCGGTCTTGCCGGTCTGGCGATCACCGATGATCAGCTCGCGCTGGCCACGTCCGATTGGGATCAAGGCGTCGATAGCCTTGAGGCCGGTCGCCATCGGTTCATGCACGGATTTGCGCGGGATAATGCCCGGCGCCTTGACATCGACGCGGGCGCGCTGCTCGGCCAGAATCGGGCCCTTGCCATCGATGGGATTGCCGAGCGCATCGACAACGCGGCCAAGCAGCCCCTTGCCGATCGGCACATCGACGATCGCGCTCGTCCGCTTGACCGTTTGGCCTTCCCCGATCTCGCGGTCGCTGCCAAAGATGACGATGCCGACATTGTCGCTTTCGAGATTCAACGCCATGCCGCGCACGCCGTTCTCGAACTCGACCATCTCGCCCGCCTGGACGTTGTCGAGGCCATAGACGCGGGCGATGCCGTCGCCAACCGAGAGGACTTGGCCTACCTCGGTTACCTCTGCTTCATTGCCGAAGTTCGCGATTTCCTTTTTGAGGATCGCCGAAATTTCCGCAGCGCGGATCTCCATTAGCCGGCCTCTTTCATGCGTGTGCGAATTGAGTTGAGTTTGGTTCTGAGCGAGCTGTCAACCATGCGGGAACCCAGTTGGACGACAAGACCGCCGATGATCGCGGGATCCACTTTGATCGCGAGGTCGACGTCGCCACCGCCGGAGATATCGGTCAGGGCCTTGCGCAAGTCCTCGACATGCTCTGGCTTCAGCGTCTCAGCGACCGTCACCTGAGCCCGTGTGACGCCTTTATGCGCATCGTTCAACGCAGCGAAATCGCGGATCATGTCGGCAATCGCGAAAAGCCGGCGCTTGGCGGCGACGAGCTTGATGAAATTGGCGGCGGCGGAAATCTCCGCCTTGCCGAGAACGGCGTCGAGCGCCTTTACCTGCTCCTCGGCGGAAAACACGGGACTCTTGACCAAACGTTGGAGGTCCGCGCTATTTTCCAGCAATTCCGTGAAGGCGGCGAGATCGGCGGCAGTCTGTTCCGTCGTCCCGGTTTCCTGACTAAGCGCGAAAAGGGCTTGGGCATAGCGCCCCGCCATCCCCGGCGCGAGTGTCTCTTGATCCGCCAACGCCAACCCCTAGACTAAGACAGGCCCGCCGCCCTGATTTCAATGAAGCCCTGCCTTCACGGGAGAAGCCGCGAAGTTATAAACGCGGACTGAAGTGGAAAACAGGGAACGCGCCTCCGCCCCGAAGGCGAGCGGTCACTAACATAGAGCTTTTTGCGGCGCAACCCTAGCTGAATAGAATGCCGGGCAGCGGCTTCCATGCCGCGCTGAAACCAACCCATGCCAAGGCCTGCCGCGATGGCTTGGTACATGCTCCCAACCCATCCTGGGCTTGCGATGAGCGGATCCGATCACGCGGCAAAACAGCGCACCTGACATAGTCTGCCGCAGTCAGAAAGCCAGGCATTGATCTCACCGTGCCGCGGGCGTGTCGCGGGCGGTATGCGCGATTGTCCAGATCGCCCGCGCTGCCAGGGAAGGCCCAAGCTTCGGCTCTCGCCGCGTCTTGGCGATCGTCTCGGCCAGAGTGCCGATCACGCGGCCGAGGCTTGCCCGCGTAAAGGCGCGCTGATGCCGATCGAAGACCTCCTTTTGCGCGAACCCCGCGCCGGCGAAACCGAAGGCTCCGTGGGAATTTTCGTAAGGCCCTGGCCCTTCTGCCGCCTCGCGCCTCGCACGATGCAGATCCATGGCATGCCGCAAAGCCGCGGCGAGCAGCCCATGATAATCGGCCGCGCCCGCGAAGATATGGCGCAGACCCGCATCAAGCACCGGGAAATTGCCTTCAAATGCGGCATTCACGGCCTTATCGGCAATGAGACTCGACGCATCGCTGACAATAGCTTCTACGTGATCGAGGCGAATTTCGCCCGCGCCATGCGCAAAGAGCATGAGCTTTTCGAGTTCCCCGCGCGTCGAAAGCCGGTCCTGGCCAAGCAGAGAGGCAAGATAGGCCTTGGCCGCCGGGGCGATCGTCAGGCCGGATTCGGACACCCCCGCGTCGATCAATTGCGCGATGTCCTTGGCGGAATCGGGATAACATTGGATTGCCGCCGCGTTTTTGTCGCGTTCGCAAAGCGTCCGCAGCAGCGCGTCTTTCTTCAAGGCGCCCGCTTCGATGACGATCGTGCAATCGCGCGGGGGTGGCGCTCCGAGAAGCGGCTCAATCGCGTTTGTAAACGCCTTGCCTTGCGCCTCGATCGCGATGGCCCGCCTGCCGCCGAAAAGCGGAACGGTATTGGCTTCGTCGGCGAGGCGCAAGGGATCGGAGGCGAGTTCGTCGCCATTGATCCGCACGAGTTGAAAAGGGTCTTTCGGATCGTCTATGGCCCGCGCAACAATCTTGCCCGCCCGCTCGCTGACGAGCCCGGCATCGGAACCAAAGAGAAGGTACAGATAGATATGCGGTGCCGGGCGCGCCAGGAAACGGTCCGCTTCATGGTTTTTGACGGCAACCACCGGTCTCTCTAGCCCTTCGCTGCGATCGCGGCCGCGATAAGAGTGCTGATCTGATCGGAGAGTGCTTTCGCGTCGCGGATCTCGGCGTCCCGCGCGGCCCGAAGATTGGTGAACCTTTGACTGGTCCGGTCGTAGCTCGCAACCACTGTCGCGCGGCCCTTGGTGACCGGCTCGCCGCCTTGTACTGGCACAAGCTGATAGTCGGCGTTCACCGTGACGGTCGCGGCGGTCGGAAAGCCGGTCACCGTATCGAGCAAGGGAGTCTGACTGCTCTCCGTTACCGTCACCTTCAGATGGTATTTGGGCGGGACCTGGGATCCGGTGCCATTGAAGGCAAAGATCAGATCATTGCCGAGATAATGGCCGATACGGTTGGGGATCGGATCGACCGCAATTGCCTGCAATTCGCCAGCGACATCGCCGCCCGCGCTAAACGACCCATAAAGGGGCTGAATACCACAGCCGGAAAGCGAAAAGCCCATGATGAGCGCAGCAGATGCGCTTGCGAGGGCGCGGCCACGCGGCCGCCGATCTGTCAACGGCATCACAAGCCACCTTTGAGGGACGCTGATACGACGTTTACAATTCTTTGCGGGACAATGATGATCTTTTTCACGTCTCTTCCGTCAAGCGCGCGTTTAACCGGCTCGAGCGCGAGCGCGGCCGCTTCGATCGCTTCATTACCGGCGTTGCGCGGAACCACGAGGTCCGCCCGCTTGCGCCCATCGACTTGCACCGGATACGCCACCGTGTCCTCGACGACAAGCGCAGGGTTCGCGACCGGCCATTCCGCCTCGGCCGCCAAACCCGCATGGCCGAGAACTGCCCAGCATTCCTCGGCCAGATGCGGCATCATCGGCGCCACCATGAGCACGATGATGTCGGCGGCCTCGCGGAATACCGCGCTGATGTCCGGCGCGACGGTTTCGCTCTCGATCGCGCCGATCGCCGCCGACAGCTTGTTTGCGAGATCATGGATTTGCGCGACGGCGCGGTTGAAGCGCAGGCGTGCGATATCCTCATCGACCTTGATGAGACTTCCGTGTACCGCCCTGCGGATTGCGGCCGCTTCCGGTGAAATGCTCGCTGGATGCGGCGTGCCCAGAGGCGCGGCGATCCCCGCCAGTTCGCCGATGAGCCGCCACAGGCGCTGGACGAATTTCGCCGCGCCCTGGACGCCGTCCTCGGTCCAGATGACGT
>CAYTRB010000205.1:0-5585 GCA_964440215.1 uncultured Methylocapsa sp.
ATCCCGAGGAGCCAGAGAAATAGCCTCTTATCCACTTCCCGCGCTCCCGCTTCATGGGCATAACCCAGGACTCGCCAGATGGCTCCCGATTACGAAGTTTCCTCCAATCGGGCATTTTTAACAAGGTGAAGCCGTAGGCAAAGCTCCGAGGACGTTGAGATCGGGTGGTCGGCGATCAGCCGGGTCACAACGGCGTTGGATGCTAGCGGGATCGGTGATGTCGAGCTCGAGCACGGTCATGCCGGGTGTCGGTTGGCATTTTGGCGGGCTCTGATTCACTCTCGGTGCAATCTGTGGGAAAAGGGTTCTTCCTCAATCTCTGTTGCATCCGTTAGCGCTCTGAAAATACATCAATTTACGGAGAAAGACGTCCGAGAAAAACATGTCGCGCAGAAATCGCGAGATCGGACCCGCTTTCCTATACGTTTTCAATGACTTATTTTGTCCTCTACCTTTCGGTTGCAACAGAGATTGAGGATGAACCGAGTGAATCAGAGACCACCAAAATGCCAACCGACACACGCCGACAATGGCAGGATGCCTTATGGCGCGTTTTCGCTAATGTGACAATTTTAGTCTGTCACGCGCCATAGAAGCGGCCCGCTAGTGTGCCGTAGAGTTGCTCGCTTTCAACGTAAGCTATCCGGCAACGAGACTATGACGAGAAACGGCCAACCTGGGGGGACTCCCCACCGTTTATCAAGGGCTTTTTTCGGTCGCGAGGGAGGGGTTGAAAGTGGTCCCGGTTTTCAACATGGCGCAGGCGACATTAAGAAGGCGGTCGGCGATCGATCGCAAGGCTCGGCCATGGCTGTGACCTCGGCTTCGGAGGGCGGCATATTTCGAGCGGCTTCTGGGGTCATGCTGAACAGCGACGCGCGCCCAGTGGTACATGGCGTTGGCGAGCCGATCATGGCAAGTGAACTTCCTCCGAAAAGGTGTCCACCGTTTCGGAGGAAGTTCACGGATAAGGTTTTCGGCCACACAATTTCTCGCGAACGAGCACTTCGCCTTGCGCAACTACCACGTTATTCAGCGACAGGCGCGAAAAAGACCCACTAGCCTTCGTAGCGGAGGTGTCTTCATCCTAAGCTCTCCCGCTGGGAGGCTCGAAGGGCGAACCACCGTCGATCCAGCTATCCTCAGCGATGGCGCACTCAAGTGCGCTGCCTACAAAACTCCCTTTGCAGCCTCGACAATGTGACGTGCTGAAATTCCAAACGCATCGACAAGTTCCTCCGGTTTGCCCGAATGCGGCATACCGTTCACAGCCACCAGTTTGAATTTCGCAGGCGCCGCGCCCGCGGCAACCAAGGCATGCAACACAGCCTCGCCTAATCCACCCTCGGGCCAATGATCTTCCACGGTCACCAGCCGCCCGCCCGTCGCGCCGACTTCGGCAGCCAGCGACTTGCCATCCAGAGGCTTCACGCAGTAGAGATCAATCACGCGAATCGCAACTCCCGCTGCTTTCAATTGATCCGCCGCCTTCAGCGCTTCGTGCAGCGTCACTCCAGCGCCGATTACCGTCACCTTGTCTTCCGCGCTCTTGCGCAACACTTTGAAACCCGGAATCGGGAATTTCTCGTCGTTCGAATACAGAATGGGCATTTTCGGCCGCGAAGTGCGCAAGTAGTTGATCCCCGCGCGCTGGGCCATCGCCTCCGTCAGGCGCGCGGCCGAGACCGCATCACTCGGATAGAAAACAGCCGAGCCATGCACCGCGCGGAACATGGCGATATCCTCCAGCGCCATCTGCGATGGACCGTCCTCACCGATCGAGACACCACAATGTGACCCGCACAGATTGATGTTCGCGCGGCTGATGGCCGCCATGCGCACATTATCGTACGCGCGCGAAAGGAAACAGGCAAACGTGTCAGCAAACGGCACCTTGCCGCGCGCCTGCAATCCTACCGCGACGCTCACCATGTTCTGCTCGGCGATATATCCTTGCCAAAAATGGTCCGGGTACGCGTCGCCAAATACTTCCGAAAATGTCGAGTTTTTCACGTCGCCCGATATGGCCACTACGTGGGGGTTCGCAGCTCCCAGCCGCTTCAGCGCGAAGCCGTACGCCTCGCGCGTCGCTACCTTCGCATCTTTGGCGTAGTCCAGCGCGGCGGGAGGGGCGCATTCAGGCGGCTTCGGCAGTGATGTTCGCTCGAACGATTTTCCTGGATCGGGCGGGACCGTCGGTCCGCCGCCCATTTCCTGAATCGCAGCAGCAAGCTGTTCATTCGAGAACGGCTTGCCGTGCCAGTTCAGTTTGTCGGCGACCAAACTGAAGCCGTGGCCCTTGATCGTTCGCGCCACGATGGCCTGTGGCCGCCCCTTCACGGTCTTGGCGCGATCCAGCGCCGCGAGCACCGCGGCCACGTCATGTCCGTCGATCACTTGCGTATCGAAACCTTCCGACTCGAATTTCAGCCGGTAGCGTTCCATGTCGTGCTGGTACATGGTCGGCTCGCTCTGGCCCAGCCGGTTGATGTCAGCAATCACCGTGAGATTATCGAGGTTGTAATGCGCGGCGAACGCGGCCGCTTCCCAGATCTGCCCTTCCGCCAATTCGCCATCGCCAGTAAGCACGTACACCCGCGTCGGGTTCTTATCCATACGCGCGCCGATCGCGAGGCCTGAACCTACCGAAAGTCCTTGGCCCAATGACCCTGTCGCGGCATCCACGCCATGAATCCGGGGCGTTGGGTGGCCCTCCAGCTCGCTGGTAAACTCCCGCAGCGTCATCAGCCGCGAAACCGGAAACACGCCCGCCTCCGCCAGTGCGGCGTAGAGCAATGGCGCAGCGTGGCCTTTCGAAAGCACGAACCGATCGTTATCATTCGAGTTCGCATTCTTCGGATCAAACTTCATCGCGTAAAAAAATACTCCGGCCACCAGCTCGGCGGCAGACATGCACGAAGTCGGATGTCCCGAGCCTGCGGCAGTCGTGGCCATCATCGAATAGATGCTCAACAGCTTGGCTTTTTCCTTGATGGCGTTTACAGCGGTGGTGGAAGGCCCTAGCGAAGGCGCACTCATGTCGGCTCCTTTTGAATTACGCTATGCTAGTTTAACCCCCATGTGCCAAATTGCCCAACACAAACTCGACTTGATCCGCACGATCTTAGCTGATCAATTATTGTTCTTTGGAGAAACCGCCGGATTCCCCACACCGCCCCGGCTCACCTCATATCGTCAGTGAGGCTCTAGTCACGCTGTTTCCGGCGCATCCGTTGTGTCCGTAGCGTTGAGAGCCGCCGAGATGGCTGAGGAAGAGACGGATGAAGCGGCGGAGTAGGCTTTCACGAACGTAGGTTAGTGTGACTTGCTTGCTACCTCGGACAAATCATTTGGCAACCTACTACAAGGATAAAGAAAAGAAGCCTTCGACGCCATGTATGGCATGATGTGGCGGCCCCGCGCTGACCACGGACAGAAGCATGATCCTGGCGACGAGAATCATTCAGAGGGCCCATTACAGAAGCACTACTGTGTCACAAACTGCGGCGCTTGTGTTTGCTTCATGGACGTCGTGAGAGGCGCCGGAGCTGGGGTTGAGCTACGCTGCAGGCGCTCTGTCGACCACCACCGTGTGGGCGCCTGGCACCGGCCCACTGCCGGCGAGGAATTGGTCGGGTCACGGATGGCCACCGAGCTGATGCGGCGCGACGGCAAGCATCGGCCGCTCTCCTTCACGGAGCTCGTGCTCCGTCTGCCGAAGCGGGCTTGTCCAGACGCTCAGTGCGATGACTCTCGATTTGACAAGTCCTGTACAGCTAGGCTTCTAGTCAAAAGTATGAGGTGGGCAAGATGAGCAGCTTCACAGATCAATTGCAGAAAATGAAGACACATCCCGGTTTCATTGCGGCGCTAGATCAAAGCGGTGGCAGCACGCCCAAGGCGCTGCAGTCTTACGGAATCAAGGAAGATGCGTGGTCCAACGAGGCTGAGATGTTTGCCATCGTGCATCGGATGCGCACGCGCACTATTACCAGCCCTAGCTTCACCGGCGAGCGGATTCTTGGCGCTATCCTGTTCGAGAACACCATGGACAGGGAGATCGAGGGGCAGCCTAGCGCGGATTATCTGTGGAATGTGAAGCGTGTTGTGCCTTTCCTGAAAGTGGACAAGGGCCTTGCGACGGAGATGAGCGGCGTCCACTTGATGAGGCCGATGCCCCAGCTTGCTGCGCTGCTCGACAGAGCCAAAGCGAAGCGCATATTCGGAACCAAAATGCGCTCTGTCATCAACCAAGCCAACGTAGCGGGCATCAAGGACATCGTGAACCAGCAGTTCGAAGCCGGTCGACAGATCATCGCCGCGGGCCTTGTGCCGATCATCGAGCCGGAAGTGGATATTCACTGCTCGGAAAAAGCCAAGGCCGAGGCGTTGCTCAAAGCGGCAGTCCTCGAGAAGCTAAACGAACTGCCAGAGGGTCAGCTGGTCATGCTTAAGATCACCCTACCTGAGCAGGACGACCTGTACGCCGACTGCGTCAGTCATCCCAAGGTCGTGCGGGTGGTTGCGCTGTCGGGCGGTTATACACGGGAAGAATGCAACAACCGCCTGCGCAGGAACCACGGCGTCGTGGCGAGCTTTTCGCGGGCGCTGGTCGAGGGGCTGTCGGCCCAGCAATCCGATGCCGAGTTTAACGCCCTGCTCGATGGATCCGTTCGGAGTATCTTTGAGGCGTCCAACACCTAACCTTGATGCGATAGAAAATGCTGGTGTCTGTGATGATAGACTTTCGCACGTCGTCGTTCCCGCGAAAGCGCGAACCCAGGTGGGGTGGGGTGCGCACAGCCTGCCGGTGGATCCCGCTTCCGCGGGACGACAGAACGACCATCGGGTACTACCGGCCGATAGGGCTCAACGTACACCTGGTTGGGCGCAGGCGATGCGCGAGACCTCCGGACACCTGGAGGAGACCCCCGGGGAAGAAGGTTCCCCGGCGTATTTCGATTCGTCGATCAAGGGCGTTTACGAGAGCATCGGCGCCTTGAAGACCAGCGACGGGTCGGCGCGGAGCTTGACGAATGATCGGCACGGTGTCGCCCGCGGGCGGCAACTGCGACGAGTCGGTGACGCAATCGGCGCTTGGAACAGTGGAGACCTTTAACGGAACGTCATCAGCACGGGCCGGCAAACGTGCCTATCTGGCGCGCGATCCATTCTGCCGTCGGATGTCTTGTGACGTTAATTCAGATAAGATCTCTACGATCCAGGCGGAGGATGACGAAGGTTAGAGCAACTCGAAGCGTTCGTCGGGACGACGAACACATTCATCGCGACGATATCCGGGGCATGATCCGCTGACGCCAGTTCGCCGGTGATAGTCGCCACAGTGGCGGCGATGTTGGCGGTGAAAGCCTTCGCTTTTTCCCAGTCGACGAAGGCTTTGGCGCGATCGAGCCCCGCGAGGCGCTTATCGATGATAGCGGCGACTGCTGCCGGCCCCTAGTCGCGGCGAGCGCAGCCGCGACGAGCTCCGGAACGCAACATTGCGTTTTGCCTCGTCGATCACCAGTCTCGCAAGCTTTTCGGAGCCGAGCTTGACGAGCGCCTCTTCACTCAACGGTGGGTGG
>CAYTRB010000206.1:0-5581 GCA_964440215.1 uncultured Methylocapsa sp.
GCAAGGTGTTGATGGCATCGCTCGACGTGAAACGGCCGGCGGCGCAAGAACAGCTTGCCGTTTTGGGTCGCCAAGTCGAAATCGACACTTTGCCGGTCGTCGCGGGCCAGACCCCTGTCCAGATTGCTAAGCGCGCGGAACAGACGGCGCGGTTGCAAGGCTATGATGTCGTCATCCTCGACACGGCGGGGCGCACCCATATCGACGAAGCGCTGATGCAGGAGATGGTCGAGATCAAGGCGGCATCGCACCCGCATGAGATCTTGCTCGTCGCTGACAGTCTCACCGGCCAGGACGCAGTTCATCTTGCGAAAAGCTTTGATGATCGGGTCGGCATCACCGGTATCGTGCTGACACGAATCGATGGTGATGGGCGTGGCGGCGCGGCGCTCTCCATGCGCGCCGTCACCGGCAAGCCGATCAAGCTGCTTGGCACCGGCGAGAAGATGGATGCGCTGGAGGATTTCCATCCCTCACGTATCGCTAATCGCATTCTCGGCATGGGCGATATCGTTTCGCTCGTCGAGAAAGCCGCCGAATCGATCGATGCCGAGCAGGCACGCCGCGCTAGTGAGAGGATGCGCAAAGGTAAGTTCGATCTTGAGGATCTCTCCGACCAGCTTGCCCAGGTCGAGAAGATCGGCGGACTTGGCGGCATCATGGGGATGCTGCCGGGCGTTGCCAAGATCAAGAATCAGCTTGCCTCTAACACGATTGACGATCGTATTATTAAGCGCCAGCGCGCCATGATTTCCTCGATGACCCGCGAAGAGCGCCGCAACCCCGATATCCTAAAAGCATCGCGCAAGAGACGCGTCGCGGCAGGCTCCGGCGTCAAGGTCGAGGATATCAACAAGCTCTTGAAACAGCACCGGCAGATGGCCGACATGATGAAAGCAATGGGAAGCACCAAGCGCGGTGGCGGAATGGGGAAAATGGCCTCGATGCTCGGTCTGCCCGGAGGCATGCCGAAGCCAACGCCGGAACAGCTGGCCGCCTTGCAAAAGCAGATGGGAAAGAAGCATGCCATCCCAGGACCTCAATCCGGACTGCGTGAACATGCTCCGCAAAAACCGCTGGGCGGACTCCCTGAAGCACCGAAATTGCCTGGTCTTGGCGGCGCCAACTCGCCCGGGTTTGGCGGCGGCTTATTGAGCGGACTCAATCCCTTCGGAAAGAAGAAATAATGGCTGGCGCCCACCATCTCATTCTTGAGCACTTGCGTCCTATACGTCGCCAGCGTTATCGCCTCGACGCGCGCCTCACGCGCTTCGGGAGAAGGTTTGAGCTCGCTTTAGGCTAAATATCAATCATCAATCACCTGTCTAAGAGTTGAAAGGAAGTCCTTCATGCCACTCAAAATTCGTCTCTCGCGCGGCGGCGCCAAAAAGCGGCCGTTCTATCGCGTTGTCGTCGCTGATTCCCGGATGCCGAGAGATGGTAGGTTCATCGAGCGCCTCGGCACTTTCGATCCCCTGAAGGCAAAGGACGCTGAAGGGCGGGTCGTGCTCGACCAAGACAAAGCGAAAGCTTGGATCGCCAAGGGTGCCCAGCCGACCGATCGCGTCGCCCGGCTGCTCGATGGTCTTGGCGTTCTGACGCGCGAGAAGCGCGACAATCCCAAAAAGGCCTTGCCGAAGAAAAAGGCGCAGGAACGCGCCGCCGCTGCGGAAAAGGCAGCCGCGCCACCCGCCTGATCGCTGGCTTTCGGCGCGATGATCAAAGATTGCATTCTCGTCGGCCGTTTTGGCGCCCCGCACGGCGTCAGCGGCGAAGTGCGGCTCCAATCCTTTACTGCCATTCCGCAGGCCATCATGGATTACAAGCCGCTGCTTGATGCGAGCGGCGCGCGGCAATATTCGATTGTCAGCTTGCGCCCGTTGAAGGACAATGTGTTCATCGCCAAGATCGCCGGAGTTACCGGCCGCGCCGGCGCCAGCGCATTGACCAACACCGCGCTTTATGTGCCGCGCGAGTCGTTGCCCGATATCGGGGAGGAGGAATTTTACCTCAACGATCTGATCGGCCTTGCGGCACGAACAGAAGCGGGTGAGGCATTTGGCAGAGTCGTCGCCGTCTTGAATTTTGGCGGCGGCGATATTTTGGAAATCTCACGCGCAAGCGCCGGCGAGACTCTCCTTTTGCCGTTCAAACGAGAGGTTTTTCCGCACGTCGATATTAAGGCTGGCTCGCTGACCCTGGTGCCGCCCGTCGAGATCGAAACGGCGATTGGCGGCCGCCAGGATTGATGCTGCATGTGGCGGGCGACAGTCTTCACTTTGTTTCCGGAGATGTTTCCAGGTCCGCTTCGCGTATCGCTTTCCGGCGAGGCATTGTCACGCGGGATTTGGGCACTGAACGTGCAGGATATCCGCGCGCATGGCCTTGGCCGGCATCGCGCCGTCGACGATACGCCTGCCGGCGGCGGCCCCGGCATGGTGATCCGCGCCGATGTACTGGGCGCGAGCCTCGACGGGGGGATCGATCAAGACGACAAGCGGCCCCGCCTGCTGCTGTCTCCGCGCGGCGCGCCTTTCACCCAAACACGGGCGCGGGCGCTTGCCAGCGGCGAGGGCGTGGTGCTGATCTGCGGGCGGTTCGAGGGTGTCGATGAGCGGATCATTGCCGCGCGTCATCTTGAGGAAATTTCGATCGGCGATTATGTGCTCTCCGGCGGCGAGATCGCCGCGATGGTCATGTGTGATGCCTGCGTCCGGCTCTTGCCCGGCGTGATGGGGGCGGAGGACTCTCACATCGAGGAGAGTTTCGAGGCGGGGCTTCTCGAATATCCGCATTTCACGAGGCCTCGCACTTGGGAAGGCTATGAGATCCCCGAAGTGCTGCTCTCGGGCGATCACGCGAAAATCAAGGCCTGGCGCGAGGCGGAAGCGCTAAGGATTACGCAAGAAAGAAGACCGGATTTGCTCAAGCGGTCATGACGCAGTGCCTGTCTTATGACTGCCTGCGGGCACGCTCCGGAAAAGCCTTGGCCAGCGCTTCGCGCGTGGCCGCGATCACGCCGCGTTCGGTGATAAGGCCTGTCACCAGGCGGGCAGGCGTCACATCGAAGGCGTAGTTGAGGGCCTCGCTTCCAGCGGGAGCGAGGCACACCGTCTCGATGCGCCCATTGTCCGCAAGCCCCGAGATATGTGTGATCTCCCTGGGCGACCGCGTTTCTATCGGCACATCGGCGATCCCATCCTCTATCGAAAAATCGATCGAAGGCGAAGGTGCCGCGACGTAAAACGGCACCCTATTGTCATACGCCGCGAGCGCTTTCAAATACGTTCCTATTTTGTTGCAGACATCTCCAGCCGCGGTCGTGCGATCCGTCCCGACAATCACGAGATCGACTTCGCCGTGCTGCATCAAATGGCCGCCAGCGTTATCGACGATGAGTGTGTGCGGCACACCATGCTGGCCAAGTTCCCAGGCGGTCAGCGAGGCGCCCTGATTGCGCGGCCGCGTCTCGTCCACCCACACATGCAGGGCGATCCCTTCGTCATGCGCCATGTAGATTGGCGCCGTGGCTGTGCCCCAATCGACCGTCGCCAGCCAGCCGGCGTTGCAATGGGTCAGGATATTGACTCTATGGCCCTTTTTGCGGGTGGCGGCGGCACGGATCAAGCGGAGCCCATGCTTGCCGATCGCCCGGCAAAGGCCGGCATCTTGTTCGGCGATCGCGCCGGCATAGGCGAAGCCGCGCAGGTGCCGTTCAGCCGGTGGCAGGGCCAAGAGATGGCCGCGCATCGTCTTGATCGCCCATTGCAAATTGACGGCGGTCGGCCGGGTGGCAGCGAGGAGAGCGCACGCCGCGTCAAGATTGGCATCCGAGGGCTCAACGCGCATCGCCAGCGCCAAACCATAGGCCGCCATCACGCCGATGAGCGGCGCGCCCCGCACTTGCATGATTTTGATGGCGTGCGCCGCCTCAAAAAGAGTGTTGATGGACACAATTTCGAATTCATGCGGCAGCCGCGTCTGATCGATGATTTTGACGGAGGCCATGCCGCTCTCCGGCCAAATGGTTCTAAATGTCTTGTCTCCGACCCGCATGCACCCACTCCGTCGCGCAGCCTTGAGTGTAGCGCGGATGCAGATGACCTGCCATGCGAAAGCAGTACACGGTCACGGGTCTACACATCGAAGGGCAAGCACGCATTCGAACTCACGGCCTGTTTCAATTGCAATTGCTACAAATGCTTTGGTCTACGCGATTGTTTTCTTGTTCGATCCGGCGGTCGAGGGTCGAAGTAGGCGCGCCTTGAGACGTACCAGGGCGAGGGACGGTCTCTCCTGTTGAAGTCAAATTATCTTGGTTCAACAAGCGCGAACCCCTTTGCCGTGACGTAGCGTCAGCGGGATCAGACCCATTTGTCTGAGCTTGTGCAGCGAAGGCTCCGCTGACGATCATGAAGATCAGAGTAAAATAGAACAGTTTCGGCATCGAGCCCTCCTTCTCTAGCTGTACTAACGTTCATAAGGGCGTGACAGTACTTCGTGGCACCGAATATCGATGCCCAAGCCTCGATTATTTACACAACTTTAAGGGAATGTGCGCAAGGCTCCCTACAAAGAAAGCCTTAACCATCCTTGGAGCGCGTGCATGAATGATGCTGCGGACGATTCCGTTTTCAACACCAGCGCGACTGGAGCCCGCCCGCCGTTACCGGCGAGCGGAGCGCAGAACAGGGATGCAAAACGTAGGACTGACAAGCCTTCAAACCTCGTCATTTTCAAGAAGGCCGAGACCGGCTCCTGTCCGCCGGCGTGGTTCAAACAACTCTTGTCTCATGGCCCCCACGCGGCTTTAGCGGCCTGCCTGTTTGGTTTCGCATGGGCGGCGGGGTCGATTTTTTCGGGCGGTTACTCGCCATTGAACACCACAAAGCCGACGCCAGCTAAAACGATCGTACCGGAAGGTTACGCGGAACGCAGTGAGATGCGCCATACGGCACAACAAATGGCCGAGGACGTCCGGTCCCTTAAAGCAAACGTCGAAGCTTTACGCGCCGCGCTGAGCCAGACGGCGAAGGATACAGCAGGGCTTGCTGGTCTGAAGACACGTCTCGATGCGCTGAAAACCGATACGAGTGCCTCGATCGCCGAACTTGCGGGCAAGGTCGAGCGTATGCAGCGCGAACCGGAGGCCAAGCTATCCCAAATTATCGAGCGGCTCGATCGAATGGAAGGCCAAATCATCGCCAAGCCGCTTGCCTCTGGATCGCCTGTCGGCGCTCCGGCACCGGCAAAGGCAGTGTCAGGAAACCCTGTTCACGTTGCGGAGGCGAAGCCGCCGCTTGACTCAACGAACGGTCAGCGTAATCCGCAATTGATCACGAATTGGGTGGTCCGTGACGTTTACGATGGCATCGCTCTCGTGGAAAGTCCGCGAGGCTCGATCGAGGTCACGCCGGGGGAAACCATTCCCGGCGCAGGGACGGTGAAATCCATCGAGAGACGCGGCACCGGCTGGATCGTGATCACTAGCCGTGGTCTCGTCGATTCTGCCCGCGAGGGTTTCCAGCCCTAGCTGTCCTTTACTTCGGTCGAATTGGTACCGCCACCCCGGCTCGAACGG
>CAYTRB010000207.1:0-5560 GCA_964440215.1 uncultured Methylocapsa sp.
AAGAAGGACTGATCGAAAAAACCCGCGGCGCGCTCATCCTTTTGCAGCCGAAGGTCCTGCAAACGCGGCTCGACGAGGCGATGCGGGAAAGCGGCTAGACAATGATCGGACGGAGCGGATCATCGTCTTCTAAATGTGACAATGTGCGTTCGCGCACGCCGCTAAAACAAATTGCTGTCTATGGTTAATCTCATTTCAGCACCTAACAATTTTTAATGCCTGCGGGCGCGCCACAATCGCGGGGCGCCCGCAGTGCCCGGATACCCCTATGCTGGCAGCTCGTAAACGTGAAAGCGGCTCGCCATCTCTATCCATCGCGTGAGGCTGGAAGCATGGCGCTTGTGGAGACGTGAATTGCCGCCTGCAACACTTTCGCTGGACGCCCTGCGCAAGATCTATCTCGACCGGCCGTTTGCCGTAAAAGACGCCGTCGAAGCGGTGCTCGCGCGCGTCGCGTCGGCGAAGGACCCGGCGATTTTCATTTCGCTTGTCAGGCCAGACGATTTGAGGCGTGCCGCAACCGAGCTTCTGGAGCGCGCACCCGATCCCTCGCGCTTGCCGCTTTGGGGGATTCCCTTCGCCGTCAAGGACAATATCGACGTCGCCGGTCTTGCCACGACCGCGGCTTGTCCAGCCTTCGCCTATCACCCGGAAAAAGATGCCGCCGTGGTCGCGCGCCTGAGAGCGGCTGGAGCGCTCGTCCTTGGCAAGACCAATCTCGACCAGTTCGCGACGGGGCTCAGCGGCACCCGCTCGCCCTATGGCGCGCCCCGCTCGGTGTTTGATGCGGATTATGTGTCGGGCGGTTCGAGCTCGGGTTCGGCGGTCGCCGTCGCGGCCGGTCTCGTGCCCTTTGCGCTTGGCACCGACACCGCGGGCTCGGCCAGGGTGCCGGCGGCGTTCAACAATATCGTCGGGATCAAACCGACGCCGGGCCTGTTGAGCACGGCGGGCGTTGTTCCGGCCTGCTGGAGCCTCGATTGCGTGAGCATTCTTTGCTTGAGCGTCGATGATGGCGTGCGGATCCGAAGCGTCGCGGAGGGATTTGATCCGAACGATCCTTATTCCGTGCGAGGAATGCAACAGCCCCTCCCATCGTCTCTGCGCGTCGGCGTGCTACCGGAGGAGGCGCGCGAATTTTATAACGACACGGATAGTGCGGCGCTTTATGCGCGTGCGATCGAAACAATGCGCGGTCTCGGCGCCGGAATCATCGCCTTCGACTATCGGCCTTTCCAAGACATCGGGACGCTTCTTTACGAAGGGCCGTGGCTCGCCGAGCGGCTAGCAGGCATAGGGAATTTTGTCGATAGCCACCCCAATGACCTCGATCCAACAGTGCGCACTCTTCTTGAAAGAGCGCACCGTCACAGCGCGTCGGATGCTTTTGCAGGCATGCACAGGCTGAGGGAACTCCGCCGCCGCACAGACGCCGAATGGGCGAAGGCAGACTTTCTGTTGCTGCCGACCGCTCCAACGATTTACAAACTCGAAGATATGCGCGCCGATCCGATTGGGCTCAACGCGCGGTTCGGCACCTACACCAATTTCGTGAACTTCCTCGGCTGCTCGGCCATCGCAGTACCCGCCGGGTTTAAGCGCAACGGACTTCCCTTCGGCGTGACGCTGGTTGCGCCTCCTTTCCATGATGACGCCTTGGCGGCCCCAGCCGCACTGATGCATGCGGCGGCAAATTGCGGCGCCGGTCTCGCGCGCTAGAAATCAATGCCAGAAGCGCTCGTAAGCAACTCGGAAGCGGAACCGGAGCTTAGTTGCGAGCTCGTGCATCCTCCGTTTAAACTTTATGGAGAAAGCCCAGATCCAAGTCGTGCGCGCCCATGCGAGAAGACGGTCGCGGTTGCCGGTCAGCCAATCCATGAGCTTGGCGAACCACACGATCGTTCTGAGCTTCTCCCGCCCCGCATTATAGATGCGCTCGCAGATAACGAGACTGACCAGATAGGCTATCGCCATGGTGGCGATGCCGCTCGCAAAATGCCCCTCGCCCATCAGAACCAGGGCATAGATTTTGGCGGGTTCCGCGATAGCCAAGGGAACGATGAGCAGAAGCAAGATTGCGTAAGGCGGGAGGGCGGCAACGATGTCTTGCAGACGAATGACAAACCGAAGCCTTGCGACCCACCGCAGCAGCGGCCGGAATATCGGCGTGACAATGCCATCCAGGATGACATAGACGACAACAACGGCCTTCGCCACAAATAGGAGAAATCGGCGCAACCCACGGATTTCATTCCTCGGTGGCAAGGCTTTTGATCCCAACTCTCAAGACAAACAGGAGTCCGCCAGACATAAGCGATTTCGCCGCAAGAATCGACAGGGATTCGATCACGGACAAACTTGCTCCTAGCGCTGCCGCGATCGTTTCCCCGCGTAGGGATTGTCGCTGGTTTTCTTCGAGATGCGGATGGGCACGCCTTGCAGATCGAAGGCCTGGCGCAGGCCATTGACCAGGAACCGTTCATAGGCTGCGGGCAGCGCGTCGAGTTGATTGCCGAACAGGATGAAATAAGGCGGGCGGGCGCGGAGTTGCGTCATGTAGCGGATTTTAATGCGCCGTCCCGCGACCGCCGGCGGCGGCGTTTGCTCGATCGCTCCCTCAAGCCAGCGATTGAGCCGCGCGGTCGAGATGCGCTTGTTCCAGATTTCATGGACGTGGAAGACAGCCTCCATGAGTTGCCCGATCCCCTGCCCCGTCGCGCCGGAGACCGGCATGACGGGTGTGCCTTTCACCTGCGGCAAGAGTCTTGCCGCTTCCTCGCGTAGCTCCACGAGTTTGGCGCCCTTAGACTCGATCAGATCCCATTTGTTGACGCCAATCACGAGCGCCCTGCCCTCGCGCTCGACGAGGTCGGCAAGGGTCAGATCCTGCTTTTCGAAAGGAATCGCGGCGTCAAGCAGCAACACCACCACTTCGGCAAATTTGACGGCGCGCAAGGCATCGGCCCCGGCCAACTTCTCCAAACCGTCATCGACCCTGGCGCGTTTGCGCAAACCCGCCGTGTCGAACATTTTGATTTGCCGGTGTCCCCAAGCGAAATCAACGCCGATCGTATCGCGCGTGAGGCCCGGCTCCGGGCCCGTGAGCAGCCGGTCCTGGCCGAGTATCTTATTGAGGAGCGTCGATTTTCCGGCGTTGGGACGGCCGATGATCGCGATCCGGAGCGGCTTCGTGACATCGAGTTCGGAGCCATCTTCATCCTCCCCCAGCCGTGAGCGGACCGCGTCTTCCTCCGCCGCAAGCGGCAATTCCGTGGCTTCCGGAAGCGCCTCGCGCAAAGCAACATAGAGGTCGGCCAAACCATCCCCATGTTCGGCGGAAAGCGGCACCGGATCGCCGAGGCCCAAATCGAAGCCTTCAAGCGCGCCTGCCGCGCCAACTCGCCCCTCGGCCTTATTCGCTATAAGTATCAGTGGCTTATCCGCGCGCCGGACAAGATTGGCGAAGAACCGGTCGGCCGGAGTCAAACCGGAGCGCGAGTCGAAAACAAAGAAAATCGCATCGGCAAGGCCGACCGCCGCTTCGGTTTGCGCGCGCATCCGGCCGGGCAACGAGGCGGTGTCGCCCTCCTCGAGACCCGCCGTATCGATGATCTTGAAGGCAAGATCGCCAAGCTTTGCCTCACCCTCGCGCCTGTCTCTTGTCACGCCTGGGCGGTCGTCCACAAGCGCGAGTTTCTTCCCGGCGAGCCGGTTGAACAGAGTCGATTTGCCGACATTCGGCCGGCCGATGATCGCGACGGTGAACATCGTCCCCGATTGTTATTTGGCTGGAGGATCTCCGGGCGGCGGATTTCCGTCTTGTGCAGTCGCGGGCGCGGGTTTTTCGGATGGCGCGGCGGGTACCAATGAGGCTTGCACCAGACTCATCAGCGCCCCGGCGCGCATACGCACACCGGCAGGCGCCCGCACGTCTGAGATGATACCATCAAACCAGCGCCCGGCGGAATCAAAAGCATTCCGTTTCAAGGCGGCAAGGCCAAGCAGCTCACGGATCTGGTGATGATAGGGAAAATTATCCGAAGCGAGCGGCGCGTATCTGCGTTCGAAGTCCAAAGGATCGTCCCTGTCCACGCGAAGAATGGCGGCGCGGAGCTTGGCGAAATCCCGGAAGCTGGGATCAAAACTTGAATCGTCCGCCAAGGCTTCATAGGAATTGATCGCTGCCTGCGGATCGCTCTCCGCAAGCTCACCTGCGGCGCGCAACCGGGCGAGGCTCGCGTAACCCTTTGGCGCGGTTTTGCCCAGCGCGTCGAAAGCCGCCGCCGCTTCGGCGGCTTTGCCATCACGCACCAGTTGCACGGCGGCTTCAAACTTGGTGTTCGCCGCTTCCGCCGCCTGGTCGCGGTATTGTTCATAGGCCCGCCAGGCTCCGGTCCCGGCCACGATGAGAACGGCCATGCCTATGAAAATATAGCGATATTTTGTCCAAATCCGGATGATGCGGTCACGCCGGACATCTTCATCGACTTCGCGGAAAAACTCGGTCATCTCGGTCACATAGGTTCAGGGAAGTGGCGACGGGCATGGCATGAATGGCGCCAGAAGGGAAGAGACTTATCAGCGGTGCGCCAATGCTTAGCTGTTAGGGCCTCCTACGCGAAGAACTTAAAAAGCACCGTTAAGTTGAAGTTATTCGTTGTTTGTGCCAGATGGCCGAAATATTACTGTGTTGGGCGCCGGGAGAAGTACGGCGCAATTTGATTTCATCCAAACGTTTGATACGGCCATACGCCCTTAACGCGAAGCGCTCCTCAATTTTGTACTCACCGACAAGGTTTTGAAGACCGTTTTCTGATCATTCTTTTAGGATCCTCCATAGAGTATCCCATACCCCTCACTCCCACTCGATTGTTCTGAAGCATCATAACGCATTGATCCATCGAGGAAAATCTTTCCGCTGACGACGAAGAACCGTATCCCGGATCCGTCAGAAATTCTCGCTCTTGAATTCAAAGGAGAATTTCGGTGATCCGCGATTTGCTTGGTTTCAAAGACTATCGATATCGGTTGGTCTATTTTCCTCGGAGTTCTCCGCAAAAGCGGCGTCTCCAGCCTGCCAAAAAGACCGTCAGCGATGGTGAAGTGCGTCGCCGTCAGTAGTGTGGCCCTCGCGCCGGTTGCGATACGGCGCAACATTCGCGGATTGAACGACGCCGCTTCAAGCGATCGCAGCTCGGCTTCCGACCGGATTACGGCAAGCGTCGCCGGCGACCTGCCGGGCGTCAGTCGCGCGATATGGACAGCCCCGCGAGAAGCGGAGCGTAGGCGGCGAGCCTGCGGGATACGAACTCCGTGAAGAGCCGGACACGCTTGGTCTTGCGTGTCTCCCCCTGTGTGAGAAGCCAGAGCGTTCCGTACATGTGGAGGTCGGTGCCCGGCACCCTCACCAGTAGGGGGTCGACATCTCCGACGAAGCACGGCAGCGTCGTGATCCCGAGCCCTTGCCGTACAGCAACGATCTCCGCCGCGGCGTCCGTGGTCCTGAACGGAACCCCCGTGGTGCGAACCTCACCCTCGCTGGCCCACTCCGGAATGCCAT
>CAYTRB010000208.1:0-5537 GCA_964440215.1 uncultured Methylocapsa sp.
TGCATCGCAAGGCCGCGGGCGGCGCGGTCATTCTGGCTTTTATCGAGGAAATGCGTCAGCGCAGCAAATCAAGTTCGTTCGAACACGTCGAATTCGGCTGGGTTTTGGAAAATAATTTCGGTATGCGACGGCCGATCGAGCTCTCCGGCGCGAAAATCGACAAGATCCATCGCATCTATGAGAAAAGTCTCGCGGCTTGATCCGAGAACAGTTTGCGGCGCAGCGGCACACTTTCTATGAAAGGACGATCGACGCATGAGCTTTCAAGCTTCTGATCGCGAGCCCGCAAGGCGCGTCGAAACCGGCGCCCGCTTGGAGTCCTTCATTCCCACCGTGCTGCCGCGTCCGCATCCTTTGCGCCGGCGTGCGATTTTGGCGGCGCATCCGGAGGTCGAAACCCTGATCGGGCACGATCCGGTGACGGCGTCGATCACTCTTGCGACCGTGATCGGGCAGACCCTGATCGCGGGCTGCCTCGGCTGGCTCGGCCTCACCTATTGGTGGGCGGCCTTGCTTGCCGCCTTTTGCGTTGGCGCCTTCGCCAATCACGCGATGTTCGTCGTCATCCACGATGCGACCCATAATTGCATCTTCAAAGCCAATAATCTCAACAAATGGACCGCAATTCTCGCCGATTTGCCGAACGGTTTTCCGACCGCGATGGGATTTCGCTGCTACCACATGAAGCACCATTCGCATCTCGGAGATTATGATTTCGATGCCGATTTGCCGAGCCGTTGGGAAGCGCGCCTGTTCGGCAACAGCGCTTTTGGCAAAGCGGCTTGGATGTTCCTTTTCCCGGTGCTGCAGCTCACCCGTCTTGGCAGACTGAAAGGCTCGGTGCCGATGTGGAGCCGCTGGACGTTCATCAATGGCGTCTGCGTTTTCCTCTACGATCTCGCCATTTTTCTGTGCTTCGGTCCGAATGCGCTTGTCTATATCTTCGCGTCATTCTGGTTTTCGGTCGGCGGCTTGCATCCACTTGCCGCTCGTTGGATCCAGGAGCATTTTACGCCCGATCCAGCTCAGGAGACGTTCGATTATTACGGTCCCTTGAACCTCATCGCGCTCAACATCGGCTATCATAACGAGCATCATGATTTTCCGGGCGTGCCGTGGTCGCGGCTACCGCAGCTGAAGCAGATGGCACCCGAATTTTACGACGGTCTGAAGACGCATAAATCTTTGAGCGGGCTGTTGCTCAAGTTCATCCTCGACCCGCAGTTCACGTTGTACACGCGGGTCGATCGCAGCTCCGGCCGGAAATCCGGTTAGCCGGCCTCGTTAAGCTGCTGATCCGTCGCAGGCAAAACCTCCAGATCCAGAAAAGGCGTCGTCTTGGGCGTGCGTTTCCAGGTTTCGGAGCCCCCAAAAACCGTCTTCAGAATGGACGGCGCATTTGACAGGCTGACATAGATCATCAAGGGGATCAGCGATGCGAGGGTCGCGAGATAGCGCCAAAATGAGCCTCGCCCCAAGATCACATAGGGAACGAGCGTCATGCCAACGCCGATGATCAGGACCAAACCCGCGATTGTCCCAATGCCCATGAGATAGGGGGCGAGATCGCCGCCCCGGATGATCGCGCAGAGGGCCAGGGAAAGGCAGGCCAGCGCAACGCAGGGATAAAACGTCTGGATGAGGATCAGAAAACTCGCCGACAGCTTTCGCCAAACCGGCCATTTGGCCGTCCAAACTTCGCTGAGGAGCTTGCGGGCGACCTGCACAAAGCCGTTCGACCAGCGTCTCTGTTGCACCCGCCAATGCGAAACCTTGTCGGGAACAAGACCGGGGACGGGCGGCTCCATCGCAAAAATTCCATGCCATCCGGCGATTTCGGCGCGAATCGTCAGATCGAGATCCTCGCAGAGCGAATAGCCAGACCAGCCGCCGGCCGCATCGATCGCGGCACGCCGCCAGACCCCGCCCGTACCGTTGAATTGAAAGAGCCAGCCAGCCCGAAAGCGCGTCGCCTGTTCGATGACGAAATGCGCGTCGAACATCAGACCCTGAGCGCGGGTCAGCCAATTCGTCCGGTAGTTTGCGAATTCGCATCGCGATTGCACGAAGCTCGCGCCTGGGTCGGCGACCAAAGCAGGAACGATTGCCCGCAGCCAATTCACTGGCGGCCGGAAATCCGCATCGAGAACAGCCACAAACGGGGCATCCGACCGGGCAAGACCGGCGGCCAAGGCGCCCGCTTTATAGCCCCGGCGATCCGTCCGGTGCAGGTGCGAGATAAAATAGCCTTGCGCATGCAATTCACAGACGATGGCATTGGCGATCACGGTCGTCTCGTCCGTGCTGTCATCGAGAAGCTGAATATGCAGTCTGTCTCGCGGCCAATCCAGCGCGGCGGCCGATCTCAGGCAATCTGCGACCATCGCTGGTTCGTTGAAAACCGGGATTTGCACGAGAATATGCGGGAGACTGGTTTCGCTCAGAACCGGTGCGGAAAATGGTTTGCCGAATAATTTGCCGGTCGCTTGCTCAAATATGTTGATCCCGATCAGAATCAGAAAGCCGCCGCCGACAAACAGGAGCCCGCAGAAAGCGGCAAGCAAGCCGATCTCGCATCCGAGTCTGAAGAGTTCCAGAAAATCCAACCGCCGACCCCCGTAACCCCGGTTACCTCCAGCCCGCTGCCCGTCCACTGCCGGGCATTAGACCAAAAACTGTCTTCAACCCCCCCCAGAGCCCGAAACCGGTC
Source organism: uncultured Methylocapsa sp. (assembly GCA_964440215.1). Lineage (GTDB taxonomy): Bacteria > Pseudomonadota > Alphaproteobacteria > Rhizobiales > Beijerinckiaceae > Methylocapsa. The sequence goes on from CAYTRB010000208.1 coordinate 2,711, forward strand.
TTCCCGGACTGCCTCTCGCGACGGCCAAGCGGCTGTCCAGCGCAAGCAACGAACTCTTCATGCGAACCAGAAGACAAATCTCTACTTTAGGGTTGAACGCCAAAAGCACAGCTTGGACAACAAACAAATTGCAACAATTTGTTTCAGAAATTGAGTGTTGGGGGGATTCACTTTGAGGACGCGCGGAGGATCTTCCGAGGGAACGGAAGGACGTAAGGAATCGTTAAGGAATACGCTCTTGTGTTTGCGGAATGCTAACACTGAAGCGCATCAAGACTTTATCCACAAGCCAAATTGGCAGGATGCGGGAGACACGCGCCAGCCAATATAGAGCGCGCGGAAAAGCGATAACAGCTCTGCCCCGTTCGAGACCTCGTTGAATGAGGAGCGCTGCTTTCGTGGCGGTGAATTCGAGCGGTTTTATGGCATCAATTCCATCGTTTAACGGTGTCTTCACGAAGCCAGGGATGATCAGGCTGACGCGCACGCCCCTGTCTGCGACCCGGCCGCGCAAGGATTCGCTATAGGCGTGGATCGCCGCCTTGGTCGCGCAATAGGATGGCGCATAGGGCAACCCGCGCAAGCCCGCGATGGAGCCAATGAAGGCGATTTGGCCGGCTCCGCGCCCGCACAACGGCGCGATCAAAGGTTCCACAGTGTTTAAGACACCGATAAGGTTAATGCCAATAATAGCGCGAACCGCACACGGATCCTCGGCAATTTCACCGGGGGCGAGACCCGTGGTAATGCCCGCATTGGCGATGACGAGATCGATGGGACGCCGCGCGTCGGCGGCCTTGATCCAGTGCGCCATAACGTCTTGATCACGCACATCCAATTGGCCGAGGCTGACTTCGGCGCCTTGTGCGCGGGCGGCGGCGGCAACCTCCTGCAGCCGTTCAGGGTCCCGCCCGATCAGCGCCAGGGACACTCCAGGGCCCGCGTAAACCAGCGCGAGGGCGCGGCCGATCCCGCTCGATGCGCCGGTGATGAGGATGGAGCGAGGCTGCATGTCAGCTGACTAGGGTTGCGTTTTTGTGCAAAACCGCCGCTTCTGCCAAAATCACTAGGTCATCGCTCGGACCCCGCGCGGTCAGCCGGAGAATAAGTTCCGGTCTTGGGACCCAAGTGCTGCGCAGGACACGGCCCGTCAAGCAAATGCCATCGCCCGCCAGCACCGGCCGCAGAAACTTAGCGGAAAGCCGCGCGATAAAGAGATCAGGCCGCCATCCCATGATCAAAGGCTCGAAACAAGAAAACATCAGCATGCCATGGACAGGCAACCCGGCGAGACCAGCCGCCTTTGCTGCGTCCGGGTCCAGATGCAGGGGATTGTCGTCGCCGGAAACCGCCGCATACCGCGCGAGCGCTTGCCGCCCGAAAGGCCCGAAGTTTTGGGCGCCGATCGCGTCGCCGGCCCTTGGCCAGTCCACTGGCAGCGTTCCTGCCGCGGCTTCGATCATGTATCTGTTTCCGCCGCAAGCCGCACAATCCGCAAAACGGTTTCGAGACGGGTGCAAATCTCCATCTCCCCTTCCCCAGAGGAAACCGCCATTTTCAAAATCAGTCGCGGCGGCTTTTCTCTGGTCTCGATCTCGACGGCGAGGACATAATCGGTGTCAATCCGCAGGCTTTTTTCATAGACAAAGCTCTGCGCCTCGTGCACCGGCAGAAAGCCTTCGCCACCGGTCATTTGCAAGATCTTAGCCCGGATGGCTGGTAGTGCCAGCCAGCGGATGGGGAAGCTGAGAGGCACGAAATCGCCGGTCCCGGCACCTCCCGTCTCGCGCAAAAACGAGGCAACCTCGCCTGGCTCGGTCCGGACCCGGATCGGGGCGAAGCGAACCAGCGCATTTTCGACTGGGCCCGGCGCCAAGGCGGCGGCCGCCCGCGCATGATCACGCGCGGTCATGCGGCGAAGGCGCGCCGGACGATGAGGCTTGCGTTAATGCCTCCAAAGGCGAAGGAATTGGTCAGCGCCGTCCGGATCGGCATGGGACGCGCCTCGTTTGGCACGGCATCGACGGGGCATTTGGCGTCGGCCTCCCGCCAGTTGATGGTTGGCGGCGCGACATTCTCGCGAACCGCACCGATCGTCACGACAAGCTCGAGGGCTCCGGCCGCACCCAGCGCATGCCCGTGAATGGGTTTCGTCGAGGAAACCGGCAGTTTTGCCAGCTGATCTCCGAAGACAATCCCTAACGCTTCCGATTCCGTGGCGTCGTTCGCCGTCGTCCCGGTCCCATGCGCATTGACGTAATCGATTTCGCTAGGGTCGATGCTGGCATCGGCCAAGGCATTGCGCATGCAGGCGGCGGCACCTTGCGCATCGGGCCGCACCGGATCCTTAGCATCGGCCGAGGTGCCGTAGCCGGCGATTTCAACAAGCGCTTCGGCGCCCCGGGCGCGCGCCAGTTCCGCTTCTTCGAGGATGAAGACCGCGGAGCCCGCGCCGAGAATCATGCCGTTGCGGCCCTTGGAAAACGGCCGGCATGAGTCCGGCGTGAGCACCCGCAGCGCTTCCCAGGCCAGCATCGCGCTATTGGTCACGCAATCCTCGGTTCCTCCGACTATGGCACGATCGACTAGCCCGGAGCGGATGAGATGCAGACCGATGCCGATGGCCTGGGTCGCCGAAGAACACGCGCTCGCCACCGCGAAGCAAGGCCCCATCGATCCATAGCGGATGCTCAGCATCGAAGGGCAGGCGCTGGGAATGAGACGCGGGACGGTCAATGGATCAGGACGCCCTTGCTCGACAAGGGTCAGATGAAGCCCGTTTTCCAAGGTGTGCATGCCGCCAACCCCGGTGCCGATGATGGTGGCG
>CAYTRB010000209.1:0-5498 GCA_964440215.1 uncultured Methylocapsa sp.
CGGTGGTCCAGCTTTTATAAATAACGATGCCTCGGTTTATGTCGACCACCGTGTACTTTTCCCTGCTGCTCGCCACATAGCATTTACCTGGCAGGATATCGCTTACGTCCATAGGCATAGTCAGGCTCCTTCTCAATTCGGCTACGTCCGTCACGAGCCGTCCATCGAGACCGAAACGGATGGATTGTTCGCACCTCATATTTGAGACGTGGGGCATTGAAGATGTGAGCAATCCCATGCCGTCTTTGCCTCTCATTGGCGGCAAAGGAGATAGAGGAAGGGTGCAAGGGGCCCCACGATATACGGGCGCGGCCCGGCCCATGTTGGCGCGATTTGGCTTGATTCCGGCGACGAACGAAAACACGATAAACGAAGGAGGAATGGATATGGCGGCCGATTACAAAGTAACGGTTGAAGAATTGCCGGACGGCAAATGGGCCTGTTTTCTCCACTTGGCCGGACATGACCAGCCATTCGACCTCGGCAAGCAATTCAAAAGTGAGGAACGCGCCGAACTTTGGCTCAATGTTTCAGAGGCCACCACGGCGATCGACTTGGTGCTCGCGAAATGCCGGGTGAAATAGCGTTGACGCACGTGGCTAGATTGTCCCAATGCATGAATCAAGTGCGCCTTTGCTACCGGGAGCAACGAAGGGCTGTGCAGCCCGTGGCCGGTTCTCAGAGAACACGTGCATTGGCCATGGCGGCGGCGGCGAAGGTCAGCAAACAAAAAACCGCGATCTTCTTGAGATTTTTCATCGTCCGTCCCCTTTGTCTGGTTCCCGTCCGCGCTTTCGCTGGCCGCCATGTTTGTGTAGTCCGGGACGGATGAAGCTTCTGTGCGAATGCGCACATTTGGATAAGAGAAGCGGGTGCTAGAGAGTGCGCAGCCTGACCTCGGGTGGCCTTAAACTTGGCACGGGCGGGATCGAGAACTTCGCGCGCCCGTCCAGCTGCCCGCAAATGGCTAGAGGATTGTTGCCACACCGAAAGGTTGGTCGGACGCAAAGACAGCCTGTCAGGCGAATGGGTGCCTTGGGTCGAGGGGGATGCATAGTCATTCACTGCGCTCGCTGCCGCCTATGCCGAATAGCAAGGAACCATCAAGTCGCCGGTTGCGCTCGAACCCCTGATTGTCATTTCTCGCTACGAAGGCACGCGGCGCGCGCGGGCGATTCGTCCGGGAGACTGGCTTACGGCGTAGATCCTCGGCGTCTCATCAATGGGTCCGCCGGTTTATTCAGGAAGTGGTCCGGGGAATACCGCGCCATTTTACACGGTTGGCCCGAGCAATCCCAAGCCAAATAGTCCCGAGCTCGGCATTGGCGCGACAAATAGCGGTGGCCCTGGCTACATGGTGCCTTTACCGGATAATCAGCCCAACGATGGTGGCGCGACAATCCCGTTTAATCAAGCCTGGCTCTACTATGCGGCGGACATCGGCCGGCTTTGGCAATGGATCGTTCCGCAGGGCTGGGTAGATGTTGGGACCGGCGTCGCGGTGAATTGACAGGCCGCGCCGTACCGAAGCGCACCGGACGTGCGCCGGCGGGTGCAGGTGTGCGCGCCTTCCAAAGCGGTCGTATGAGCAATTTTGCTCAGATCTTCGCTCATTAGTCTGCTACGCGTCCGCCATGGCGATCGTAATGGAAGCGGCGTATTCGTTCATTGTGCCTGCGATGCCGTCGATAATCGTTCTCGCGGCAACGGCTGTGCTCCTTTTTCACCGCCGCTGACAATCAAAAGCAATGATCGCGCCGGGAACCAACTAAACGTTCGCTTTCACAGGGCTGCGGATTGGCAGCATATGTAGCGAAGGAAGCCCAACATGGATACCACCACCCTTCTTGTTATCATAGTTCTCGTTCTACTGTTTGGCGGCGGCTGGTATGGCCGTGGGCGCTGGTACTGATCTCGAGGGATAGCGCCCAAGCCCGCCGCGCCTGTTTCCTCACGTCTATTGATTGGCGGCGCGACTGACTAAGGCGCCGCCTTTTATTATCGATCACCCCCTGACCGCGCCCGCTGGGAAGTCCCCCTGGTATCCATCCATGCCACGACTGCGTCCAAGATTCGGCCAGCCCGGCGGCGGCGCGCCGCGCTGAAATTGTCCAGCTTGCTGCCGCTGCCGCGCCAGACATGACCATAAGCCCGGCGCCGATGATTTTCATTTTGTGCCGTCCTTCCCGTCGAGCGACACAGCGAAGTCATCGCCTTCAATCTGTATGGATGTGCCACCGCAACGAAGCAGCACGGAAAGCTGGCCTTGGGCCGACGTAAGCTTGTTTGCCAAATTCGTCTCTTGAATTTGTACCCGTAAGTTTGTACAACGTACCTATCAATAGCGATAAAATTAAAATATGTTAATATGTATTTGGACATTGTACAAATGACGCCGGTTCAGATGAAAATGGCCCGTGCCGCGCTTGGCTGGGGTGTGCGCGAGCTGGCTGAAAAGGCTGGTGTAACGGCCAACACAGTGACGCGGATCGAGAACGGATCGGACGCCAAGCAATCGACAATCGCGGCTCTTCGCACCGCGCTCGAATCTGCCGGCATCGAGTTCATTGCGGAGAATGGTGGAGGGCCCGGCGTGCGGCTCAAAAAGACCGCGACGGGAGCCGAGGAAATCTCGCGTCAAATCTATACGCTCAAAGACACGATTTCTTCTATACCGGCGCCAACGGAGCCCAGCCCGGAAGCCGCCATGAACACGATGAGGAAAGCTGTTGCCGAGAGCGATCTGACGAAGCTCAAAATCGCGCGCAAACGGATCAAGGAGAAGGGAGTCTCGAAATGAGCGAGCCGAAACGTTCCCTGGGGACTCATGAAAAAGGGCTGGCGGCTCTGTGGGCCTTGCTCATTGGCATCATTACCTTTAGTGCCGTGCGCACCCGCGTCACAGAATGGCTAAAGCAAAGGAAGTGAACAAGGGCGACGGTGATGGCCCGGCTCTTTGGTGCCAACATAGAAATGATGGCCGGAAAGTCTGATAGCGTTGAGAGAACTCGGGGGAAACCTGCATCCAAAATTGGGTATATTTCGACCGGCGGAACTTCTTGTACGAACGCGCGTTACCGGCGAGCCCATGAGGACATTCATCAGGGCTTGCCGTATTTCAAGAGGAGCTTCACGTGAGGCTTTTTACCGCTCTATTCGTAGCCATGTTTTTAATTCCTTCCGCCTCTGCGTTCGCCCAAGGGACGGGCTCCAGCGACCGCGGAGATCAGAGTTCAAATTCTGGTCCGGCATCGGAAAACCGTGACAGCGGTCCGTATGGCGGCGTAGCCGGAGCACCGCCATTCGGCGCTGACCCTTCCGCTCTTCCGCAAGGACAGCCAGGAGCTCCGGCGAGCAACAGAGAATAATCCGCCTTCGACGACGCCTGCGGTCAGCCGGTAACAGCAACTTCGACCGGGCCAATCAAGCCCGGATCGTCACCTCCAGCGCCGGTCTTACTCACCCGCTTCGAGACCGGCCACATGCGCAAAAGATCGTTCGGCGCATGCTGTAAAAGGGCAGCGCCGGCCCTTCCTGTTAGCCATGCCTCATGATCGTGTTGAGCGATAAAGACCGGCATGCGGTCATGAATGGGCCGCGTGAAGTCATTAGCGGCGGTCACGATCAACGTGGCGGTTAGCACCGGCTCCTTGGTCTCCGGGTCTCGCCACTCATCCCATAGGCCAGCGATCGACAGCACGGCGCCGTCCGCTGCTGCGCTGATGAAATAGGGCTTCTTAGTTTTGCCGATGGTCTGCCATTCGTAATAGCCGGATGCTGGCACGATGCAGCGGGTGCGTTTGAAGGCCGAGCGGAACATCGGTTTTTCTGCCAAGGTCTCGGCCCGCGCGTTGAAGGTCGAAGGCACTTCCTTGGCCGTCTTTTTCCACCAAGAGGGGATCAAGCCCCAGCGCATCGGGACAAGCTCTCGGCTGCCGTCCGCCAACCTCACGATATCGATCGATGTTGTCGGGGCGATGTTGTAGCGGGGCCGCAAATTGAGCGCGGGTTGCGTGAGCTCATAGAGCTCGACCAGTTCGCGCCACGTGTAGGATTGGGTAAAGCGTCCGCACATGGCGCGAGCTTAATCATTTACGGGATGGGTACCTGCCGAAAATCAACGGCGCCAGCCGGTCATAGTTTTTTATTCGTAATCGGGATAACGGGGCGTACCATTTTGTATCCAAAACAAAACGTCAAAACAGCGACTCCGAAAGAGACACCGACACTCTCCCATCCGCTTAGATAGTACGCTTCACGCAGGCTAAAATTGTAGCTCCAATATGCGCGATACCCCAATGCCAATTAATTTCTAGCGCCTTGCGGACAGTCCTGTACAAAAGCTCTGCCTGGTTACCAGTGATCTTGAAGTCGCCTAAACCGGCATCCATTTGATAATCAATTTTCTAGTTTTCCTGTGTAAATTCATGGGTTTGTTGTTAGTAGAAACGTTGAGGTAACGATCGCAAAAGAGAATTTCAAGATGGGGTGTCTTGAACTTAGGCGCGGAGGAAATCCGCGAGCATTACTCCCGCTGCCGCCTCGGCGCTCTCGATAACGACAAGCTCATTGTTTTGCCCGATCTCTGCCCGGCGTGCACGTCGATTCAGTTGCACAGTTCGTCCGGCGGCGGAAAATCCGGGCAGGTTGGAATGGCCGATGTGTTGCTACTAGCCCCACCGCTCGATCCGGTCGCGCCGCTCGATGCCCAGCCATTCGTATTCGGGGCGGTGGGTACGTTGCAGAAGGTCGCGAGCATTTCCTCCGTGCAGAACACGCCGGTTGCGCCGGTTAAGGTGCCTGGTATTGCGCCAGTTAAGGTGCCTGTTGTTGTACCAGTTGAGGTGCCGGTAGAGGTGCCAGTTGAGGTGCCTGTTGTTTTGCCGGTAACGACTTGCGCTGCGACTGGCAACGTCGCCAAGAGCAGTACAGCGATCAACGCGATTTTCTTCATGTGCGCTACCGCGAGTGCACCGCGTGGTGCAAGTCCCATTCGGATTCAAAAAGCCCCTGGGCAGTCAGACCAGGGGCAGGTTAACCGAGAGAGGGCCGTGGGGATATTGGCGGCCCCTGTATGCCTACATATCGCTCCCCAGCTTCAGAAGTTCCACTTGAATCACAAAAAATGCGTGAGGAAGCACAAGTGCTTTTGCCGCGCAAAAGGCTGCTGCCTCGCCCAACTGACCGGAGATGTGAGGAAGCCGAACGAAAAGCCCTTGATCCGGTGTTCCGGGCCGGACCAAGGGCAGGCAAAAGCAGCTTGAGGAGGAAATCAAGCTGGAACGTACTAAGCAATATTCAAGCCATTATCGGCGCGAGATCGGCGGAGCAGCGCGCCAGCCCGGTGATGAATAGGCCGGCCGCGATGCAGGCGTACATTCTAAAATCTGTTGCCCTATACGTTGCCCCGATAAAAATTTGGCTCATTTACAATGCTAAGAATTAAACATAACTATTTGATTATGTTGGTGAGCGCGATGGGATTCGAACCCATGACC
>CAYTRB010000210.1:0-5497 GCA_964440215.1 uncultured Methylocapsa sp.
TTTATGCAGAGTGACGGATCATGCCGAGTAGCGGGCGCGAATGGCCGGCGCCATTGGCAATGCGGCTTGATTTGCTCGGCATAATTATTGGATATTGACGCGGCAGCGGAGCACGTTATCGCCATCGGGGGTCCTTGCAGTTGTTGCTATCCGAAAAAGACGGTGGCACGCGCTCCTCTCCCCAAATGCGTTTGCCAGCCCGCTGAGGTTCGTCCCTAAAATGCTGGTTACGATCTGCAAAATAGCGATCGATTGCAGCCTTAGCTGCATCTGCCGTCGCGTAGTCGCTGTTGTGGATAATGGCGCGCGCCATACCGCTGAAGATAGACTCGATGACATTCAAGAACTGTGCGCCGGCTGGCAAGGGTGTGGTTTCAACGCGAGGCGCACCTTCGACCGTAGCTTTGGCATTGTGCTCGTCAATTCGCTGCCGCAGTTTCTTTGAGACGTGCCAGGAGGCCGCGTCCCATGAGAGATACAACGTTCTACGATCAGCATAGTTCTCAAGAAGAACGTCCATCATCCGGAGCATTTCGGCGGTGTTCTTACGAGTGCTATAAAAATGTGCGACCTGATTGCCTTGAAGTTCGAGCGCTGCCGTCATTATCAAGCAACCCTTCGACTTTTGCCACTGCGGTACAACGCGATGGGGGCCAGGTGGATCCAGCTTTAACCCTTGCTTCATTTTCACGGCGAATGGGCCAAACTCATCTATGGAGAAGAAGGCCTCGTCTGGCTGCAGACCCGATAAAATGGCCTGTACCGCCGCAAGCTTTTCCCGGTAGGCCGGATCCTGGGATGTTAGCGCAACTCGGGCCTTACGCCATCGCCAACCAGCATCGTTGATGATTCTGAGAACCACCTGCTGACATGCAGCGTGCCCTTGCCCTGCAAGCGTGCGACTTAGATCACGCATAATCCAGGATGTGCGGTTAATCCCGTGCATAGAAGGTGGTTCATGGAGCAATCTGAAGACCGCTTTCTTCAGTTCCTCGCGGTCGAATTTGCGCGACGATCGTATTTCAGGTGCGAGGAGTGCATCCACGCCGCCGACCTCAAAGATGCGCCGGTATTTGCGGCAGCTCGTCCGGCTAATGCCAAGGAAGGTGGCAATGTCGGCCTGGACGATGCCGCAGGTATGCGCACAGATCGTCATCGCCTTATTGCGCATCCTTGCCCACTTGGAATGGAGCTTATCGATGAGCCTTCGGTGATCTGGCAGCGCCGCTAAGATTGGATCAAGCGGAGTATTGTCCCACCGACGCTGTTGAAGTGCGTGCATCCAGTTGAAGGCTGCCTGGTGCCGCTCCGCAGCAAGATCTCGCCGCATCGCGATCGTCAGTCGACCTATGGGCTTGCGACCATCCTCTCTTCCATGTGGAGTCAGGCGATAGGCACGCTGCTGCCGCGTTATAGCAAGTCGAGTCTCACAGTCTGTTATCATTGGGGTATCGGCTACCCCGATCTCAATACGTAGTTCGGCTTCTTGAAGTGTGCGGCAATATCGACGAACCGCATTATATCCTCCGCCGTAGCCGTGCTCGTCTCGTAACTCTCGATGTAATGCAGTAATCGAGCGTCGGCGTGCTGGGGGTGATGTCTCGTTATTTGCCAACATTTGTTCCAAGACTGCCGTATACAGACCTAAAGCAGGCATCGGCTGGACAAGCCGAGCATAGCGGCCCGGCTCAGGCTGCTTCAGGATCTTCCGCACCGTCTGGCGGCTGATCCCCGTCTCTCGGACTGTTGCACGGATAGATCGCTCGCCGGATATGAGGCGATCTCTCACATCCCTCCACTGCCGCGTGTCCTTGTACATTGGTGTCACCTTTTGAGTTATTCAAAGGGCGTTGTGTGCCAGATATGGCAGGTTCCTTCGGTTCCGCCGAGCAGAAGGAACCGCCTCTCGAGTGCTATTCACTACGTCGCGTTGCGCACCTCGGCGAGCATGGCCATCAATTTGTCGGACGGCCGCCGGAACCGCCCCTGCTGAACGGCTGGCGGGGCATGGGCGGCCAGCACTGCCAGCTTCTCGGCGGGATCGACCCGGAGATAGGCCTCGGTGCTCTGTAGGCTCGCATGACCGAGCCACAGCGAGACCTTGCGGATGTCGCCAGTGGCCGCGAGCGTGTGCATGGCGCAGCTATGCCGAAGCACGTGTGGGGTCACTCGCTTCCGAAGCAGAGAGGGTCGCTTCTCGGCCGCGACCGCGACATGCTGAGCCAGACGGAATGCAAAGCCATCGCGGCTCATCCGTTCGCCGTCGCGGTTGAGGAACAACTCGGGGGTGGAAGCGTCAGGACGAATCGCGATCCAAGCCCTGAGAACCACCTGGGTCTCACGCCAGAGCGGCAACACGCGCTCGCGCCGTCCCTTGCCGAGGATCCGCACCGTCGAGAGGGAGCGATCGGGAAAATCTGACACGCGCAGCAACAGCAGCTCGGAGACGCGGAGACCCGCTGCGTAGGTCAGGTGCAGCATGGCTCGATCACGCACACCGCCCAACGTGCGGGCGTCGGGAGCGGCAAGCAGTGCCTGCACCTCCTCGCGGGTCAGATGATCGATCAGGGCCGTGTCGGTGCGCTTTACCGGCAGCGCCCGAATCCGCAGAGCCTGCTCAAGATGGGCGGGCACCCGATATTCCAGATATCGAAAGAAGGTGCGGATGGCAGCGAACCGTGCGTTGCGGGATCGAGCGACGTTGCCGCGCTCCCCTTCGATATGATCAAGGAAGGCCAGCACCAAGCCCGGGTCGATATCCTCGATCGTCAGATCGCTCGGCCGTCGCTTGAGCCGATGGGCGGCGAAGCGTACCAGCAAAGCGAAGGCATGAGCATAGGTCGCGACCGTGTGCGGACTGGAACCGCGCTCACGAGGCAGGTGCTCGCGCAGGAACGCGCTGAGGTGTGGAGCAAGGGCCGTCATGCCGCTTCCTCCTCGAACAGGCGCTCGCACGCGGCGGCAATGTCATGGAGGAGCACCGGCGTCGCCTCCAGATACCAGTAGGTGTTCGAGACATCGGCATGGCCCAGATAGGTGCTGAGTGCCGCGATATGATGCGCGACAGCTTTACGGTCGTGCGCGCAGGCCTCGAGCGAGCGGACGGCGAAGCTATGCCTCAGGTCGTGAAGGCGCGGACCGGGCGTTCGACCAAGCCCTCGCAATCCGAGCTGGCGGACGAGCTTCACGAAGATGATGTGCGCGGTAACCTTGTGGGGAGCGCGGCCAGTCGTGATGACGAACAGATCGTCACCGTCAAATCCGAGGCGGGTCCGGACTGCCAAATACTCATTCAATGCCTGTCGCGTGGTCGCATGGATCGGCAACAAGCGGCTCTTACCGAATTTGCCATGCCGCACGACAAGGCCGTCTTCGGTGATATCACCGCGTTGAAGCCCGAGCGCCTCGGAGATGCGCAACCCCGTGGCGGCGAGCAGGCCGAACAGGTGGTGATAGGTATATGGCCGGATGGATCCCTTGGGTGGCAGGTCGAGCGCGGCATCCATGATCGCCCGTATCTGCTGCGGTTCGAGGAGATGGGGTGCGGGTCGCGGTCGCCTGCCACGACCGAACGCGCCGACGGGCGGTACCTCATGACGTGGATCCTCGGCGTTGAGGAACATGCAGAAGCGGCGCACCGTATCGTAGCACGATCGCGCTCGGATCGGCGACGAAGCGGTTGCGCACCAATCGTGGATGCGGCTGACCAGCGTGAACCGATCGGCATACGCTTCGGCGTAGCGGGCATAGAGATGCAATGTCCGGCTCTGCTCGCTGAAGCTGAGACCGAGGGCTTGGTAGACGGCGACATAGCGCGTCACATCGTTGCTCAGCATGACGCGTCTCCCGGCCAGGGCTGCGCGACCCGCATGAGCATGGGCGCGTCGACCTTTGCATAGATGGCGGTGGTGCCCGGCGACTGGTGCCTGAGCACCGCGCCGACCGACTCCAGGCTGGCGCCCGTGCGCAGCATGGTGGTCGCGAGCGAATGACGGAACATATGGGCGCCGGTGGGGACCCCGGTAATCCCGCCTCGCGCAAGCACGCGGGAAACGATGCCGCTGATCTCCGCCGATGAGGCGAGCGGGGTGTGAGGCGCCTGGACGCGCAGGAACAGGCACTCCTGTGCGACCATCGGTCTGCCGTGCTCGATATAGGCGAGTACGGCGTCGCCGGCATCTTGCGGCAATGGTAGGCTCGCCGTCCGGCGACCCTTACCATGAACATAGATCAGTGCGTTCGCCCAATCGATATCATCAAGCCGCAGGCGACGGATATCACCGGCGCGAAGCCCGAGGCGGGCGAGAAGCAAGATGATGGCCCGATCGCGAAGACCGACCGGCGTGCTCACCGCATCGCATGAGGCAATGATGCGCTCAATGGTCGCCGCACTCGCATGCCTGGGCAGCGGGGCGGGATGGCGGCGCGTTACCGAAGGGACCGCAAGGTAGAGTTCGGGGCGGCACTCGCCTCGTGCCGCCAGGAACCGGAAATAACTGCGCAGCACGGTCGCGGTAAGACGCACGGATGAGCGGGAGCGGTTCGGCTCTTGGCTCAGCACAACGTTGCGGATTGTGGTCGCGTCATAGATGGCTGGGTCGGCGCCAAGTGTCGGCACCCATCGCGATACCTCGTAGACGTATCTGGCGATCGTCTGATCTGTGGCGCCGCAATGCTGCCGGAGCCACGTCGGATACGCTGATAGGTGAAGATCCTCGGGTGGCGCCGCGACGGTGATCGGGATCGCGCCTTGCTCCTTCAGGAAGGCGAGGAACCGATAAGCACCACGCCGGCGCTTGTGCTCGCCGGATGCCTGAAGCTTCGCGCCTTTGCGGCAAAGGGAACAGCGACACGCGTGCCGGACGAAACGCTCGACGACGGCATCGTCGACATCGCCGCACCACTGAAGCCGGGAGAGCCGAAGCCAGGCCGCGAAATGCTCCGCGGCTGAATAGTAGATGCGCCACGCGCCCGGGCTGAAGCGCGCGGAGGTCAGGTGGTCAGCATAGAGCGACAGGTAGGGCCGAACATCCTCAATGCTGTCGATGACGGGTATATCGCCACGATCTTCGAGGAAGCGGACGAAGCGCCCCACGCGGCCAAGATAGACCGGATCGCGAAGCTGCGCCGGACTGTAGCGCGGACAGTTACATCGATGCTTCTCAAAGCGAGCGATGGTCGTGGCGTCCACGCTGACGAGAGAAATGCGGCGTTGATCAAGCCAATGCAGAAAATGCCGTGCCGCGCTGCCGTAGTTTACGAACGAAGCCGCACCGCGAAGGGGCTCCAGAAACGCGGAGACCGCATCGGTGGAAGAATCATCCTGATTTTTAAGATGCGGCCGTGGAGGTAGATGGCGGGGGTTGAGCGTCATGGTGATCTCCGGTTTGTTGTGACCGGGGCACCATAATTATGCCGAGCAGATCAGGCAGCTTCGCGCTGGCCTGTAGGCAACGCGACGAGCCTGCTCGGCATAATCCGTCGCTCCGCATAAAGC
>CAYTRB010000211.1:0-5445 GCA_964440215.1 uncultured Methylocapsa sp.
GGTTTGAGGTGCGTATCCGGGAACTGATAGCTGGGCACGTCACGCTGGAGACGGTGATTGGCGCGATGCTAGCAGCAAAATTACGGCCGGGATGATCCCGGCCGCACATTCAGCGAAGCTGTACCTTCACGCCGCGGTTGTCAGTGGGTCACTGCCCCTCGCGCGTGGCCGCCCGCGACCCGGCAGGAACAGCCATCGCCGACATAGGACGTGTGAGAAAGCTCGCAAATCCTAACCGGTGTAGTGCAATAATTCCCCAGATTCCAGGTTGCCACGCTCCGGCCGGTCACTAGAGGCGCCTGCGCGTAGGCAGGCGCGGCGTAAGAATTATCATAGCCTGGATAGCCGTAGCCGTAAGCGTAATCTGGATAGTCGTTGCCCCAATAAGGATAATCCCAGGCGCCCAACCCTAAGCCAAGGCCCGCATAGGCTGGCCACCAACCACCGCCGCCCCAGCCTCGATTCCAGCCCCAGCCGCCACGACCCCAGCCACCATGCCCCCAGGCGCCGCCGGCGAAGCTACGGCCAGCAAACCCGCCATGGAATCCGCCGCCGCCAAAACCGCCGCCATGGCCGCCACCGCCACGTGCTAAAGCAGGGCCGCCCGCTAGCAGGGCCGCGCCCAGCACGGACGCCGCCATTAATAAACCCAAGCGTTTCATTGAAATCTCCTAATCGATCTTGCCATTTTGGCCGGCGGCGCTTGCGTGGCCCGCATACAAGCTTGCTTCAGCACCGTTTATGGATCCAAAGACAACCAAAGGCGGAACATCAGTCTGGGGAAAATCGTTCCATAACTTCCGCTTTACAGGACAAGGCTTACTAAGGGCACGCCGACATTCTTCAAGCGGATTTCCAGCCTTAACCACACTGGCATTGGTGCATGGATGAATCGTCTAGGCTTCTCCCTGGCCTTGCCAAAACATCCCCTCGAGCGGGCTCTGAGTGCAGCGCCCCTGCGATCAAACAAGCAGATTTTCACTGACCTCACGCTTGCCGCACGGGCTTCGGTTTCCTCGCAGCGGTCTCTCACGCGTGGAACGGCTGCGGCGGCAGGCGTGATTCAGGGCTAATAATAGGGATAGCCATACGCGGCATAGGGATAGCCGCAGCCGTAATAAGGATAGTAAGGATTGCAGCCATACGCATAGTAGGGATAACCCCAGCCCCAGCCGTATCCCAATCCGGCCGCCGCATAGCCCGGCCACCAGCCCCGGCCGCCCCATCCACGGCCGCCCCAGGCCCATCCACGGCCGCCCCAGCCGCCACGCCATCCGCCGCCCCATCCGCCCGCGAAACCACGGCCGGCAAATCCGCCGCGAAAGCCGCCAAATCCGCCCCGAAAGCCGCCAAATCCGCCGTGGAAACCGCCGCCACCCCAACGGGCCTCAGCGGGGCCACTCGCGATCAGCGCCACGCCCAGCGCGGCCGCGGATATTAAAACACCCAAGCGTTTCATCGCACTCTCCTAATGAATATTGCCATTTTGGCCGACGTCCAATGTATGGATAATGAACGATCTGGCTTCACGCCGTTTATCACTGCCAAGTTGGCCAAGGACGAAACACCGGCCTCGTGAAAATCGTTCCATAAATTTCGATTTGTGGGATGAGATTATCATGGGCGCGCTGGCCTCGTCATGCCCCCTAGGCGCAACCGTATGGGGGCAACCCTTTGGCGCGGCTTTTGGGAGGAAGCTTTGTCGAGGTGACTCAATCAGCAAATTTCTGAAAACTTGTTTAGCGAGCTTGATCAAGACGGGATCGATCGAAATCGAGACGGCGAATGGAACCTAATTCACCATGGGCGATGGCTCAGAAAGTGAGCTTGGTCTGCGTTTCAATGATCTGAGCGCCATTTTCTAGCGCATCGCGGACCCTGAACTTCAGTGCGGATAACTCTACATCGACGGCCACATCGAAGTGACAAAAATTATACTTTTCGACGCGCTGACGCTCGCTGCCGTCAATTTGTGAGGGCCGGACCGCTCGCGCTGGTTCCGGCTTCTGGAAAAAGGGTGCGGCGCGACATGCCGGCGCCGCCGTCCCAACGGACCGCTGCTGGCAAGGCGCAACACAGCCCATCAATATGATCTCGACGTTGCCTTCTACAGAAGGTTTCTCTATTCCGGGCTGCAACATCCCTGCGCCTATTTCGAACGCGCCGGGCAAAC
Source organism: uncultured Methylocapsa sp. (assembly GCA_964440215.1). GTDB lineage: Bacteria > Pseudomonadota > Alphaproteobacteria > Rhizobiales > Beijerinckiaceae > Methylocapsa. Next base: position 2,174 of record CAYTRB010000211.1, read on the forward strand.
TCTCGAACACGCGCAGATCGCCAAAAAACGCCATATCGCGGCGAAACTCCTCATCGAGCCTGGTGAGACGCAGCGGCAACGGCACCGACGATCAACCGCGTGCGTCTTTTGGAGGATAAGGAGGAGGTCTTTCGCTACTTAAAGATGGCTTTACTTCACAAGAAACCCAACCATATAATTCAGATGTTATCGAAACGGCGCAGTCACCATGTGTTAATTCAGTGAGGATAATTCACTTATATTGCGCCGCCAAGATTTCTGTTGGATAAGTAATGATCTCGATTCTTAAGACTATAATCAAAAAAAGTGATCTATTGACGCGCTTTACGCAAGCCGCCATTGGCGGATTTCGCTCTAATTCTGAAATCGTTGTTAAACTTGCTCCATTTGCTCCAAATTCAGCAGGGTCGGCACCGGCGATAGCCGAATTGGCATTGCTACAATCGGCGGAATTCGCAATCAAAGTATCAAACAAGGCCGCCATCCGGCAGACGTTTTATGAGGATTGCAATGGACAGCCTAGACCTGCGAGGCCCTCTAGGACAAAGTTACCTAAACGGTACGCAATTTTGCGAGGATATATCATTCACCTTCGATTTCCAAACTCCAGTGCAGGAGCGAATGAAGCTTCTTTCTAGGCTTGCGAGCGGCAAGCGTGTCCTCCACATTGGCTGTTGCGATCATATTCCGCTTCTTCCGGAAAAAATCGCCTCAGGTCAGTGGTTACATGGTAAGCTAACGAAGTTTGCGACCTATTGTGTTGGTATCGACGTAGATGCCGTAGCTGTGGCGGAAGTCAGTAGCCTTTCGAAGCTTGACAACATCTTTCATGGCGATGTTTCAGGTCACGACAAAATTCACGCAATCGATGAGGACCTTTTCGACTATGCCATTTTCGGTGAAGTACTTGAACATATTGGAAATCCTGTGTCCTTTCTGAGTGGTTTCTTGCAAAATTACCGCACGAATGTCAGGGAAATTATCATTACCGTCCCAAATGCCTTCCGGGGGAAAAATATCCGTAACATCTTCCGTTCGCAGGAGACGATCAATAGCGATCATCGTTTCTATTTTACACCTTATACGCTCGCTAAAGTGGCCTGGGACGCTGGATTAGCTCTTACCACGATTCAAGTAGCCCATTATTCACAACCTGGACTGCTTAAACAGGTCGTGCTTAACAGGTTTCCGTTACTTGCTGACGATCTCGTTTTCATTGGCATCCCTCGCGGTTGACCAATATTAGTAAATGCGTCTGGCTCGTCGCTGAGTTTGTCAACACGAATCCGCAGCAGAGTCTTCGACCGATTGCGGTGCTTTACCGCGACCAGTTTGTCGTTTGTATCGGAGGGATTTCTGCTTGGGGGTTCAGTCCATGTTGAAGGATGTAGCCGATCCATCTGCGCAGCGTATCGGCATATTTATAGAGCATCTTGGCAGCGGCGGAGCGGAAAAAGTAGCCGTCGTTTTGGCCAATGGCCTTGCCGAGAAAGGATTCGCCGTCGATTTGCTGATGTGGGACGGCGGAGGGCCCAATTTGAAGGACGTTTCGCCCCAAGTAGCTAAGTTTGATTTTTCGGCTGAACGGCCGATTGGCGTCGTGCGGGTCATTCGTTTGTTTATGCAATATCTACGACAAAAGAAGCCCATCGTTGTCTTCGCTCATCTCGAGAAGTCGTCGCTTCTAGCGATTATCGGCGGTCTGCTCTGCGGCTACCGCAGGATTGTGCCATGCATCCACATCGATCTCGAGGCATACGCCAGTATTAATCATCGCTTGCGCCGTCGTCTTCTGAATTGTCTCGTGGCTACGTTTTATCATCTGGCTCCTCAGGTTATTGCGGTGTCCGAAGGCGTCGGACGATCGGCACGCAGACTACTTTCACCTTTTGGACCGCCCGTTCGGGTCGTCTATAATGGTTTTGATTTTGCTGCGCTTAGGTCCAAGTCGCAGCAGCCCGTTAAGGAAGCATGGCTGCAAAACAAGACGACTCCGGTCGTTATTTCATGCGGCCGGCTACAGCAGCAAAAAGCATTTGAAGTGCTGTTACGTGCCTTCGCCGATCTGCGCCAGATGACGCCTGTGAGGCTGATTATTTTAGGCGAAGGGCCGGAGCACGAAGCGTTGTTATCATTGGCACGTACACTCGGCGTGGCAGAAGACGTGTCGCTGCCCGGATTTGTCGATAATCCGATAGCATGGTTTGCCAAGAGCGATCTCTTCGTTCTGCCATCGCGCTGCGAAGGGCATCCTCTGGTGTTGATAGAGGCGCTGGTGGCCGGTATTCCCATCATCAGCACTGATTGCTCGTCTGGCCCTAACGAAATTCTAGAAAATGGCCGCTTCGGCACTCTGGTGCCCGTGGAGAACGCAGCCGCGCTGACCGAGGCCATGTTGCAGGCATTAAAACAGCTGCCGGTAATTAACAAAACAGAGGTCGCCAGACATCTCCAGAAATATTCGGTCGAAAAAATGATTGCCGGGTATCACATGGCTGGGATGGTGTTCGGTACATCCAGTGGGTCTGAGGGCTAGTTTATTTAAAATATACGGCAGCGACAAATCCTCGGATCATAATTACTATTTATTTTATGGCAAAATATTTGAGGGTAGACGCTTTGAGCAATTAAATGTTCTCGAAATCGGTTTAGGTACAAATAACCTCGATGGTGTCTCCAATATGGGTGAAGAAGGACGGCCAGGCGCCTCCTTACGTGCATTTCGGGATTTCCTTCCCAATGCAAAAATCTTTGGCGCAAATGTCGACAAGAGGATTCTGTTCCAAGAAGATCGGATAGAAACATATTTCGTCGATCAAACAAAAACGGAGACGTTGGACGAGCTCGGAGCGGCTTTATCACACCGGAAGTTCGATCTGATTATTGACGATGGTCTACACTGTCCAAGCGCAAACATTGCCACGCTAAGCTTTGCTTTGAAAAATTTAAAAACCGGAGGTTGGGTCGTCATTGAAGATATTCACGAGCCGAGTTTACCAATTTGGCAAGCGATTTCAGCCATTCTACCAAGGCAAAATTTGTCTTTCCTGCTTCAGGCAAAAAAAAGCTTTGTCTTTGCTATCCAAAACAATTCCATATGAGCTTGCTGCCTGAGGGGTGTGGCGGCCGCGATATTCAAGACGTGATAGGATGATAAAGACTCGCCGCATGAAGCGAATGGCTCCGTGCCGTGGCTATGCCGTGACACGGCTGCCAAAGCTTACCGCGGGTAATCCGCGAGGCGTGCGATCCGCAAGCGGTGTAAAGTTTCG
>CAYTRB010000212.1:0-5432 GCA_964440215.1 uncultured Methylocapsa sp.
AATCTTGGGAATCATACAACCAGAGCGAGCGCAACAACCTTTTGGGTCAGGTTCTAAGCGCGAAGGGTTACGGCATTTACTATCCCGTAACGAGCGTAAACAAGACAACGGAAGGTCGCAGTAGCAGTATGCTGGAGATCCGCCTGCACGAGGAGAGGCGCGTGGAATTTCGCATTGCCCAGCGATAACGCCAGAAGCGACAATCATCATGGTCCGGTCCAACGATGACTTTTGCCAATTACCAATCTATGCTGTTCATTCGTCGTCGCGCATCGGTTGTAGTCCGGAGCCGGGAATGCTGACCGCGCGAGCCTCCGGCCGCGGTTGCATTTGCATGAGCGGCAGCGGCGACATCGATGTATCGGCTGCAACTGGCGTAAAGCCGTCACGCTGATAAATATCCTCGCGGAACTCTGTGAGGCCCTCCGGCGTGGCCCAGGCTGTAACATAGACCCAGTACACAGGAACAGGGGTCTCAAGCTTGGCATCCACGCGCTCGCCGGAGCGGATGGCTTCATCGATATGGGCGCGGTCCCAACCTGGCGAGTCCTTGAGCAGCCATGTCACATAATCGCGCACGTTCTGGACGCGGATGCAGCCGGATGACACAAACCGGTCATCGTCCCCGAAAATCCCCTTTTCTGGCGTGTCATGCATATAGACACCGTAAGGATTGTTGATATTGATTCGCACGACGCCAAGCGAATTGAGATCGCCGCCCGGATCCTGGCGGAACTTGTAATTGACCGCGTCGAGCGAATTCCAGTTGATCTGATCCGACTGAAGTTCCAGACCGTCCTTGTCGAAGATCCGGATCTTGTGATCATTGAGATAGTTTGCATCCTTTTGCATACGCGGGATCAAATCCTTGCGGATGATTGACGCAGGCACGGTCCAATAGGGATTGAAATTAATGTCGATTGCCTTCGTCATCATGACGGGCGATTGGCGGTCGATCTTACCCACGCCGGCCGCGTGATGCGTGGCGACAACGCCGTTCTCCACCGTTTCGACTTCCATCGCCGGTATATTCGCCATTACGAAACGGTCGCCGAGATTGCCGGAATAGGAGCGCAGCCGGATGAGATTCACCTCAAGCTGATGCAGCCGGAAGTCCGCAGGGATGTTCAGGGCCGTGAACGTGTCCTTTGAAACCACGCCACTTTGGAGCAGACCGTGACGGGCCTGGAAATGTTTGACAGCGGCATCGACAAAGGAATCGAACACCGATGAGGCTCCAGCCGAAGGATCGAGATCCCCCGATGCTGCAAGCCGTTTTCGCAAAGCGACCACCGCGGGGCCGTTCGTGCCGAGCTTCAGCGTCTGTCCCGCCGGGACCGTGACCCAGCCGCCATTGACGACGATCTGCCGGTAGGTTTCGATCGCCTGTTCAGTCGCCGAGAAAGTTTGCACGGAGAGAACCGGCGTGTTCGAGCGGGTGACCGCAAGGCGCGGATCCGAATCATAGCGTTGCGCCCACTCGGCCTGCCCACCGAATGGTATATCCCCCTCTCCCGCCGCTGCGCCAGCAGCGTAAGTGAACCCGAGAGCAGTGGCCAAACCCGCAATTGCCGCTGCGTGCCGAATATGGTCTAAATGACGATATGGCGCGAACCATAAATTTTTTTGCTTTCCGATACCCAATGCCTCGACCTCCAACGCTTATGCCGTCCGATACGCGTTATTTTATTGAGCATTACCCTTATTGAGCGGCAGTGCCCCTTATTGACCGGCAGTGATCATTGAGCGGGACCACTTAGCGTGCAATCGGCGTTCGCATGGATCCGCATACAGGCCCATGTAACGATTACGGCGTGACCATGCCTTGCGGCCAGGGACGTCTCGGCTTGCAATCGCGGCGTGAAGACCTATTCGCTCCTTGAAAAGCTATTACGCGTCCAAATACGAAAAGCATTAACTGCCTCATCATAGGAGCTGCCAGCATAAGGGTTAAAAAGGCACAAACAGGGCGGCAAATTTGTGGCGATTAGGCGTGAAAGAGGGCTTCATCCGAAATAAGGTGGTGTAAGGACCCTTGTGGCCGCGTTTATCTTAAGCTTTCCATTGCCGCCGCTTTGAATCATGGTCCATATGTCACAGTCGGTACCGGATCTGATCGGTCCAGAATCGTTCGAGCCGAACAAGAGATTGGTTAAGCCTTGTGAACTCTTCGGAGCTGATACCGCCGATTTGTTCCACCGTGGCGACATGTTTGTCATAAAGGGCAGAGACGATGTCATGAATCTCGCTGCCCTTGTCGGTCAGGCTGATTCGCACGGCGCGGCGGTCAATTCGCGAGCGCGCGTGATACAAATAGCCGGTTTCGACCAATTTCTTGACATTATAAGAGACATTTGACCCGAGGTAATAGCCGCGCGTGCGCAATTCACCAGCGGTCAGTTCCTTATCGGCAATATTATAAAGCAGCAAGGCTTGAACGGCATTGACATCGCTGCGGCCGCGTCGGTCAAATTCGTCTTTGATCACATCGAGAAGGCGGCGATGCAGCCGCTCAACGAGAGTCAGGGCTTCGAGATAGGTCGGCCGAACCTCGGCAAACCGGCCAGCGCGAGCCGGCGAGACCTCGCTTTTCAGGGCTTCCATCATAACGAACCTCTTCTTGCATCGCGGATTTTCATCGCGGATTTTTCCTCAAGGCGGCATCCCTGCCGGCCCGTTCATTCACAAAATAGAGGGCATAAATGAAAACCAGTTTAAGCAACAAAATGAATCCCAAGTTTATGGGAATCAGTAAATCAAATATGAAATAAAGGCCTTATTTACGAATCGGTTCTATTAATATTATGTTATACGCTAAATATATTTAAGATCCGCAACTAATAGCTCGAATAGAAGCTTATTATCCGCGTCAGGTTCAAAGATTTCGTCATCGTCTTCGCACGGAAATTCTTGTCTAGTCCTATGGCAGACTGTGTCATCGGGCCTTCCGTCCGCTACCTGATTTTAGCACTATGGCTATCCAGCGCAGAGTTGGTCCCGCCACGATCAAGACCGAGAATGGCAAATAGGAGATAATTTGAATCTGGTGCAATGCACGGCTTTCAATCGGAAGGACTACGAAATTAAAGAAAAAGACGAGAGCGATATATTCGAGGCCGATCGCGAACACGGTTCGGCGGAGATTGGGGTTAACCATGGCACCCACGCGCTCGACGGAAAGAGCGGCGAGAAGGTAAATCCACACAACTCCGATGCACTCGAACAGAATGAACTTACCTGTAAGAGTAGGGGGGTGGGAGGACACACGGAAGAGCCAAACGATAAGACCGATATGGACGAGGTGAGCCGCGGCGAAGCTAAGGCCGAAATCGCGGCCGTGCCGCGCCAAGATGGCGAAGGAAGGCCCGAACAAGGTTGCCATCGCACCACCCGCATAGGTCAGCCAGAACAGCAGTAACGACAGGCGTGCCGTCACTCGCAGCGCCGCGATCGTGCCATTCTCACCCGTTCCCATGTCAGCGAGAGTGATTGCGGCCAAGATGAGCGCGGCACAGAAAGCCGCCGCCATCCAAAATCCGGTGCCATACTGCCGATTCATCTGATATCTCCAGATCCGCGGCGCCTCGATCACTGCCACTCTATACATAGCGTGAATATAGTCCCATTTTCTGCGCAAACATCAAAGCTATTATCATGATATTCGTGCCAATGCACTGGTCTAGACCATGATCCCAGAGAGTTACAGACTATCCAAAAGAGATCATGCGACCAATCAAAGTGATAATGACGATGCCTGATTGAGCAGAATGAGCATGGAGGCTTCACCGGACACGCAGTGTTGTTGACAGTGATGGACGTCGGGGCAGGTCTCGCCTATGTTACTCTGCTGCTGGAGCTTCCGCGAGCGCTGCCGGATCATAGTTCAAGACCGGCGCGCGCCAGCGCCAGGACCTGGCGAAGTACATGCCATTGCGCCGCTCATCGAAAAAATCGGGCTGAAACGTAGGTCATTCGTCTGTCGCGCCTGATGTCTTCCGGTGATAGGCCGGAGATGCGCGATTTCGCGCGGTCTTTGCAAGGAGCTGATCATGTTTGAGTTCTTATCCCCATTCAAGCTGTCAACCTCGCTGTCCGCCGCCGGCATTATCCTTGCCCTGTCAATCCTTGACGCTGCTCCGGCCGGAGCGCTCTCGTACGTGACCTTTGTCTCGGGCAAAGGCATCGATTCCTGCGCCTCGCCCGCTACGCCCTGTCGCACCTTTGAGTTCGCGATAAAGGAAACCGTCGCCAACGGCTAGATCAAGGTGCTCGATCCGGCGAACTATAGCCCCGTGACCATCACTAAAGCGATCAGCATCACAGGTGTCGAGGGCGCGGGAATCAACGCCTCCGCAGGGGTCAAAGCCTTAACCATCAAAGCCGGGCCAAAGGATATCATCAATATTACCAATCTCATCATCGATGGGCTGAATACCGGGATGACCGGCATTGAGCTCGACTCATTCGGCTCCTTTACGGTCACCCGTTCCACCGTCCGGAATTTTCATGGCGACGGGATAGACATTTTTGCGGGAAGTGGGACGGTTTTTCTCATCTCTGATGCGGTGGTATCGGATAATGGCGGCCTTGGATTAGAGTTGGTTGGTGTGCCTGGAACCCTTGATCATGTGATCGTGAATCACAACGGCATATCAAACCCATGCGGCTTTATTTGTGGAAGCATAAGGGCTGCACAAGGGGCCGCTGTTGTCTCGATTGTTGACTGTATCGTTGCTAACAACACCGCTCCAATTGACTCAGAGGACGGGGCGACGATTCGGTTTTTCCACTCGTTTGTCCCCGACGGTATCGGATTTGCGGGAGGCACAGCTATACGTGTCGGCAACAATTTCATCGACAAAACTGGGCTGACCGAGGTTGGCACCTATTGAGAATATTGGCCCCAGGACAAGTGCCGGGCCTAGCAGCCCGGCTATGCCTCCAAGTTCGACATGTCACCGCGACTAACGCCCGGGAGGCCATGTTTGACATGCACACTCACTCCGCCGCCGTGGCTTCCGCGAGCGCCGCCGGATCGTAGTTCAAGACCGGCGCGAGCCAGCGCTCCATCTCCGCGATACTCATCCCCTTACGCCGTGCATAATCCTCGACTTGGTCACGCTCGATCTTTCCCACCCCGAAATAATGCGACTCGGGATGCGCGAGATAAAGGCCGGAGACAGACGAACCGGGCCACATGGCGAAACTCTCGGTCAAGGAAACACCGATTCGCCGCTCCGCATCGAGCAGTCTGAACAGAGCAGCCTTCTCGGTATGATCGGGTTGCGCGGGATAGCCTGGTGCTGGCCGGATCCCGCGATAGGCCTCTTTAATTCGCTCCTCATTCGTCAAGCTTTCCTCTGGAGCATAGGCCCAAAACTCGCGCCGCACGCGCTCATGCATGCGCTCGGCGAAGGCTTCCGCAAGGCGGT
>CAYTRB010000213.1:0-5423 GCA_964440215.1 uncultured Methylocapsa sp.
ACGATATACATCGGGTAGCTCATATAGAACTCGATGATATGGCTAGGCGTAAAGTCGGTGTCGCGGATGACCGTCATATGCCAGGTGCCGTCCTGCTCAGTGAAGTAGCTGGCACCCCAGTAGATCGCAACGCCATAGACGAGAATCCAGCACAACAGGTTGAAGATACGGCGCATTTCCTCGCGCGGCTGGACATTCGCGATGTCCCTGTCGCGAGTCTTCCACATCCAGCCGATCAGCGCGAGGAAGGAGATCAATTCGACCGGCTCCTCGATATAGAGGATGGTCATCCAATAGGTGGTGAATTCTGGCGCGAAGGAATCGAGTCCCGCGTACCAGCCAAAGACTTGCTCATAGATACGCACGCCGACATAGAAAGTGCAGATCGCGAGCGTGCCGAGAATCACGGGCCTTCCGTCCAGAAGGGGCGCCTCGCCGACAGCCGCGGCCTCGCCGGTGCGCGCAGTTCCAGTTACTAAGCTCATGTCATTTGCCTCTCTTGTTCTATGACTGCTCGCTGAACGAGGCATGGCACCATGGCTCACGCTTTCTCGATCAGCGATGTCGTGGGACGCTACGCGTCGCGAAAGGCAAGGGGAAATCGTTTATTGTTATCTCGCTCATCCAAAATAGTTATTTGCCTTGCGGGCGCGGCGTGCGGCTCCGCTTTCTGCGAGGGGTAAGAGTGAAGTATCGGTTCAAGCAGCCGATGGACGAATTGCTGGTTCACGCAACTGTGACTTCGGAGCTCGCGTTATCATTGCAGCACTCGCGTCTCGGGAACGGGAACTCACGCCGGTCGAGGCTACTGTGCCCTTAAATTCCGGTACATTCCGGGAGCGCAAGGGTTTGGCTGGGACCCTCGCGATGACGGCGTTGAAAGTGACGTCGAGGCGTTGCCAAGGATTTGCGTCCGATCGAGGCCGGCTGCGATAGACTCGGCCTCATCGTGGTGTTCAGTGGACGCTGGGGTCCGCCAAGCGCTTGACGAGAGCTAGCCGGGCAATTTCGAAGCCAGAACATCGGCCTTCTGGATCGACGGCGGTTGCGACAGCAAGTCTCCCGCTTTCGCCAACAATGCGGCGGCCACTTTCCCGGCCAGATGCGCTTGCCTGCCGGCTTCATCGGGGAAAGCGTCGAAAATGGCAAAGGTCGAGGGTCCAAGGCGAACACCAAACCAAGCAGTCGTCGCCGGTTCGGCCTCGACAAGCGGCAGACCGCCCTTAAGAAATTCCGCGACTTCGGCCTCCTTGCCGGGCTTTGCTTCAAGCAGGACATATAGCGCAACATTGACCTTCTGAGGGCTGCCGCCGCTGGTCTCAGCATAAACCTGGGAGGCGGATACAACCGCCGCGGCTGTTCCAAACGCGGCAAGGAATTCACGACGCTCCATGGTGTTCTCCTTCCAAAGTTGACGCTGCTGGAATGATCGCTTGTCGGATTCAGCGTTCGGCCGGCATCTCCAAGTCAGCTGCCGGTCGCTCGCTTATCTGGTTCCCTTCCGCTCTTCTGACAAGGAGGAGACGTTAAGTTTGGAAACGGACTTGCCGGGTTTTGAGCCGTTCGCACTCATTTATTTGCGAAAAATCATCTCCGGGGTAAAGGCCCTGCGTACCGCACCCGGTCGCCCATTGGTCTGCTCAAGCGCGAAACGCATGGCGGAGGCTTCGTCGACAAAAAGACCGCCGCAACGGCCATGAATCTCGGTCACGACCCAATGGTTTTGACGATCACGGCCAAGCAGCACACATGGTTGCTCATCTGGCGCGGGACCTGCCTTCTTTGAAAATCTGTCCACGGTTGCACCCATCATTCGACCGGCAGAATGCCAAGCGCGCCCGCAATGAGGCACACGCACATGATGAAGGCGACAACTCCGGCGAAGACGAGCTCCGGGGGGCTTGATGGACGCCAAGCCCTGCTTCTTGATCCTGATATCATTTTTTCTCCGTATCCCCGCGAGCGGCGGTGTTTACGGCGCGAACATGGAGAGAGCAGCATAAAGAAGCGAGGATTCGCCGGAAGGCTTAATCTAAAGAAACCGTATAGATCCGGACTCCGTCTCCCTGGTCATCCAGCAATTTTCGAAAAATCGGCGACACGATGCATCGCGCTTCGCAATTCATTCAGGAGGCGCAGGCGATTGAGCCGCAGCCGCGGATCTTCGGCATTCACCGTTACGTGTTCAAAAAATGCATCGACCGGCGGCCGCAGCGAGGCCAAGGACTCCATCGCATCTTCAAAGGGTGTTTGTCCCGCGAATTCACGCCGGCCGGCATCGCGATCGGCGATGAACAAATGCTGTTGGGTATCGCGGTGGACAATTAGAATGTTATCCCAGAGCCTCCTTTCCGCGGGCTCTTGAAGAAGCTCAGGATCACTGGTGCCATCGAACGCTCCGGCACCATCTTTTTTCTCCTCCGCGCGCAAAATGTTTGTGGCGCGCCGATAGCCAGCGAGTAGATTCTTCCCCTCCTCCGTATCAAGGAAACGCTGCAGCGCCGCAACCCGGGATACAATCAAAAGCAGATCGTCTTGACCCGGTAAAGCGAACACCGCGTCGATGAGATCGTGCCGCGTGCCGCGCTCACGCAAATAGACTTTGAGCCTCTCACTAAAAAAACTCATGAGCTGATCTAATAACTCTTCAGAGGAGCACGCCTTCGCATAATCCGCTTGCGCGAACGCCGCCTTAACGAGAGATCGCAGTGGCAGCCGCAGCTTGTTTTCGAGGACAAGCGCAAAGATGCCAAGGGCGGCGCGGCGCAAGGCATAAGGATCCTTGCTGCCTGTCGGCTTTTCGCCGATCGCGAAGAATCCCGAGAGCAGATCGAACTTGTCGGCGAGCGCAACGCTGATCGCGACACGCCCGGAAGGCACGCGATCGCTTGGACCTTGCGGCTTGTAGTGATCCTCGATCGCCTCCGCAACGCTCGCATCCTCGCCCTGCGCGAGCGCGTAATAGCGTCCCATCACGCCCTGCAATTCTGGAAATTCGCCGACCATCTCCGAGGTGAGATCAGCCTTGGCAAGACGCGCCGCTTGAGCGGCAAGATCGGCATCGGCGCCAACATAAGGCGCAATACCACGGGCGAGGCCTTCCAGTCTTTTGACCCGCTCTCCTTGAGTTCCAAGCTTCTCGTGAAAGATGATTTGATCGAGCTTGGCCAATCTATCCTCGAGTTTGATTTTGAGGTCGGTCTCGAAGAAAAACTTGGCATCGGAGAGCCGCGCCTGGACGACGCGTGCGTTGCCGGCGGCAATCGCGGCACCGCCATCTTTTGCCTCAATATTCGCCACAAGCACGAATTTATTGCTGAGGCGTTCGCTGGCCTGCTCCCTCAGCACGAAGCATTTCTGATTAGCGCGTATTGTTGTCCGGATCACTTCCCCAGGCAGTTCGAGAAAGGCCGGATCGAATGTGCCGGTCAGCACCACCGGCCACTCCACGAGCCCGGCGACCTCAGCGAGGAGGGCTTCATCCTCGACGAGTTCGAGCCCTTCCGCCAAGGCGAGATCGCGCGCGTCATGCAGAATGATGTCACGCCGCCGCTCGGGGTCGAGCACGACTTTGGCTTTGTCCAGCGCCGGGGCGTAATCGTCGAAGCGGCGCACTTTGATTTTGCCGGGCGCCATGAATCTGTGACCGAATGTGAAATTGTCCGCTCGCACGCCATCGACTGCGAATGGGACCACCTCCGTGTCTTCCGTCTCCGGGCCGAATGTGGCGAGGATCGCGTGAAGCGGACGCACCCAGCGCAAGGCGTCGGCCCGCACGGAGGCAACACCCCAGCGCATGGATTTTGGCCACGGAAAGCTTTTGATCAAGGCGGGCAAGACCTCGGCCAAGACATCGAGCGTGTCCCTGCCCTTTTGCTCGATGATCGCGACATAGAATTCGCCCTTCTTGGGGTCCCTCAGGATTTTGGCCTCGGCGAGCGATGCGAGGCCCGCGCTTTTCAAAAAACCCTGCACGGCGGCATCGGGCGCGCCAACGCGCGGCCCGCGCTTTTCCTCGCGCGTATCCGGCTGGCGGGCGGGCAGACCCGATAGATGCAAGGCGAGCCGCCGGGGCGTGGCGAAGCTCACGGCACCTTCATGGGAAAGGCCGCGCGCGCGCAAGGCTTCGGTCACAAGCCGGCGGAGATCGTCGGCCGCCTGCGCTTGCATGCGGGCGGGGATTTCCTCGGAAAAAAGCTCAAGCAGAAGGTCTGGCATGTGTCGTCGAGCCCGGAGATGCGCGCCCGTCGTGTGAGACCGGCAAGTCAGTGCCGCCTTCTATAGACGCAGCTCGCCCGGGAAGAAACTCCGGCGCGGCACCCTCGCGCCCGCGTGACTGATTTCGAGCGGGGCCGGAACGAATGAAGCTTTGACGCGTTTGCGAGATCTCACAGGGAGGTGAGTCATGTATACAAAAAGTATCTCCACAGTCTCCGGTGCTGTACTGCTCGCGCTTACAGCCACCGCCTACGCGGGTCCAATGAGCGTCACCAGTTCGAAGCTTATCGCTCCCCCGAAAGTACAAACCGAGTCGGTCTATTATCGGTATTATGGCTATAATGGATGGAATCCGGGCGCCGCGGTCGCCGGTACGGCGCTCGGATTGCTAACGCTTGGCGCAATTGGGGCAACCGGCGCCTGGGGTTACGGTGATCCTTATTACGGGTCTTATGCCTATTACGGCGCGCCATACGGATACTACGGCAGCCCGTATTATAGTAGTTACGGTTACTACGGCCGCCCATACTATCGTCATTATGGCTATTGGCACGGTGGCGGTATCTATACTGGCCGCAGCGTTGGCTACAGCACCCATATGCACGGCGGCGCGCATAAATAAGGCGGGAGCGAGCGAGCAACGTCTGACGTCAAGAGGCGGGGCTCGCCCGGGAAGATAATCCTGTGCCGCAAGATCGCGAGCGTCGCTTCAACGATTTCCGTCGGGACAGGACTAATGGGGCCGGGCTGGCGTTTGCAACGCAACGTGGGAAGTTTGTCATGGATTTGCGAAAAATTTTTATAGTGTCGGGTGCGGCGCTGCTCGCGCTTAGCGCAACCGCTTCAGCCGGTCCTCTGAGCGTCGCGAGCGTAAAGCTCATAGCGCCGCCACAAGCGCAAACCCAACCGGTGGCCTATCTTTACCGGCATCGTTTTAGGCCCTATGGCTGGGACCATCGACAGCCCCATTATCACCACTACGGCTGGCGGTATCATAGATACTATTATGGGTGGAACCCTGGCCCAGTGTTTGTTGGCCGTGAACCTGGCGTGCTCGCGGTACCGTCTTTCATGGCCACGGACATCTGGCCGTATTATGGGTATCCGTACGATCCTTCGAACGGGTATTACGGTCCCGATTATTACCTTTAATTCGGGCGCCCGGCTCGCTCGCCATTATGCTCGACGCAGGCAATCCGTGCGCT
>CAYTRB010000214.1:0-5397 GCA_964440215.1 uncultured Methylocapsa sp.
ATATGAGCCAGCTGGCGTCATTTTCCTCGGTCGAGCAGCAGGTGCAAACGAACTCAACGCTTGATTCCCTCCTCTCGGCGCAAGCCACTAACATAATCGGCCAGACAGTGACATCCGCCGACGGAAGCACCAGCGGAACCGTCGCGTCCGTGGAAATTTCCACGGGCGGCGGTGCAGTTGCTACCTTAACCAATGGAAGCACGGTGACCCTTGGCCCGGGCGTCACCATCGGTGCGTCATGAACGAGGCCGACGCGCTGGAACTGCTTCGCGCGGCGATCTGGACGATCATCATCGGATCCGGGCCGGCGGTGGGCGCCGCAATGTTCGTCGGTCTCATCATCGCGTTGCTCCAGGCCTTAACGCAAATACAGGAGTCGACACTGACCTTCGTTCCCAAGATCGTCGCCATTTTTATCGCTCTCGCCGTTGGCGCCCCCTTTATCGGCGGTCAAATCTATACGTTTACCGAACAGGTCTACGCTAGAATAGAAAAGGGATTTTAGAGGCTTGGGGTAACAGCGGGGTAACAAACACGGCGCTGAAAAAATCTATGCGCCCTCTTCGTCTTTGAGAATTGTCGGCGCTTGCTGCATCGCTTCAGCGCAATGGGCTATAGCACTCTCTAACGCCAACCGTGCTTCGGCGAGCGGCTCTATTATATCCCCGCCGGAGATAAGGATATCGGGCCAAGTCCTTCCATAGCAGCCCTGCGGGCAGCCTCGGCGGCATCAAAATTTGCTCTAGCTATCGCGATTTTCTGCGACTTCCGATTTGTTCCTTCCGAGTTGAAAGAGTTGCCCCCTTGCTTTTATCACGGATGCGGCGGCCATTGGCTTGGCGCAGATCTCAACGCGTCACTCCGGCCGCGCCCATTACCAAGCATACATGACAAATAAGTAATTTTGATTGCCCCCAAATGGATCATGAACTGTGTCAGCAAGCGACTAAATCTCAAGTGTGTTGATCGCAACATTGTCCGCCTTAAAGCGTCAGCACCGTATTATG
The DNA here is from genome assembly GCA_964440215.1 of uncultured Methylocapsa sp. GTDB lineage: Bacteria > Pseudomonadota > Alphaproteobacteria > Rhizobiales > Beijerinckiaceae > Methylocapsa. The sequence continues at coordinate 1,008 of CAYTRB010000214.1, forward strand.
TTTACGTACTTGATTAAGGTAACATTGAGTATAGTCGGTCCCCGGCCTGAAGCCCCCCTCAGGCCGGGGGCTTTTTATTTGGCATACTTTCATCCTCATGCCGCCGGCCGCTGATCTCCACAGCGCCCGGCTCGCGTTGCCGTTGCAGAATTGGTTTGCCATCCGGCGCATGCTTAATCAGGTTGAGGTAGGGCGCGGCGAATGCCTTCGGGCTGAAGCCCTATAAGCACCCTGGGCCGCACGGGTAGTCTCAATGCCTTGCGGGCGCCTCGGGCGGCGCCCCGCGTTCCTTGACGAATTCTTGCCAGCGGCGATCGATGAGCCTTACCAGGACGTCAAGCGCTTCGTTGTCGACCGCGCCGGTGTCCGAATTGAGCACGGCAGTTTCGATTAGCCGCCGGATTTCACACAAATCGTCGCGTTGCTCGATGGTCAGAATGCTCATTATCCATCCTCCGCCGGCCGCGATAGCCGCTCCGCGTGTACCATGAGCCGCCTTAGCAGCCAAATCGTCGCGCGAAGCTCTAGGGTGCGGTAGCGCAAGCGGACGAGGGCGTGGATTAGAGCATGTCGGAAGCGTTCCGCCCTCTGTGCGAGACGGCGAGAACAGGGTGGGCGGCCCCCTCAAAACAATCGCAATTGTTCCCCCTCGCGCGCCGGAGGCTGGAAGAGATCCTTGCGCAGGGAAATGCGGGGTCCGGCTAGGCCAAGTCTTGCCGCCGCCGCCTCGAACCTGCGCCCGATCATCCAAGCGTAGTGGCCAGACCCTGTCATGCGCGCGCCGTAGCGCGCATCGTAAAGCTTGCCCTCCCGCGCCGAACGCATCAAGGACAGCACATGTTTGAGCTTGTCGGGATAATGCGCACGCAGCCATTCGGCGAAGAGATCACGGACTTCGAGCGGCAGCCGCAGAAGGACATAACCGGCCTCGCGCGCGCCCGCGGCTTGCGCCCGGGCAAGTATCGCCTCGATCTCGGAATCATTGATCGCCGGGATGATGGGCGCCGCCATGACGGCCGTCGGAACATTGGCTTCCGCCAACTGCCGGATCGCATCGAGCCGCCGCTCGGGCGTGCTCGCGCGGGGCTCCATTTTCCTGGCGAGAACGGGATCGAGCGTGGTCACCGACAATGCCACTTTGACAAGGCCCTTTTCAGCCATGGGCGCGAGAAGATCGAGATCGCGCAAAATAAGCGCCGATTTGGTGACGATCGCGACCGGATGCTGAGCGAGAGCCAGCACTTCGAGCACTCCGCGCATCACCCGCTCCTTGCGTTCGACTGGCTGATAAGGATCCGTATTGGTTCCAATTGCGATCGTCTTCGCGGCATAGCTTGGCGCCGACAATTCACGCTCAAGGAGGCTTGCCGCGTTGATCTTGGAAAAAAGTTTTGTCTCGAAATCAAGCCCCGCCGACAGGCCGAGGAAGGCATGAGTCGGCCGCGCGAAACAATAAACGCACCCATGCTCGCAGCCGCGATAGGGATTAATCGACTGATCAAAGGAGATGTCGGGCGAATCATTGCGCGTGATGATCGTTTTGGCGGACTCGCGGGTGACTTGCGTCCGCAGGACGGGCAAATCCTCGGGCAATTCCCAGCCATCGTCGTCGTGGAACCGTGTTTCTTTCTCGAAACGCCCGCTTGCGTTCGACAGGACGCCGCGGCGTCCCTTCAGCCTTAACGGCGAGACGCCCGCCGCTGGCGCAGGAGAGAACCCTGACCCGGCAGGACAGTCGTCCGGTTTACCTTCGCCAGCGCCAGTGGCTTGCGCAACCGGACCTTTGCCACGCCCGGCCACGGCCTCGGTCTGGTTCAGCAACTTGAACCCTTTCATTGCCGTGCTTTCGGGAATGGTGGCCATGTACTTCTCGCGGACACCCTACGTTTGCTGCGCCTTCGCCATGATTTTGCTGTGCAGTCGACGTGCTAGTGTCATAACGCCAAATTTTCTGAACGCAGAATGTTCTAGAAACATAACACGAACATATAATGAACTTATGCCTGCTGGTCAAATGTTCCTGTGGATAAACCTGGATAACTGTTGTCAGAAATACAGACTTAGAACGTCAGACGGCAGATTCGTACATAGCTGTCAGACTTCAGACATCTCGCCGAGATTGTTCTGACATGTGTGCCCTGGCATTGATGGTACAGCTGAGCTCCCGATTGCGTTACGGGCTGGAGCTTGCCTCCCGGGCGCTTACCCGCTACCCGCAAAAATCCCGTTTCGCGGAACTATATTCGGCGCGCAGTCTGGCGATAATTTTGGCGGCCGGCAGTACATCCTCGATCGCGCCGACGCTTTGTCCAGCCCCCCAAATGTCCCGCCAGGCCTTGACCGTTTCGGCAGCCGCGGCCACCTCGAAGTTCATTGCGGTCTTGTCGCGCGTCGGCAAATGATCCGGATCGAGGCCCGCATTGATCACGCTCTGCCGAAGATAATTGCCGGGCACGCCAGTGAAATAGGCCGAATACAGAATATCCGCGGCATCGCTCGCCGTGATCATCTGCTTATAACGTGGATCGGCATTGGCCTCTTCGGTAGCGATGAAACGAGTGCCGACATAGGCGAAATCGGCGCCCATCGCACGCGCTGCGAGAACACCACGCCCCGTCGCGATCGCTCCGGCGAGTGCGACGGGACCCTCCCAGAACTTGCGCACTTCCTCGATGAGCGCAAACGGAGAAAGGGTCCCAGCATGGCCGCCGGCTCCGGCGCAGACGAGGATCAGTCCATCGACGCCAGCCTCGATGGCTTTTTTTGCGTGCCGCACGCCGATGACATCATGAAAGACCAGCCCTCCCCAAGAATGCACGCGGGGAACGATTTGGTTCGGCGCCGAAAGGCTTGTGATGATGATGGGAACTTTATATTTCTCGCAAAGATCGAGATCGGCGGCGAGCCTATCGTTGGATACGTGAATGATCTGATTGACCGCGAAAGGTGCGACCTCGGCGCCAGGATTTGCTTTCCTGAATGCCGCGAGTTCGTCCGTGATTTGGGAAAGCCAAGTGTCAAGCACCGGTTGCGGCCGCGCGTTGAGCGCGGGAAAGGCGCCGATCACGCCGCTCTTGCATTGGGCGAGCACTAGCTGGGGATTGGAGATGACGAAGAGTGGCGCGCCGATGACCGGCAGCGAGAGGGGTTGCAGTTTGTCCGGCCACGCCATATCGCCCCTACTCCATGGAATCATCTTAAAGCCAGAGCGATTAAATTCGGACGGTGGCACAAGGACCCTCGAACAACCCCGGCGTCGGATTGTCTTGCGCGGCGATTGCTTGCGCAGCGTTTGCTTGGCCTTCGATCGCGAGAAGCCTGAGCTTGATCGTGGCGCCGCCATGCGCCGAGAAACCGCCGGTCTTGCCGCCAGCCGCGACTACGCGATGGCACGGCACAATGAGTGGGAACGGGTTGCGTGCGAGCGCTTGCCCTACGGCGCGGGCTGCTCCGGCCGAGCCCGCTACTCTTGCGATCGCACCATAGGTGGCCGTCACCCCAAAAGGAATCCTGCGCGCGGCGTCATAGACGCGGCGGTGGAAGCGCGGAAGAGACTCCATGTCGAGCAGGATGGATGAAAGATCGCATTGCTCGCCGCGCAGAAGCCCGGCAAGCGCGTCCGAGGCACTCGCCACTTCGGGCGGCGGCACAGCCTCCCGCGCGTCTCGAAATCGCTCAAGCACGCGGCTGCGCGTGTTACCTTCATTGGCCTCGGGAAGCTGCACGCCGACGAGGCAGCTTGCGCTCCACGCTATGGCGCAGCGACCAATCGCCGTATGGAAATTTGCAAATAAAATCGGCATAAGGTCCGAACGTAGCATTTGCCGTGAAATGCGCACGGGAAAAATGGCTTCGAAAATCGCCCGAGGCCATGAAGCAAAGCTGGGTTTAGCCGCACTCCAGCTCCCAGCGTCGCCGCCCTGAAGCGACAATTTGAATAATAATCATTACCGTCACAAAAATAACATGTCAGACATCCGGTCTAACGCTGGAACATAATGTACTGTATTATTTCTATTTCTTTTAGATAAAGTATATAATATATATGTATTTAAGGTATTTATATTCTTCGAAAAAAGGATAAATATTCTCTTTATGTGATGCCATACTGTCGCCAGTTGATGCCGTGACACGGTTTTCAAGATTAGGAGGTGACTGAATGCCTGATGACATCGAACTCCGCAGAACTCTTGGTGAGCCGGCCGCCCGCCAGCTTGCCAATGCGACCAAAACCCGGGCGCAAATGCAGGCGATCACGCCCCGCTGGCTGATTAGCTTCTTGCCGTGGGTGCCGGTCGAGGCTGGCATCTACCGGTTGAATAAGGTCAAGGAAACAGACGGCCTGGGCGAGGTCGAATGCAGCCCAAGCTGGGAGCGGGACACGGATCTG
>CAYTRB010000215.1:0-5370 GCA_964440215.1 uncultured Methylocapsa sp.
TCCACCCTTAGCGGAAGTACGAATCTGAGTTGTCGATGATGGGAGTTGGCCCAGGCTGTGGGAACACCCTTTTCATGATATGAATCTCTTGCGCTTTGCGGAGGATTTCGTCGAGGCTCAAACCGCTCGCGGCGCGCATTAGGATGCTGACCCATTCCGATGGGATCGGGGGGAAGATAGCGGTATTATTTAACACGGCTCGCGCTGCGAGATCGACATGACCCTGTCTGCCGGCCGCGCAGTTGTAGGGACTATTTAATCAGAGGGAGGAACGTCATGAAATGGTTGTTCGGTTCATTGCTTCTTTTGCTCAGCGCGGCACCGGCCGCGGCCGGGATAAGCCCCAACGATCCGCTTCCCACGAAGCTTCTCTCCTGCGGGGGAAGTGTGATTACGGACATCGGCGGCCGTCTCGAAGGCGATACAGACTTCAGTTCCGGCACCTCTGTTGCGTTTAAGAATGGCGGGACGCAGGTGAGCTACGACAAGATTCCGGCCATCGTGAATTCCAAGAAAGGGGACCATGTCCTCATTTGCCTGGTCTTTGTTCCAGAGCATTGCCCGAAGGGCGATACGCGCGGCAAAATCTACACGACAACAAATTTGCGCACGCTTGATTCGTGGACTGTTCAAGACTCCGAGCACCGTTGCGGCGGTGCTTAAGCCCTAAAATGAGTTCGAGTCTGGCTGCGCGGCCGCCTATCTCCCTTAAGGACGGCTGGCGGCCGTAGATCGTCTTGCTTTTGTACCGGCGAGGCTTAACTATTGGACCCGCCAGCTTTTGCCGCGAACGTTAGTATGTGCGGCAAAACGGCGGGTGCCCTTATGTTCGTGACGAGGGTAGCGTTCATCGCATTTGAGAGCTAAGTCGAACCCGGGAGATGCAGCATGAAGAAGACGTCCGTCATTGCCGCCGCAGCCTTGATCGTGATCGGCGCAGCGGTCTTCTCCTCAACCAAGGCCAATGCCGAAGATAGTTACGGCGGCGGTGTTTCCCGCTATATCCGGCCTTACCCTGTCGCGCCCGCCGCTCCCCCGCCGGCAAAAGCGACTTACCACCGCCACACTCACTATCACTATCACTATCATCATCATCACTACTATCATTGAGATCCTGACGCTGTTGAGAGTCGCGAACACCGGGATTTGGCTTTAGGCCTTACCGCGAGCCAGCCGGGCCAGATCGGCGGCCAAAATTTCGGCGTTGCCTTGGAGATGCAGGGTTTTCAAACGGCTGCTGGCGCCCGCCTCGATTTGCACCGCGCTTAAGGATATGTGCAACGCTTTCGCGAGGAGGCGGAGAAGCGCCGCATTGGCCTCGCCGTCTTGCGGAACCGCGCGCACCCGCACCTTCAAAACCATGCGGCCGTCGGAAAGCGTCTCAATGCCGGCGATTTCATCGCGGGCGCTTTTTGGCGTCAGGCGGATAGATAAAACCAGACCGTCCGCGCGAACGCTCCACGGCTCCTTGCCCAAGATTTAGAAGACGTTCGGATAAATATATTCCTCGATGACGCGTTGAATGAAGAAAATCAGCAACAGCAAAACCACCGGTGAAATATCGATGCCGCCAAGATTCGGTATGGCGTTCCGGATCGGGCGGAGCAGCGGTTCCGTCAAGGCCGTCACGAGGTTCCAAATCGATCTCACCAAATCATTATAGCGATTGACGACATTGAAGGCGACGAGCCAGGACAGAATCGCCGAAGCGATAATCACATAAACATAAAGCTGTAGAACGATGAGAACCACGTCGAGAACGGCGCGCATTGGAACTCCGAACCGGTTGCCAAGAGTAAGCTCGTTTACGCGGGCTGGGCCAGGCTGGCAAGTCTGGGCTTTCGCGGCGAGGGAAGCGGTCAAATTCCAAGAGTTGGAGCGGGCCGGGCTCGAAAAAATTGATCCCCTTCGCCGGGGCCTGCTTCCCGGAAGCGGAAGCAACGAACTTGCAAGCGCTTTTCCACTCGCGTAAACAGCGGCGAGGGGGCTGTAGCTCAGATGGGAGAGCGCTGCAATCGCACTGCAGAGGTCAGGGGTTCGATTCCCCTCAGCTCCACCAGACATTGTATAGAATCTCGGGGTTTTGGCTGAATTACGAATAGATGCAGATGACCCAATGGTTACAGGTGAAGCTGTGAATATATTTCAGTCTCTTCCAAACACATAGGACTTCCGCGTAACAGTCTAACCCTTCGGTTTCCAGCCGTAAAATTTCATCTCCGTGCTGCGATGCTTTTGGTAACGCGGAGCTCTCTATCAAGCGATCAATCTAAGGAGAATAGAATGCGTGCATTCCCGCGAGCCTTGGCGGCACTTGCCCTTGTTCCCGCATTGGCCTGCCTCTCCGCCGCCGGCGCACTCGTCCCGGCAGCCGCCGAGACCGCCGCGAAACCCATCACGACGCCATCGGGTTTGCAGATCACGGATAGCAAGGTCGGCACCGGCGCCACGCCTCAGCCCGGTCAAACCGCTGTCGTGCATTACACGGGCTGGCTCTCTGAAAACGGCGCCAAGGGCAAGAAGTTCGATAGCTCACTTGATCGCGGCCAGCCGTTCGAGTTTCCCATCGGCCAGCATCGGGTCATCGCCGGTTGGGACGAGGGTGTCGCCACGATGAAGGTCGGCGGCAAGCGCACCCTCATCATTCCGCCGCAGCTCGGCTATGGCGCCCATGGCGTCGGCGGCGTCATACCGCCAAACGCCACGCTGATCTTCGACGTCGAATTGCTTGACGTGAAAAGCTAGCCGTCGTCCCCCGGCCTATTGACTTTGGCTGTCGCTGGCAGGCTTTCCTTTCTTGCGAGGACGCTGTGCCAGCGGCCGTAGGAAAAATAAATCGCAAGGCCGATCGCCATCCAAATGACGAAGCGGTCCCAGGCGACAGCCGGGAGCTTGGACAGCAGCCACAGAGAAAACCCGATCCCGGCAAGCGGGATCCAGGGGACGAGGGGGGTCCGGAATGTGCGCCGGACATCGGGCCGCGTCCGCCGCAGCACGATCACTGCGATGCAGATGATCACGAAAGCCGAGAGCGTTCCGATGTTCACCAATTCGGCGACCTCCTTGATCGGGAAGAACCCCGCGACGAGGGCGGTCAGTGCTCCCGCGATCAGCGTCGGGCGGTGGGGCGTGCGGAACCGCGGATGCACCTTTGCGAACCATGCCGGAAGGAGGCCGTCGCGGCTCATGGCGAACCAGATGCGCGCGCAGCCAAGCAGGAAGGCGAGCATGACACTGGTGATGCCCGCCACCGCCGCCGCGGACACAAGCAGCGTCACCCAGGGCAGGCCAATCGCGGTGAAGGCGGCGGCGACCGGAGCGGCGCTGTTCAGCGTGTCATAGCGGACGATGCCGGTCAGCACGAGCGACATCGCGACGTAAAGCACGAGAGAGACGGCGAGCGAGAGCAAAACCGCGCGGGGAAGCTGGTGCTGCGGGTCGCGCGCCTCTTCGGCGGCGGTGGTCAGCGTATCGTAGCCGAAAACCGCAAAGAAAACGACGGCGGCCCCCTCGGCGACGCCGCCGAAGCCAAACGGCATGAAGGGATGCCAATTGGCGGTTTTGAGGTAAGGGAGGCCGGCGGCGATGACCAGGATGACCGCCGCGATCTTGACGATCACCATGGCCATGTTGAAGCGCGCGCCCCATTCGATGCGCAACGTAAGAAGGCCCGCGACCGCAAGGCTCCCGAGCATCGCGGGGAGGTCGAGAACATGGCCTTCGCCGGTTCCCGAGGCGCCCATCGCCCATATGGGGAGCGTCATGCCAAGCTGACCAAGCAGCGCCTGCAAATAGCCAGACCAGCCGATTGAGACGACGGCAACCACCAGCGCATATTCGAGCAGCAGATCCCAGCCGATAATCCACGCGACGAGTTCGCCAAGCACGGCGTATCCATAAGTGTAGGCGCTGCCGGCGACGGGAATCATTCCGGCAAATTCGGCGTAACTCAGAGCGGCGGCGGCGCTGGCAATACCGGCGATCACGAAGGACAGCGAGACCGCCGGCCCCGCCTGTGTCGCCGCCACGACCCCCGTGAGCACGAAGATACCCGCCCCAATGAGTCCGCCAAGGCCGATCGCGGTGAGCTGCCAGAGTCCAAGCACCCGGCGAAACTGGCCCGCCCGGCCAATCTCGGATTGGAGTTGCTCGATGGATTTGGTGCGCAAGAGGGCCCGCGACGACATGAATTCCCCGATCGATATCATTGGTCCATCGCGGATGAGGCCAAACCGAGAAAGTACGGCTAAGCCGTCTGTTTGCTGGACGGCGAATGCACGCCGGGCAGGGCGGCATCGTGATCGGGTGGCGGTGGCCGGTAAATAAGCCACGCACTCAGCGCGATCAATGCCGCGCAGCCAAGCAGCACAAAGGTGTTGCGGACGTTTTGCACGACCGTCACGAGCTCCACATCAGAGACGGGCGCTCGCTTGCGCATAAGGAATGTGAGCAAACCCGCGATCCCCAGCACCGCCGGCACCGTCTTCAAGAAGATCACGACATCCATGCGGCATAATTCCACAAGAGCGAAGTCATGAGCCAAGCTTCATCACGACTGCCTGAGTGTCGATCATACTTTTGTTTTCGTGGCTCGTCCACGTGACGCATGATGATCCGCCTTAGGGTTCATGATTCCCAATTCCGGCGGTAACGGAAGAACACGAGTGATCTCCGTGGCCGCCTTTCACGATGGCGGGCCGGCGCGCCGTTTGATGGCAAGGCGCCGGTGTTCTGATTCCGGATCGAGGCGGTCCGCTGAAAGGCAGGGAATGGATGGCAAATCCCTCAAAGAAAACCGCTCACTAATCTATCAGCAAGCGGTATACCTGCCGTGTTCTTGCGCAAACTGTGGCATAAACGCATCGGCGGGCGAGAGACTGCGCCGGATAAGGGCCGGAGATATTGCATTTATATTTTTGGAGCGCACTCTAGGCCTACACATTAACCCGGTAGCGGCCAAAAGGTTCCCTGTCCGAAAAAAGAAATCCTTCTTTTGATGATGCAGATATCACCAGATCACTGGATTCTGGACGGAGACGTTTGGTCTTTTTTACCGGCAAGGCCGCTGCGCTAGAGCAGAGGCATGGGCAATCCTGTGCGGTAGCGCATTCAGTTAAGTCGAGAAAGGGAAGATACAATGTTCAAAGCACATCCTGCAGTCTCTCGAATGGCCCTGGCGGCGGCCCTTCTCTGCTCTTCAGGGGCCGCCTTCGCCGCGGACGTGAACACGTTACCGGTGCCAACACCGGTTTCACCGGAACCGGCCCCGGGTGATTCGAACTTCTTCACCCGCCTCTATCATGCCTATGCCGATGAGTGGGGCATGGCGGTGGCGCCGGTCGATCCCAACGCGCCTCCCGGCCCGCCGAC
>CAYTRB010000216.1:0-5331 GCA_964440215.1 uncultured Methylocapsa sp.
TGGACTTCATCGAGCAGCAGATGCTGGAGCGCGGCTACCTCGACAGCCGCGAGCTTTCCAACATGTTCAACCTGTTGCGCAGCAACGACCTGATTTGGGCGAATGTGGTGAACAACTATTTGCTAGGCCAGAAGCCGCCGGCGTTCGACCTGCTCTACTGGAACAGCGACGGCACCCGCATGGCTCGGACGGCGCACGGCTGGTACCTGCGCAACACATACGTCGAGAACAACCTGATCCAGCCCGGCAAGGTCCACCTGAAGGGCGAGGCGTTGGACCTCAGCCGCATCCGGCAGGACATCTACGCGGTCGGGGCGGAGAAGGACCACATCGTGCCCTGGGAGGCAGCCTTTCGCGTCACCCAGCTCACGGGCGGCAAGGTGCGCTTCGTCCTCGCGTCGAGCGGCCACATCGCCGGCATCATCAACCCGCCTGGCGGCAAAGGCACTTATTGGACGAACAAGGAGGGCCAGACCAATACGCCCGAGCGCTGGCGCGCGGCCGCCGAACGCCACGACGGGAGCTGGTGGATAGACTGGTTCGCCTGGCTCGCCGGGCATTCCGGCGAGAAGGTCGAGCCTCCGACTATGGGTGGCGAGGCATACCCGCCCCTGCAGGATGCACCCGGGAGTTACGTGTTGGAAAAATAGGGCAGGCAGAACGCGTTTGCGATGGCGCGGCTGACCCTGCTCGGAGCAGCTGGCGAAGCGCTTGGCTATGATCGATATCTCAAATCAAACACCACCAAGCGATGCACCCACTCGGTACTCCGGCAGGGCTGCATGCTCTACGAATTGATCCCCACAATTCCGGAGGTGCAATTGCTGCCATTGATCGAACGGCCCGACGCGGTCCGAAGCTCAGTAGGGGCCACTGTGAGGCGCGCTACGAGCCCGCGCCGCTTAATCATTGTTCGACGCACAATGTTCGCCGGAAGCTCGATCCGATTGGAGTGGAGATAGGTCAGAAGTTGCTGACCGAGGCTGTTAATCCGGGCGGCGGAAAAATCGCCCCGCTGCTGCGAGGATCCCGCAAAGGATCGGTCGAGAGCCGACAATATGGTCGGCGATTTGCAGCATGGGCCGGACCTTCCGCGCCCAAGCTGACCGGCTTGCCCTGCACAGAAAGATCCTGGAGAGTCCGTCGATACAAACCATGACGCGAAATCGACTGTATGCCACAGACGGTGCACGTCGGGTGATCCAGGCCGTCCACCGCAACGATCGAATCTGTCTCGTTCCACTCTATCACTAGGATCTTTAGATTTGGCGCGGGCGCCCAAGATTGAGATCTCTAATCGGTATGATAACGTAAAAATCAGACGGACAGGAGCGGAGTGACCGTGGGTAGCTCAGTTTGGCGGCCACTTCGAGGCATTGACCCGCGGCGGCTGAGCCTGGTCCGCTCGCAAGCCCATCAGGCAGTGCAATGGCTCGCGCGGGCAGCGCGCGCCTATGTTCCGACGCGGCCAGATGACAGCCACACAAATCTCGGTTGGGACGACACCCTCCACGGCTTTACGACCCATTTGATGTCAGGCGGCGTGTGTCTAAGCTTGAAAATTGCCGATCTCACGCTCGTTTTGCATTGCGACGAGAGGACAATCCAATCTTTCTCCCTTGACGGTCGCACAGATGCGCAGGCACGCCAATGGCTGGGCGAGCAACTTGGCGCAAGAGGCCTCGATGCGCGCGCCCTCGACGCGCCATCACCTTACGAGATGCCTACGCACGCAGTCACCCAAGGCGACGCCTATCGCGTCGAGAATGTGGCAGATGCCTTGATCGAGCTGGCTGCCTGGTTCGCCAATGCCGAATATTTGCTCGTGCGCGTCCAAAGACTAATGATGCGGCGCAAATTGACAGTATCAGATGTGCGCTGTTGGCCGCACCACTTCGATCTCGCCACTTTGATCTCATTCCCGACGCGGGGAAATGACGTCACCGGCTATGTCGGCGCTGGGCTTTCGCCCGGAGACGAATATTATGACGAGCCCTATTTCTACGTATCGGTTTATCCCAATCCCGACGTTGCGGCTCTACCACGCGTGCCGAAGCTCGGTCATTGGCATACATCTGAATTCACCGCAGCTGTTGCGCCGGCTCATCAGATTGTAGCGGCTAATCATCAAGAGAATGAGATTAATGAATTCCTATGGGCTACCGTCGATGTCGCTATCAAAATCTTGAGTTGAGGCAAGAGTGGACGCGGCACGCCGCGCGGGTTATTTGGCAGCAATGCGTGGTGACGGCGGTCCCTTCACAATCGGTATCCCCGCGGGATTCAAGTTTCCCGTTGGGGAGTTTGAAGCACGATCCCGCAGCCCTTCTCAATTACGCCTTTATCCGCGCGAGGCCAAGTCCCGAGTCCGTCCGAGCCGGTGGCGCTCGATGAGAGCTGAACACAACAATTGCAACGGGCAAGCCGGGTAACCGGTGCATTTCAGCACTAGCCACCTATGACAATGCTGTTCAGTCAGGCTGTATGGTAATCGCCGCAAGGCAAGAGTCGATCATTTGATTGAGGGTCGGTTCAGGCTTCTGTTCATATTCCACGATCAGGCATGGATGACAGAACCGCATGCGAGCGGTGTTGATGAGACGTGCTGCAAGCATGGCGTCTCCCGCGGGAAACGCCCTCGACGCCATGCCACTGAGCTATGCAGGAAACTGGGTGACGGGGTGAAGTAGGCGGCGTAACGGGGTTGGCGACCAAGCCACCCGAACCTCCAAGAAGGAGCGTTACGCCATGAACGAGAATAGCGTCGTCTCACTCCGACAGAAAGACGAAATCGACGATCCGCTCACCGAAATCCTGCGCACCGGGGCACGCAAGCTGATCGTGCAGGCCGTCGAGATCGAATTCGACAAGATCCACTCAGCCCTGACGGACGGTCTAAAGAGCCACGCTCATCGAGACGAAAAAGAACAAGCTTGTGTAAAATGGCCCCTTCCTTCCGAGCGATCAGCCCAACTGCGCCCTTTCGCCATTTTTAAGCCGCCCAGCAGTGGCTTACGGCGTACTTAATAAATTCCTTGAGGTCACTCTCTCGTTCGCGCGCCCAAAGGAGACCGATCGCCCTAGAAAGGCCCAAGTCTGACACCGCCACTTTCTTTACAGTCGCCATCTCGAAGTGGGCGGGGAAAAGCGCTAGGCCTACACCGGCAGCGACCAGAGCCAGCGCCCTGTCGTCTTGATCGGTCGTGTACATAACATTTAGCGTTACGCCGCGAGAATCCAGCGCATCGTTCACGTCGTTATAACGATCACACCGCGCCCGCACGATGAAAGGTTCGTCGCGAAGATCGGATAGCTTCACGCTTTTCAACTGCGCGAAGCGATGAGCTTCTGGCACGGCCAAGACGTACGGTTCCTCGAAGAGAACTTGACTAGGAAATTTTGAAGCAGAGTCGCCGTCAAAAACCGTAAGAATAGTGTCGACCCGCCGATCAGCGAGCAATCCATTCAGCTGTTCACCAACTCCATCAAACATTTCGATAGCCACAAAAGGGTTGTCGCGCCGAAACGAACCCAACAGCCTGGAAACGAGGCGACTAGAGAGGGACTGCAGTATCCCAATTCGGAGAAGCTTCGGTTTAGCGATCATGTCCAGTTCGCCTTTCACCGTCCTGCATAATTGTAATATTGCTTTGCCGGTTTCAAACAAACGCGCCCCGGCCTCGGTTGGAATCACTGGAGAGCACCGCCGGTCCAACAGCTGGACAGCAAATTCTGCTTCAAGTTTCGCAACGCTGGCCGAAATAGACGACTGCGAGACGGCGGCGCGGTCTGCGCCTTTCGTGAAGCTGCCTGTCTCGACGATCGCGACGAAATGAATGATCTGATAGATTTCCATGATCAGTACCTATGGACCGGACCCGCTGCAAACCACGAATATTATAATTACCGCACGAAGCCGCTCCCTTTTCCAAGTTACCCATGTCGCGGGGACGGGCCTGCACCCGCCTGGTTTAGGACTCGGTTTGGACGAACGACGACTCAGTGGAGGCGATGGGAGAGTCGCGCACCGGCGCCTGTGCAAGGTTCTTATACCGTCCAGCAATGACTTTCAGCGAACTTAATGAAATCGTTGAGGTCGTTCTCTCGTTCGCGCCTCCAAAGGAGACCGTAGGTTCTAAAGAAGCCCATGTCAGCCACCGGCACCTGCTTAACGGCTGCCGTCACGAGGCGGGCTGGAATAAAAGATAGGCCTACTCCGGCGGCGACGAGAGCCAGTGTCCTGTCGATTTGGGAGGTTTTATACACAACTCGTATTTTGACGCCGCGGGAAACAAGCGCATTGCTCGCGTCTTTGAACCTATCGCGGCCTGTCCGGACGATGAAAGGTTCGTCGTGAAGATCAGCAAGTCTCACGCTTTCTCGCTGCGCGAAGGGATGATCTTCTGGAACGGCCAACACATATGGTTCTTCGAAAAGAACCCGGCTCGCGAATTTCGTGGCGCCGTCATCAAGGATCGTAAGAACCGCGTCCAGTTGCTGTTCAGTGAGCATTTCGACCAATTGCTCACTGGTCGCATCACACACCTCTATGGCCACATGAGAGTTGGCCCGCCGGAAAGAACCCAGCAGCTTGGAAATGTGACGGCTGGAAAACGATTGTAATATTCCAATTCGAAGAAGCTTCGGTCTAGCGATCGTTTCGAGTTCGCCTTTCACTGTACTGCATATTTGTAGAATTGCGTTGCCGGCTTCGAACAAACGCTTTCCGGCGTCGGTCGGAACCACTGGGGAACGCCGCCGGTCCAACAATTGAACATCGAATTCCACTTCAAGTTTTGCGACGCTGGCCGATATCGCAGACTGAGAAACAGCCACACGGTCTGCACCTTTCGTAAAACTGCCTGTTTCGACGACCGCGATGAAATGTATGATCTGGTAGATTTCCATAAACAGTATCGATGGATCGAGCCTAAGGAATTAGAGGTTTACCTCTCGTCTGGCCAAATAATTATATTCCTAACGCTGCAATACCCAGAATATTAATTTTGTGCCGCAAAGCCTGTGCTGGCTCACCTTTCCACACGCCTTCTCTGTGGCTTCGTTCAGTTAATCACCGCTAGCACCGTGCTTTGCCTTGCGGCCACACTTAGCCCTGCGGTTGCGGCTCCAATCCGCCAAGCTGAGGGCCTGATTTTGGACGTAGGACTCCGGTGGAAGGGACGGGAGAACCATGCATCGGTGGCTGATGATTGTCATCTGTATCGCGCACTGGGAGATGCCCCTTCAACAGCCCCACGATCTCTCCGCCGGTCAGCGTCTCATATTCGAGGAGGCCTTTGGCGAGCGTTTCGAGATCCTCGCGCTTCTCGG
>CAYTRB010000217.1:0-5297 GCA_964440215.1 uncultured Methylocapsa sp.
GATATTCCAGAAATCATGACAGCGATTCACGCGGGCACGGCACTTGAGGTCAAGGCCTATGACCGCGCCAATGTCACTTACATTGCAACCGGCAAAGTCTCGGCGCTCGACAGCCAGATCGATCCGACGACCGGCACAGTGAAGTTGCGCGCGGATTTTGACAATCTCGACGACAAGCTTTTTCCAAACCAATTCGTCAATGCCCGGCTCATGCTCAAGACCCTGCACGGCGTCGTGACCTTGCCTTCGAACGCGGTTCAGCGCGGCGCCCCTGGAACTTTTGTCTACCTCATCGGTGCCGATAATACGGTGTCGGTGCGAACCGTCAGTCTTGGCCCGTTGGACGGAGACAAATATGCGGTCAACTCAGGTCTTACTCCCGGTGACCGGGTTGTCGTCGACGGGGCTGACCGTTTGCGGGACGGCGCAAAGGTCTTGATCCCTGCTAGCGGCGATGTATCCGACGGCCGACCGATTCAGCCAGCAGATGGCGAAACGCCTGCTAAGAACGGTTCCCCAAAAAAGAGCCACCGCGATCACGGTAACCAGTCCGGCTCACCAGATCAGCCATGAAGACGCATGAAGATGTATGATCATGCGGCGGCATCCCACACCGGGCGTCCTTGATGAATCCATCCCGCATTTTCATCCTGCGCCCAGTTGCAACCACGCTTTTCATGGCGGCGATCATGCTTGCTGGCGGAGTTGCCTATAGCTTTCTGCCTCTTTCCGCCCTGCCGGAAGTGGATTATCCGACGATCGAGGTCCAAACGTTTCTGCCGGGCGCAAGCCCGGAGGTGATGACCTCCTCGGTAACAGCGCCCCTCGAGCGGCAACTTGGGCAGATGCCGGGCCTTAACCAGATGACCTCCTCAAGCTCGGCCGGGGCGTCGGTCATCACCCTGCAATTTAGCTTGAACCTCAGCCTCGATATCGCCGAACAGGAGGTGCAGGCCGCGATCAATGCCGCTAACAATCTGTTGCCGAGCGGGCTGCCGACCCCACCGGTCTACGCCAAGGTCAATCCGGCCGACGCGCCTGTCATGACGCTTTCGGTCACGTCCAAGACCTTGCCATTGACCGAGCTCGAAGACATCAGCGAGTTGCGCCTTGTGCAGAAGCTTTCGCAACAGCCGGGCGTGGGGCTGGTCACCATCGGCGGCGGTCAAAGGCCCGCCGTTCGCATCAAATTCAATCCCGCCGCGCTCGCCGCCTACGGCCTCAACATCGATGATCTCCGCACCACCATCGCCAACGCCAATGTGAATTTGCCGAAGGGGAGCTTCGACGGCCCGGCCCAATCCTCGACAATCAACGCCAACGACCAAATACCGGGCGCCGCCGACTACGGCTCGATCGTCGTCGCCTACCGCAACGGCGGTCCGGTCCGTCTTTCCGACGTCGCTAGCGTAGGGCTTGGCGCGGAAAATACGAAGCTCGGCGCCTTGGATGATACGACCCCGGCGATCATCCTGAGCATCCGCCGCCAGCCGGGCGCCAATGTGATCGAGGTCGTCGACACGATCAAAAAGCTACTACCGACGATCGTCGCGACACTCCCGGCCGCCATTAATGTCAAGGTGCTCAGCGACCGCACGACGACCATTCGCGCTTCCGTCGCGGATGTCGAGTTTGAACTAGCCCTCGCGGTGGGGCTTGTCGTCGTCGTAATCTTTTTGTTCTTGCGGACACTTCCAGCGACCATCATTCCCAGCCTTTCGGTGCCTTTGTCGCTCGTCGGCACGTTTGGCGCGATGTATCTCTTAGGGTTCAGCCTCGACAATCTTTCGCTGATGGCGCTGACGATCTCGACCGGCTTTGTCGTCGACGACGCGATCGTGATGATCGAAAACATTGCCCGCTACGTCGAAGCCGGTGATCCGCCTTTGCAGGCCGCGCTAAAAGGTTCGGAGCAGATCGGATTCACGATCATTTCGCTGACTGTATCCTTGATCGCGGTTCTTATTCCGCTTTTGTTCATGGGCGATGTGGTCGGCCGCCTGTTCCATGAATTCGCGATCACGCTTGCCGTTACGATCGTGATTTCGGCGATCGTTTCGCTCACCCTCGTGCCGATGCTTTGTGCGCGGCTTATCCGGCATCGTCCCGACTCGACGCGCAACCGCTTCGATCTCATGGCGGAACGCGCCTTCAATGGCTTGGTCGCGCAATATGGCCGAGCGCTTAACGTCGTGCTCCGGCATCAGCCGCTCACTCTTTTTGTCGCGATCGCAACGCTTGGCTTGACCATTGCGCTCTATATCGTCATCCCCAAAGGGTTCTTCCCGGTGCAAGACACCGGCATGATTCAGGCGATTTCGGAAGCCCCGCAAACCGTTTCCTTCAAGGCAATGGCGGGTATTCAACGCCAGCTCGCGGAGGCGATTCTGCGCGATCCAGCAGTCGAAAACGTGAGTTCGTTCATCGGGATCGACGGCGACAACCCGACCCTGAACAGCGGCAGATTTTTGATCAATCTCAAACCGCGGGACGAGCGGCAGCTCACCGCCAGCGAAATCGTCCGCCGCTTGCAGAAAGAGGTTTCAGGGATCGTAGGCGTCTCCCTCTATATGCAGCCCGTCCAGGATCTCACGATCGATTCCGGTGTCAGCCGCGCGCAATATCATTTTATATTGCAGGACGCCGATCCCAATGCCTTTAAAATCTGGGTGCCGAAGCTGATGCAACGGCTTGCGCAGATGCCGGAGCTTAGCGACGTTGCCAGCGATATGCAGAGCCAAGGGCTCGCGGTCGATCTTACCATCGACCGGGCGACCGCGGCCCGGTTCGGGATCACGCCCGCCAGCGTCGACAATGCGCTCTACGACGCATTCGGCCAGCGCATTATCTCGACCATTTACACGCAGTCGAATCAGTATCGCGTCATCGTGGAAGCCGACCCATCCTTGCAGCGCACGCTGGCGAGTCTTTCCTCTTTCTATCTGCCGTCGTCTTCTTCCTCCAGTAACGGGCAAGTTCCGCTTTCCGCGATCGTCCACGTGAGCGAGCGCCCTGGGCCGTTGTTGATCACGCATCTCGCGCAGTTTCCAGCCACCACCATCTCGTTCAATGTCGCACGAGGCTCCTCGCTTGGCGCCGCCATCACGGCTATCGAAACTGCCGAGCGAGAGATCGGTCTGCCCAATAGCTTCATGTCGGCCTTTCAAGGCGCGGCCGCGGCGTTTCGCGCCTCAGCGACAAACGAAGTCTTTTTGATCATCGCCGCGGTGATCACGATGTACATCGTTCTCGGCGTTCTCTACGAGAGCTTCATCCATCCGATAACGATTCTCTCGACCCTGCCCTCGGCTGGCGTGGGCGCCTTGCTCGCTTTGATGGTATCAGGCCACGAGCTCGATATCATCGCGATCATCGGCATCGTGTTACTGATCGGCATCGTCAAGAAGAATGCGATCATGATGATCGATTTCGCCTTGGACGCCGAACGCACCGAAGGGCTCGCGCCGCGCGACGCTATTTTCCAAGCCTGTCTCCTGCGTTTTCGACCGATTCTGATGACGACTTTCGCTGCTATCCTCGGCGCCTTGCCCTTGATGCTCGGAGCCGGCACTGGCTCGGAACTCCGTAATCCGCTCGGTGTCGCGATCGTCGGAGGGCTCATCGTGAGCCAAGTTTTGACGCTTTTCACGACACCGGTGATTTACCTCTATTTCGATCGTCTGGCATTCCGGCTCGCGGGGGGGCGCCGCCGCAATCCTCCGCTGGCCGCCGGAGAGGCTCAAGGATGAACCTTTCCGCCCTTTTCATTTCGCGTCCGGTGGCAACCACGCTCATCACCTTCGGGATTGCCCTGGCGGGGAGCCTCGCATTTCTGAAGCTGCCGGTCTCGCCGCTCCCGCAGGTCGATTTTCCGACGATCCTGGTGCAGGGGCAGCTTCCGGGTGCGAGCCCGGAGACCGTGGCATCGAGCTTGGCAGGCCCGCTCGAACGCCACCTCGGCCAAATCGCCCATATCACGGAAATGACCTCGACAAGTACACTCGGTCAGACCCGTATCATCCTCCAATTCGACGTCGACCGCGACATCGACGGTGCCGCGCGCGACGTTCAGGCGGCGATCAACGCAGCGGCAGCCGATCTGCCAACGAACCTGCCCACCAATCCGACCTATCGCAAGATCAACCCCGCCGACGCGCCGATCCTTATCCTCACGCTGACTTCGAAGACCAAGACGCCTGGTCAGATGTACGATTATGCGACCAACATCCTTCAGCAAAGGCTTTCGCAGCTCGATGGAATCGGTCAAGTCGTGATCGGTGGCAGTGCTTTGCCGGGGGTACGCGTCGAGCTCATTCCGCAAGCCTTATCCAAATATGGCATCGGGCTCGAGGATGTGCGCGCGGCGCTTGCTTCCGCCAACGCCAACAGCCCGAAAGGCGACATTGAGGACGATACACGGCACAGCCAAATCTACACCAACGATCAAGCGACGCGAGCCGCCGACTACATCCCGCTCATCGTTGCCTATCGCAACAACGCCCCGGTGCGTCTCACCGACGTCGCCAACGTCGTGGATTCCGTCGAGGACTTGCGTAATCTCGGCCTGGCGGAGGGACGCCCAGCCGTTTTCGCGATTATCTTCCGTCAGCCAGGCGCCAACATCATCGACACGGTCGAACGCGTGAAGGCCGAATTGCCGCATCTCCAAGCGGCGATGCCCAGCGATATCGACATCTCACGCGCCTCCGATCGCAGCAATACCATTCGCGCCTCCTTGCACGATACCGAATGGACCTTGGTCATCGCAGTTCTATTGGTCACGCTGATTGTATTTTTGTTCCTGCGCGATATTCGCGCGGCGATCATACCAACCGTTGCCGTGCCGGTTTCGATTATCGGCACTTTCGGCGCTATGTATCTCTTGAATTTCAGCTTGAACAATTTGTCTCTGATGGCTCTGACCATCGCAACCGGCTTCGTGGTCGATGATGCGATCGTGGTTTTGGAAAACATCTCGCGCCACCTCGACGCCGGAAAGGGGCGAGTGGAGGCGGCCATGATCGGCGCGGGAGAAGTGGGATTCACTGTGGTGTCGATCAGCATCTCACTCATCGCGGTATTCATTCCGATTCTTTTGATGGGTGGCATTGTCGGCCGCTTGTTTCGGGAATTCGCGATGACTCTCTCGCTTGCGATCCTCGTCTCGCTCGCCCTGTCCTTGACCACGACGCCGATGATGTGCGCGCTCTTTCTTCGGCCAAGATCCCCGTCGCAGGTGCAGCCGCGCCGGTTCGATCCATTTGCCAAAATTCTGCGCGGCTATGAGCGATCGCTGG